>JBOGMU010000268.1:0-10507 GCA_050746865.1 Candidatus Acidiferrales bacterium
ACGCCGTTCTTATTCCAACCAACATCTGTCACAATAAATCCATCTTCCGGAACCGCTTTTCTGAGTTCGCCCAAAATGCGTTCAGGCCGCAGGGGAAATTGGTCCGAGTCCCATTCCGATTTCCAGCTCGCGGCAAACGATGCAAGGCCATCTGCAATTTTTTTGCGCAGGCTCGGCCGCGCGCGATGGCTCTTTCCCTGTGCCGCCGCTGCCAATGCCGAAAGCGCCGATTTCGCGTCCGCTACGACTCCAAGCTCGGTTGGGTAATTCCGCCCGATTTCGGCGGCATCGATATCGACATGAATCAATCGTGTTGGTGGAATGGAGAAAGTGAATTCCGGATTCCACGAACTTGAGTTGGCCTCAGCCAAACGAGTACCCACGGCAATAATAACGTCTGCGTTGCGGCACATTTCGTTGGCGATCGGTATGCCCCAGAAGCCGGTCTGCCCGATCAGCAGCGGATGGCCATCCGGCAGGCACCCCTTTCCCATCAGCGTGTGCGCGACAGGAACTTCCAGCGCTTCAGCAAGCGAGGCGAGCGCCCGCGTGGCATGGGCCGAGATAACGCCACCACCAGCATAAATCAGTGGCCGTTCGGCGGATGCCAATACGTCAATAATCCGAGCTACCGCGGACTGATCGATTGTCGAAGCGGCCACCGGAGGCGGCTCTTTGTGAAATGAACCTACGGGCAAGTCCGCAGATAGAATGTCCATCGGCACGTCGACAAGCACAGGTCCAGGGCGGCCGGTCGTGCAAAGATGAAACGCGCGCTCCACGATGCGCGGCAAGTCCGCCACGCGATCCACTCGATAGACGCGCTTGCAGAAAGGCCGATAGATATCGTATTGATCGGCGTCTTTATGTAGATTTACTTCCTGATGTGGATGCCGGCCATAGTAGTAAGAAGGAATGTCTCCCGCGATCACCACCATGGGGATGGAATCAAGCGCCGCGTTCGCAACGCCCGTCGTGGCGTTCGTCAGTCCAGGCCCAAGGTGCGTGAGCAGAACGCCGGGTTTACCGGAAGCGCGCGCGTAACCATCCGCAGCGTGGGCCGCCACCTGTTCATGGCGCATGGAGATAAAACGGACCCTGCTTTTTCCAAGTGCGTCGAGAAGGGCAATGATCGTGTGCCCGCAAAGCCCGAATACGACATCGACGCCTAGACGCTCCAGATAATCAACCAACTGGTAAGCAGCTATGCGAGTCTCACGAGAAACACCTGAGCCGTTCTCTGTAGTTACGGTGCCAATCGAGCGGCCATCTTTCTGACTGGTCGCGGATTTCGTGTCCTGCGCCGACTGATCTGTCATGGGGCTGTGATCCTAACTGTTCCCGAGACAGGGCAACAAGCCTGTAACCGTACCGCCACCGTAAAGGGTACCCCAGAACCCGCCTGCAAAACACCGACTCCGTTTAGGCGGAACCGCAAGTACCTGCCGTTCCAACCAAAGCGCGAGTAGCGCCCACCAAAGCTGTTGTACAATGCCGCCAATATCCGTTTCATGCCGAACAAGAACACAACCATTGCGGTCAGCAAAGAAACCGACGAAAAGATCCGGGAGCAACTTCGCCGAATCCTCGCCAGCAAGGCTTTCCGGCAGGTCGACAGGCTCCAGGGTTTTCTGAGCTTCATCGTTGAAGAAATGCTCGCTGCGCGTGGCGATAAACTGAAGGAGTTCCTTATCGGCGTGGAGGTATTCGGAAAGGAATCATCTTTCGATCCGCGTATGGATCCGCTTGTCCGCGTGCAGGCCAGGCGCCTTCGCGCCCGGCTTGTTCGCTACTATCGGGAAGAAGGTCAAAACGACGAAATCGTAATCGATCTCCCGAAAGGTGGTTACGAACCCGTATTCCAACGGCGCGAAACGTCCGCGATGAAGCGTACCGTCTCGGCCGCCCTGGTCAGCCGTAACACGATTCTTGTGCGCCCTTTCGACGACGACAGCTCGAGTCGGGATCTCGCCTACTTCTGCAACGGGCTCAAACAGGAGATCATTCACGCATTATCTGGCATGGAGAATGTTCGCGTGGCCGCGTCCGAGCGCCTGCAGGATAGTTCGGATCCGTCGGGCCAAATGAACGTAGCGATGATTGTAACGGGAAGCGTGCGGAAATCGCGCGACACCCTGCGAATTACGTCCAGCCTGATCGATTCGACAAGCAATTGCTATTTGTGGTCGGAAGTTATCGATCGAAACTCGCAGGACGAACTCCGCGTGCAGGAAGAAGTCGCGCAGCGCATTCTAAAGAAGCTCCAGTCTGAATTTATCAATACTGGATCCGCGCGTGCCGCTAAACGACCCACCGAGAATCTCGCCGCGCACAACCTGTACCTTCAGGGACGGTATCATCTGAATCAGCGCACCGAACAAGGCCTGATGAAAGCCGTTGAGTTCTTCGACAGAGCCATCAGCGAGGACCCGCATCACGCGCCATCCTATTCTGGGCTGGCCGACGCGCACGGATTGCTGGCTCACTATGGCGTTCTCGCACCTGCAGAGATTTGCACCAAAGCGGCATCGAATGCAGCGTGGGCCGTTCTACTTGATGAGGATTCGGCGGAGGCTCACACGTCTCTTGCGCACGTGAAGGCGACGCAGGATTGGGATTGGAGAGGCGCGGAGCGCGAATTTCAGCGTGCGATCAGCCTGAATCCGCGCTACGCGAGCGCACACCATTGGTATGCAATGTCCTGTCTAGTGCCATTGGCGCGGCTGGATGAAGCGTTAGAGGAATTGCACCGCGCGCTGGCCCTTGATCCCGTCTCTTCGATCATCTCGCGCGATCTTGCCGTAACGCACTATTACAAGCGCGACTTCGAGCTGGCCTTGGAACAATGCGACCATACGATCGAGCAGAATCCACATTTTGCGGCGGCCTATTGGACGCTCGGTCTGGTTCAGGATGAGCGAAAGGATTTTGAAGAGGCCATCGCAGCATTTCAACGCGCCATCCAGCTTTCGCCGCCGAGCCCACGAATTCAGGGCGCTTTGGGCCGCACATTTGCGCGCGCGGGTAAGCCAAGGCAAGCTCACAAAATACTGGACGAATTGCAGCAACAATCGAAGCGCCGCTACGTCTCGCCCTTCGAACTAGCTTCGATCTATTTCGCCTTGAATCAGCTTGAGCAAGGTTTTCAGTGGCTCACAAAGGCGTTCCATGATCGTTGCTTCGAACTTGTCGCGATCAAGGTCGATCCGAAATTCGATTCTGTTGCTAGCGACCCACGACTTTCCTCTCTTTTCAATCAGCTCGGCCTGCCCTAGCGTCCGGGTCCCTGCTCAACCGCGTCGGGCGTAGTTGTGGAAACAGGCTGAGGCGTCACATCGGCATCCTTCAAACCCAACGCCCATTCGATCGCATTGAACCACATGCGCCGAATATCCGGGTTGTCCCATGTGGATGCGTCGTGGCCAAGCGCGGAATAAAACACGCGCCCTTTCCCATACGTCTTCGCCCAGGTAATCGCGTAAGGCGCGTCGGCCGCCTGAACGCCCTGGCGTTTCATATCGAGTGTGCTCGTATCGAGGCGCATCAGCACGCGGCTTTTCTCCGGCGAAAAATCCTTAATCTGATAGAACTCGTCATGGAAACCGAAAACGCGAGGGAAGAACTGCATGCCCGGAAACGCCGGATCCTCGACGATGATTTTCGCGTCGGTTTGCCCCCAAGGGTGCTGATCGAATCGTCCGCCGAGCATATCTCCGAATTCCGGCCAGTCCAAAAACGCCGTCGTAGCCACGTGCGCGGCGACGAAACCTTTACCGTCCTCGTGAACAAATTTCAGCAGATCGGCCTTCTGCGCTGCGTCGATCGGGACCTCGCGATGCCCCAAAAAGAAAATCGCATCCACGTTCGCGAGGCTCGGTCCACCGCTCGCAGGTTGGCCGGTTGTCATCTGCGGTTTGTAGGAAATGACGTTCGAGTCGGTGCGGATGTAGCTGAAGTACGTGCCGGTCTCATAGCCAAGCTCTTCGATCACGGCCATCGCGTGCGACGTCGAATCGTGCTGTGCGATCCCATTGCGCGTATCGGACCAGATCAACAGCGTCTTCATATTGCGCGGGCCGCGTCCTCGTCCGCCGCGCCCGCCGGGAAAACCGCCTCGGCCCGGCGTTACGGGATTCTGAGCCGTCGCAACCACGGCGGCGAGTAAGGCCACGAGCATGAAAAGCAAATAGGAACGCTTTTTCGTCACGGAAATTCTCCTGCGCGGCGAGAACAAAGCCGCAATCTTGTGACAAGCCGCGCAGATGGTACCACTTGCGCGCGAAAGCGAAGGGCTTTAACCGTGCCGCAACTGTTACCGCGTTGACACCACTTGGGTTGGAAACTAGGATTCCTCGCCAGTTACGCAAAAATCCGGGATGTCCGTGTGTCGCCAGCGGCATTCCGTGCCTTCCATCCCTCGGGAGGCCATGGAGGTGGGGTAATGAAAGCAAAGCAGCTTGTCGTAAGTGCGCTCGCAATTTTGTTCCTTTGCGTGGCGCTCTGGGGTCAGGCCGTTTCTACGTCCCAGGTCGCAGGCACGGTTAGCGACCAGACCGGTGCTGTTATTGCCGGCGCTCAGGTCCAAATGAAGAGTACAAATACGGGCGCTGTGCGTACCGCAGTAAGCAATGCGCAGGGTTATTACACGATCCAGGAATTGCCCGCGGGCCCCTATTCCCTCCAGGTCAGCAAAGCGGGTTTTAACACATACGTTCAAAACGGAATTGTGCTCCAGGTCGGTGTGAGCCCAGTTTTGAACGCCACTCTGCAAGTCGGTGAGGTGACGCAACAGGTGGTCGTCGAGGCCAACGCATCGATGGTTGAGACGGAGAGCACCGGCGTCGGCCAGGTCATCAACCAGCAGCAAGTCGAAGACCTTCCCTTAAACGGACGCCAGGTTGCCCAGCTCATCAGCCTTTCAGGCGCCACCACCCCTGCAGGGGGCATGGGTGATTTGAATTCGAACAAGAACTACGGCGCCGGCAACGACACGTTAATGCCGAACGCGGTCGTCACGGATGCAGTTGCCGGTGGGCAAGGCAATACCGTCAACTTCGTGATGGACGGCGGCATCAACAATGACCCGCGCAATAACCTGAACGCGGCGCTGCCCTTTCCAGATGCGATTCAGGAATTTAACGTGCAGACCAGTTCGCTAAGCGCGCGATACGGGGAAAATTCTACCGCCGCCGTAAATATCGTGACGAAAAACGGCACGAATGCTTATCACGGCGACGCGTTCGAATATGTCCGTAACTACCTTTTCAACGCACGTTCGCCCGATGCACCCACTCGCGACAGCTTGAAGCGTAACCAGTTTGGCGGCGTGATTGGCGGGCCGATAAAGAAGGACAAACTCTTCTTCTTCGCGGGATATCAAGGAACCATTATCAAATCTAACCCTACCAGCTCGACCAGAAATATGCCTACGGCGGCCGAGCTGAATGGAGACTTCTCGGCGTTCCTCATTCCCAGTAAAATCAGCACGTGCAGCTTGGCGAAAAACACCTCTCTGGGCAACGATTTCCAGAATCCCGGTGCGTCCGGACCGACCGGAGCATGGAGTGGTACGGGACCATGGCAGATCAACCCGCTAGCGCAAACAATTTTGAAGTATCTGCCGCCCGCTCTGACCGCGGGGACTCCGCAGCAGGTCATTTGCGGGCAGGTCAACGTCCCTACTACCCAGAATTTAACTGATAAGGAGACGTTGGGGCGCGTCGATTACAACGCTAGCTCGAATAACTCGGTGTTTGTGCGCTATTTCCTCGCCATCAACAGCCAGCCTGTATCCTGGGACCAAAAGGACTTCCTGGAACTAAATCGCATGTCCACCTATGAGAGGGATCAGGAAGCCACTATAGGCGACACGTATTCGATTCGATCGAACCTGATCAACAACCTCCGCCTTACGGGCAATAGAGATTTAAACCTTCGCCTTTCAACACCCGTGCCGTTTGGCGGCCCGAACCATGACCCTTCGGGCTTGACCGGTACCGGTGGCGATTGTACGGCAAACGCAAATGCACCAGACTGCAGCATACAGATGCACTCTCTGGTCAACAACTATTTTCCGATCAGCGTCGGTGCCGGCGGCTTTGGAGGGTTTTTGGGTGGCGGAACCAATCCCGGTTACTTCAACAGCACCCTGTTTCAGGTTGCCGACGACGTCGACTGGGTTCGCGGAAAACACCAAATCTCCTTCGGTATTGACTTCATTCATCAGGTAGCCAATACGGTGAACACGCGTCCGGACAATGGCAGCCTTAGCTTCACCGGACTCGGTTCAGCCGGCGCTGGCGGGACCGGCCTCGGTTACGCTGATTTCTTTACGGGCCTGTTAACTCCGGGCTCGTTTACTCAGGGCAATTCTCTCCTGG
This sequence comes from Candidatus Acidiferrales bacterium, assembly GCA_050746865.1. Taxonomy (GTDB): domain Bacteria; phylum Acidobacteriota; class Terriglobia; order Acidiferrales; family UBA7541; genus Palsa-295. The sequence goes on from JBOGMU010000268.1 coordinate 6,381, forward strand.
ACAACGACTGGTCGCCTTACTACGGCGCCTATATCTCGGACAATTGGAAGATTCGGCGCAATTTGTCGGTCCAACTTGGGATAAGGTTCGAGCCGTACATTCAGGCGAAAAATATCAACGATCACGTGTCCAACTTCCAGATGCCGGCATTTGTGTCAGGGCAGCATACGAAGGTCTACGTGAATGCGCCCCCAGGTGTGTTCTTTACGGGAGATCCAGGCTATCCCGGCAAGTCCAATAGTGAAAGCCATTACAACAGGTGGGCGCCGCGACTCGGTATCGTCTGGGATCCTACGGGTGATGGAAAAACATCAATTCGCACCGGCTTTGGAATTTTCAATAACGCGGCGGAACTATTCAACTACAACCATGAAGCCAGCAATCCGCCATGGGGCGACATCCTCAGCGCAGATTCGAATACGTCTGACGTTGTGCCGTTTAGCACGCCATGGGCGAACTATCCTGGTGGAGATCCGTTCCCTGGAATTACCGTTCTCACGCCGAATTCGGCATTCCCGGCAAACGCAACTTACACCAACCAGCCCATCGACATGCCTGCGCCGTACTCGATGCAGTGGAACTTCAGTATTCAGCATCAGTTCGGCTCATGGTTGCTTTCCGCAAATTACATCGGAAACGCGAGCAGGCACTTGCAGTCGGGATATCAGGCGGATCCGACGATCTTTGTACCCGGTGTAGCGGGCGCAAGTGGCTCAGCCGCGAGTTCCACAATCAGCGGTTTCAACGGCATCAATTGCACGGTCGCTGGTGCAACGCCTGGCGTCTTCCTGACGGGACCCTTCGCGGGCCAGAAGGACAATCTCCCGGCCAACTATCCGATTGGTGATCCCTGCTCCGCGGCCGGGACTGCCATGACTTCTGTTCCGACTAGTCCTTTTACGAAATCCAGTGCGAATAACTATACACAGCGCAAATATATGTACGAAAACGGCGTGAACGTCTCGGGACAAGCATCCGATTTCGGAAGCCTTCCGCAAATGGACCCGGGAGCCACATCGAATTACAATGGGCTGCTCCTGTCCGCCAACCATCGGCTAAGTCACAATTTTAGCCTACTGGCCAATTACACCTTCTCGCATTGTCTTGGGGTTCCGGTGCAGAATGAATGGCAGGGCGGGAACTACTACCCCGCAGTCCAGCCGATCTCTCCATCGCAACCTGATTTTAGTTATCGGAGGCTCGCATATACCAGTTGTGGCTCCGACGAGCGTCACGTTGTGAATGTGTCGCTGATTGCAAGCACACCGAAGTTCTCCAATGGCCTGCTCAACGCGATTTTGGGCGGCTGGCAGGCTTCTGTGATCGGCGGGTTTCACACAGGCACCTACAGCTCCGTAACGACCGGAGTCGATACGTCATTCACGAACCAGTCCGGTTTTGCGTACGCGCAAGTTTCGGGTAATCAGTACGCGACAAATAAGTACCAGGACGTCCCTAACAACCCGTGTAGCTTAGGCGCGGGTGGCTCGTGCCCGATAAAGCGGTACTATCTGAATACTTCTGCCTACAGTCCTCAAGCCCTGGGAACCTTTGGTACATCATGGGCGCAGGGCGTGGAGAATCCCTCGTTCTTCAACGTAGATACAGCCCTGAGCCGCACCTTTAAGATCAAGGAGAGCAAGTCTATCCAAATTCGGTGGGAGACGTTTAACTTCGACAACCACACGAACTTCGGAGGGCCTGACACCAACATGAACAGTTCCACTTTCGGTCAAATTACCAGTGTCGTGGGCACCCCGAGGATCATGCAGTTTTCGACGAAGTTCATATTCTGATCGCTTTTGCTTGACGCAATAAGGGGCTGCGGCGGTAGCAGTCCCTTATTGCTGTTCCGAATCGAGGGCGCTGAAAGAATGATGCGCAGAAGAGAATTCAATTCCTTCCTTGCTGTATCGCTCGCTTCTTCGCTGCTCGATAAAACGGCGGTTGCCGCGCCTCCTGCTAGAAAGATTCTCGCCATCGGCGACGTTCATCGAAAAATCTACCAGCACGATTCCGTTTCGCACGTCCTGGCCACGATCTTTGATCTCGGCCGCAAACCCGGCCTTTTCGACACGTATATCCATACCGACATACAGCTTTTAACGAAACACCCCATTCAATTCCCCGAAACTAGCACGGTGCCCGATACGAACGGTAACGCTGTCAACTACAAAACGCTGAACGATTTCGACGCAATCTTCTTTTACGGAATCGGCGAGCTTGAACTAACGGACCTGCAAAGGGCTGACCTGCTCGCGTTCATCCGCGACGATGGCAAGGGATTCATCGGTTGCCACACAGCCATAACAGCTTTCTACAAATGGCCGGAATACGGCGAGATGATCGGCGGCTATCTCGACGATTACTCGTGGACTACGTTCGACGCTCCCATCATTGTCGAAGATTCGGAATTCCCGGCCATGAAGGCTTTCCCGCGCGAATTCATGACGCACGATGAGATTTATCAAGTGAAGGACTTTTCGCGCAAGTATGTGCGTGTACTCGCGCGGTTGGACGAGATGAGAGTTAACCTCAATAATCCGCGCGTCCATCGCACAGACAAGGACTTCGCAGTCGCCTGGGCCAGAAATTACGGCAAAGGCCGTGTGTTCTATTCCACATTTGGGCATACGGATGAATCGTGGGATGATCCGCGCATGCAAACAATGTGGCTCGAAGCAATCAAGTGGCGCATGGGATTGACGCAAGCGGACGCGACACCGCGCCCGCGTCCTACTGCGTAGGGACCAGGGGAGAATCATGTTGAGTGAAAAAAAGACAACTCTTCACGGGATTCTGACCGCCAGTTTGGCGATGGCGCTCGCCGGCGGTTTATGGGCGGCCAAAAAGTCGCACGATGACTTCGCAGCTACTGCGGCGCAGGAAGCGGATGCAAAAGAATGGCCCACATACGGACATGACTCAAGCGGCATGCGCTATTCGCCTCTGACACAAATCAACACAAAAAACGCGAACGATCTCGCCGTGGCTTGGGTCTACCACATGAAGCCGGACGGCTTCGTCGCGCCCGCGGGTCGTGGACTCAGTGGACGCGGGCGAAGCGGCCGCGGAGGGCCTGGTGCGCGCGGCGGAGCAGCAGCTGGCGGTGAAGCGGCGGCAGAGCGGGGCGGCGATGCGGTCGCAGCGCAGGCGGCACAGGAAGGGTTTCGTGGGTTCGGCCGTGGCGGCACAGGCTTCCTCATCTCGGAAGATACTCCGCTCGTTGTGAATGGTGTTATGTACATCGGTACGCCCTACGGACGCGTCGCCGCGCTCGACCCGACTACGGGCAAAGAGATTTGGACTTATAAGCTCCCGACCGGAGACCCCGCGACCCGGGGCGTCGAATACTATCCCGGCGATAAGCAGACACCGCCGCTGATCGTGGTCGGCACGTCGGATGCGAAACTATTCACGCTGGACGCAGAGACGGGCGAGCTCAATAAAGCCTTCGGCGTCGACGGCATTGTCGACCTGGATACTCCGGAAATCACCCACAACTTGCCGAACGCCAGCGATGGCCTTTCATCACCTCCAGTGATGTATCAGAACCTGATCATCGTAGGCGGGCGCACGACCGAGGGTGGTGGTCCCGGGCCAGCGGGCGACGTGCGCGCCTTCGATATCCACAACGGCAAGCTGGTCTGGACTTTCCACTCGATTCCGCAGCCCGGCGAGCCAAATTACGGCGGCTGGGTGGGGGACAGCGCGAAGGACCGCTCGGGCGTCAATGTGTGGGGATTAATGACTGTGGACTCGAAGCGCGGGATTGTCTATCTGCCGTTCGGTGCCCCATCTGGCGATGCGTTCGGCGGCGACCGCCCCGGCAACGACCTGTATGGGTCAAGCATCGTCGCTGTAAATGCGCGCACGGGCAAGTACATCTGGCACTTCCAGCTCGTACACCATGACATTTGGGATTTCGACGCCGAAACTCCGCCCTTGCTGATGGACGTGAAGCACAACGGCAAGGTGATTCCAGCCGTGGCCGTAATCGCAAAGGACTCGCTGCTCTATCTTCTCGACCGCACCAACGGCAAGCCGATCTACGGCGTGGAAGAGCGTCCGGTACCGCAGAGCGATGTTCCGCTCGAGAAGACTTCGCCGACGCAGCCGTTCCCGGT
>JBOGMU010000269.1:0-5495 GCA_050746865.1 Candidatus Acidiferrales bacterium
TCTCGATGATTACGCCGCTCTCCTGGCTCGAGCGCGTCCCAACATACAAAGAGCAAATCGAAAACTTAAAAGATCGCGACCTCGGCACGTACGGATTCCTGGGCTATCCGTTGCTCCAGACCGCCGACATCGTCATGTATGGCGATCCAAGAGAGGAATTGCTTGTGCCCGTGGGAGAGGATCAAGTACCGCACGTGGAGCTGTCGCGTGAAGTCGTACGCCGGTTTAACGTCAATTTCGGATTTCGCATCGCGCCTGAACTCTTTGAGTCGAAAAACTCTCAGGCCCTGCAAAAGGTGTATGGTGACGATCTCCCGAAGTCACCCAGCGGATCGACCGTGGTGCATGCGCTTAATTTGCATTTTCGCAAGACGGCGAGCGAAGACGGGCTTTCGAATTTTATTGAAAAAGCGGAGCGCGCGGAGAAGGGCGCTTCGAAATTCTTTTCCAGCAAAGAGGTTTTGCGAGAACCTGGCTATCTGTTGACTGAGACTCCCCGCCTCCCAGGCCTCGACGGCCGCCGCATGGCCAAGTCCTACGGCAACGCGATCTGGCTCACGGATCCGCCCGACGAAATTCGCACAAAAGTGCGCAATATGATGACGGACCCGCAACGCCAGCGCCGCACCGATCCCGGCCGGCCAGAAATTTGCCCGGTATTTGCATGGCACAAGCTTTTCTCGCCGCCCGAGACAATTGCGTGGTCCGAAGAGGGCTGCCGCACTGCCGGAATCGGCTGTGTCCAGTGCAAGGCTGCCATGGCCGATAATTTAGTGAAATGGATTGAGCCGATCCAGGTGAGGCGCACGGAATTGGAGTCGCGCCCGCAAAAAGTTTGGGATATCCTCGATGCTGGCTCGAAGATGGCGCGGAAGACGGCGGAAAGCACGATGGAACGCGTCCGCAACGCCGTTTTCAAGTGGGACGAAGCGCAGAAGGCGCGTTAGGAGCTAACCGCGTGGCAACTCCATATCGAATCAACCTGCCCGTATATGAAGGCCCGCTCGATCTCCTGCTCGATCTGATCCGCAAGCAGGAGATGGACATTCACAACATCGCCATCTCCAAAATCACCGAGCAGTATCTCGATTACCTGCATCGCCTCGAAAAACTCGATATCGACGTCTCGGGCGACTTTATTTACATGGCCGCGACACTGATTCACATCAAATCGAAAATGTTGCTTCCGGCCGATCCGCTTGCGTCGGCCGAAGAGCAAGGCGATCCACGCAGCGAGCTCGTACATCGCTTGCTTGAGCACGAAAAATTCAAGAACGCCGCACAGATGCTCTACGAAAAGCAGCAGATCGAAGACCATGTCTGGTCACGGCCCGACCGTTCGCTTTACACAGGGGACGCCGTCGAAGGCGAACTCGTCGTCTCGCTCGTAGATCTAGTGAAAACGTTCCAGCAGATCCTGGAACGCAAAAAGGAAGTCACGAAATTTGCGCTGCGTCATGAAAGTGTGACGATCGCGCAAATGATGGACCGCCTGCGCCATCGTCTGCTCGCCAGCGAAGACCCAGTGTCACTCGTCGAATTTTTCGATACTTGCGAATCGCGCAACGCAATGATCGTCGCGCTTCTGGCCGTGCTCGAAATGGTCCGCATGCAAGCAGTGCTGCTCGTGCAGTCCGAACTCTTTTCCGATATCGGCCTGCGCAAGCACAAAATGTTCGACGCAGTTTTTGCCGGTCCCGACGCGATGGCAAAGATCGAGGAGCAATATTTGTGAACTCCCACGATGTACTTATTTTCACACGTTATCCTGAGCGAAGCGAAGGATCCCTCTTCTTTTTTGCCGTTTTGGTTGATCGTACAGACGCGGAAGCCATTGTTTCACCGGGTGAACGATGACACCACAAGAAATGCAAGCAGCGCTCGAAGCGATCATTTACGCCGCTGACGAGCCCGCCACGCTGGAACAAATTGCCAATGCTCTCGGCGTCGAAAAGACCGAAGCGCGCGCCGGGCTCGACCTGCTCGCCGCTGCGTATCAAACGGACGAACGCGGCATCGAAGTACGCAAGGTGGCCGGAGGGTGGAAGTTTTATACGAAGGCGCAGCACCACGAAGCGGTCCGCAAATTCATTAAGAGCCTGCAACCGCCGCTGCGTTTGACGATGCCCGCGCTCGAAACGCTCGCCGTCATCGCCTACAAGCAGCCGGCAACTGTGCCGGAAATCAACGAAATCCGCGGCGTGAATGTCGGTGGCGTGATCAAAACGCTGCTCGAAAAGCGGCTTATTACCACGGCTGGCCGCAAAGAAGTGATAGGCCGCCCAATTCTGTATCGCACTTCAAAGCAATTCATGATGCGTTTCGGCCTCTCCGATCTCGACGAACTCCCCAGCCTGAAGGAATTTGAGCAGCTCGCGCAAGCCGCGCTGGGCGCAGACGAAGGCATTGCGGCCTTCTCGCCTGCGGATGCCGTTGCCTCTGAACCGGCAGCGAATAGCGAAGCTGAATCGCTCGACGTGAACTCCAATGACGCGCTCATAGCGGAATCGGTGCATTCTGCTGATGAAATGAGCGCTGCGGTGGAAGCCCAATCGCGCGCAGAAGCCGCAAGCGAAGAAGCAATCGACGTCGACGCAAATGATGCAATTGTCGCCGAAGCCTTGCCGTCTGCTACCGAAATATTCAGCTCCGGCGAAAATGACGATCTTGCCGAACTCGGCGAAGACGCTTCAGATGACGAGAGCGGCACATCAAAAGGCGCCAGTGCCGGGAATTAGAAATTTCCAGAACGAGTCGCCATGTTGGCGACCTTGCGGTCGGGTGATGGGACTCCTCAAAATCCATCTGCTATACTTGAAATGTGAGCGAATACCCGTCGCAAACTCCCTTCACGCATCGTTCGTCTACCGGCGAACGCATCAATGAGCATGAGCCACCCGGGCATCTCGCTCAGCAGATCAAGGCGCGCGGCATCCGCCTCACGCGCCAGCGCATGGTGCTCGTTGAAGTGCTCGAAGGCGCACCGCGCCACATGGACGCGGAAGAGATTCTCGAGCGAGCTCAGAAGATCGATCCAAATATCACGCGCGTTACGGTCTACCGCACCATGGACCTGCTCAAGAATCACGGCCTCATCGACGAACTCGATCTTCTGCACCTTCGCGGCCATCGCCATTATTACGAAAGCCACGGCCCGCGCGATCACATTCACGTGGCCTGCGTTCGCTGCGGAAAAGTTCGCGAGTTTGAGTCTCAGCTTTACGAGGATTTGAAAGCGCAGATCGCCGACGATCTCGACATCGAAATCAGCGTGACACGTACAGAAGTCGGCGGCCTCTGTAAAGATTGCCGCGACGGCAAGCCCGTCGAACAGCCGGTTGAGAATACTTCCAGGGTCGGCTAGCCGGCCGATCAATCGTTTGTATGATCGCCTTTATTTTGCACCGTCGCCAGCCTGGCGGCGGCTGCACGCCGACAACTCAGAACGCGATTAGCACGCCGGACTCGGCTGAAAATACTGTTTCGCCGTTTCAATATCGCGCAGGACCTGCTGCTTCAGTTCTTCCGGTCCCGAAAATTTCTTCTCGTCGCGAATTCGCGCGTGAAAACGAATCGCCATCGGCCCGCTCGTCAAATTCTCGCTGAATCCCAAAAGATGCGTCTCGATAGCCAGCTTCGCGCCGTCAAACGTGGGCCGCATGCCCACATTCGTCACAGACCGGTAATTCCCGTCCGCGACCATCGTTTCCGTCGCATATACACCCAGCTTGGGCAATGTTTCCTGCTCTGTCGCAAGATTCAACGTGGGCACCACAAGCTTTCGCCCTAGCCCGCTTCCCGTGCGGATTTCCCCTTGCAGCGCAAATGGCCGCCCGAGCATGCGCGCGGCCTCTTCCATCCGCCCTTCGCGCACCGCTGTGCGGATCGCCGAACTGGAGACGACCAAGCGCTTGCCGTCGATTTCCTCATAAACCGGCGCCACAATCTCGACCTCGAAACCAAGCCGCGCGCCAAGTTCGCGCAACAAATTCACGTCGCCGGCTTGCCGATGCCCGAAACGGAAATTCTCTCCCACAAACACGCTGCCCGCGCGCATCGTCGTCGCCAAGAAAGCCTCGGCGAACTGCTCCGGCGAAAGCGAGGCAAGCTCGCGGTCAAAACGCGCGACGAGCAGCGAGTCTATTCCGGCGCTTTCAAGCCGCGCAATCCGCTGATCGATAGTTTCCAGCAAAGCTGGTGCTTCCGCGGGCCGCAATACCTTCGCGGGATGCGGATAAAACGTCAGCACGGCGCTGACCCGGTCCGCAGCGCGAGCATTCGCGCAGACCCGCTTCAAAATAGCCTGATGCCCCACATGCACGCCGTCGAAATTCCCGATCGTCACGGCCGTCCGCTTGCGCGCCGCGCCGAATCGTTCAACCCACTCCTCGCACGACCATGTCCTCGCGATCGCCATCAGCCGCGTACCTCAAAGCTCAATCCGTCGTAGGCGAGCCGTACATGTTCCGGCAGCCGCGCGTTGGTTTTCTCGTGTCCCAAGTCGTGCGCGATATGCGTGAACCAAGCCCGCTTCGGCTTCAACTCTTCCACGAGTGCCAATGAATTCGCCACCGTCGAATGCATCACGTGAGGCGTGTCGCGCAGCGCGGAAAGTACCAGATCGTCGAGCCCCGTTAAAAGCGCCTTCGAGCTTTCCGGAACAGAACTGAAGTCCGTCAGATACGCCGCATCGCGAATCCGAAAGCCAAGCACGCCGGTGGGTCCGTGCATCGCCGGCACGGGCAATATTTCCACGCCGCGAAAGCGAATAGGCCCAACGATCAGATGCACGTCCACCGACGGCACCGTAGCTCCCATGGGCGCTTCGCGAAATACGTAGCCGAACTGCTCGCGTAGCCGTGCCAACGTTTCTTCGCTGCCATAGAGCGGAATCGGCGCGCGCTGATGAAAATTAAACGGCCGAATGTCGTCCATTCCCATGATGTGGTCCGCATGCGCGTGCGTGTAGATCACGGCGTCGAGCCGGTCGAGTTTCGCGCGCAACGCCTGAAAACGAAAATCGGGCGTCGTGTCGATCACTACATTGTGACCGTTCCACGCCAGCAGCACGGACGCACGCGTGCGCTTGTCGTGCGGATCGCTCGATTCGCACACGGCGCAGTGGCAGCCGAGCGTCGGCACGCCCATCGACGTTCCCGATCCCAATATTGTCAGTTGAATCGCCGACATGAACTCACAGGAAGGTTAATCAGCACTAATTAAAAACTTTCGTCATCCTGAGGGCCGCGAAGAGCGGCCCGAAGGACCTCTCTTGCCTTTTTGCTAACCACTCACCCACCGGTTTTCATCTTTTTCTTCGCCATCGCATCCGCGGCAGCCTTTGAAATCTCCATAAAACTCAGCTTGAGGCTCCCGAGCACTTCCACCAGCAGATCCGAATCCGCTTTCGCGAGATTGCCTTTGGTCTTTTCGCGCAGCACGTCGAGCATATCGATCATCTCGCGCGCGCCCTCAATATCGACGAACGGCTGGCC
>JBOGMU010000270.1:0-10823 GCA_050746865.1 Candidatus Acidiferrales bacterium
TGTTCCTGTTGTCCGGTGGCGACGTCCTTCAGCGCCACGGTCGCGTGGGGAACCACTGCCCCGCTGGGATCACCTACCGTTCCCGAAATGCTTCCCACTGCACCGGCGCCGCTACCTTGGACGGCGGCCGTTGCTTGTGCATCGCTTGCCTGGCGCTCCGACGAAATCGCAGCGGGTTTAGGCTCTGTTCCCGAAAGACGCCGCGACGTCGCAGTGCGCGGCGTTAGCTGATTCTCGCTCGTCAACAATGCCGGTGCCGTGGTGGCTTGGCCGTCAGGCTCAGCCATATTGGCAGTTTCCGGCATCAAAACGCTGCTTTCGACCCGTACCGGTGCCTCCGCCGAAAGGGTCAGCGTAGCGAGCGGAACCAACAGGCACGCGCCCAAAAAAGTTGCACAAATCCCGCCCCTTCGTGACAACGGACTTCTGCTTATCGACGAATCGAGCATCGACGCAAATCTTCGTTCCAAATTCGACGGCCGCGCAATTGCCAGCGCAAGCGAAAAACGCCAATCCGGACCCTTGAGAGTTTGCGCGAGCGCAAGCAACTGGCTTGCATATTCAGGCGCACCGATTCCCGAATTCAGCACCGCGTCATCGCAAGCGCGCTCGCTTTCTTGGCGCATCTGATTCGCCGCAATCCACGCAAGCGGATGAAACCAAAAGCACGCCCGCATCGCCTCAGCGCAAATCTGCAACGGCCAGTCATTACGCGCGACGTGCGCCAATTCATGCGACAGCACGATTCGACGTCGTTCGCCATCCCATTCTGCGGCGTCAGCGGCAAGCATGATTCGCGGGCGGAAAATTCCCCAGGTCATCGGCATCATCGCGGCCTTAGGCGCTTCGAGTAGCCGAACCTTGCGTCGGACGCCAAACGATGTGCGGAGCTCGTCCAAAGCTGCGCACGCGCTTTCAGGCGCCCGCTTCGAATACGCGGAGACGCGCCACAGACGCGCCAATCCCGCTACCAATCTGAAAGCAATAAACATCGTGCCTAGTAACCAAACCAGAAGCGCCGCGCCAACGAGCATCTCAGTATCCAGACCGCGCGCCGGCGCCACAGATGCAGGCGGCGGGCTGGCTACGTTCGTCACAACCACCATTTGCGAGATGTTTGTCGTCACTGCAGGAGGCGCAGAAAGTACGTGCCACGCGGGAATCACCAGCGCAACTACCGGCAGCGCCAGCGAACCAACAATCGCGATCGCCCAGACTCGATGCCGCAGCGCCGCCGATCTCCGCCGGAACACCAGTTCCTCGATAAACGCGAGGCCGAGAAGCACAGTCGCCTTCGCCGTCCACACCAGCAGAAATGCAGTCAGCGGCTCATAACGTCCGGCAAAGTTCATTGCGCACCTTCCTTTTTGCTTTTCGCAATCATCCGCTGCAGGCGATCCAATTCTTCTTCCGACAATTGCGAGACTTCCCCGCCAAGCAACGCCGCAGCCGCGCGTTCCGCTGAGCCTTCGAAAAAGGTATCCACGAGGTGTCGAAATGCGGACCGGCGCGCCACATCGCGCGGCACAGCAGGAAAATAGACGTAGCGCGGACCGTCCTCTTCGTGCCGCACGTGCCCCTTCTCTTCCAGCACGCGGAGCTGCGCCCGCACCGTGGAATAGTTCAGCTTGGCGGGGAGTTCTCCGAGCACCTGCGCTACGCTTGCGCGCTCAGCCCTGTAGAGCACGTCCATAATCTGCCGTTCGCGCCGAGTCAGTGAGGCATGAGCAGTTCGTTTCATGGCTGTATGCTAGTTTTGTAGCATAATGCTGCTAGAAACGTAGCACCTCTGTTCGTTGGCGGTCAAGCACTTCTTTGTGGTGTCTTTAAGAAGCGGAAGGATTCACACGCGGGTGGTGGATTGAGGCCGCAGCCATGCTAAGGCTCGCTTGACGCGCGGCCTTGCCTCAAACTTATACGTATGCAGCAACCGTCCGTAAAAGCCACGGTTAAATATCGCCAATGATACGAGCCGCACTTCGTGCTGCGACCATCGTCTCTTGTAAATGCCGTCGGGACCGAGTTCCAACTTGCGGATCCCGTTGTGCCAGCAAAACCGCAGTAATTCGTTGATCAGCAAATTGCCCGGACTGTATTTGGAGAGATGTTCATCGTAGGCGAGCTTGAGGCCGCATATAGAATCGTCGGTAATCACGCCAAGCTGCCCAGCGGCAATCTCGTCCCCCAGATAAAGAAAATTCATCATAAGGCGTCCGGCTTTCGAAAACGTGCGCACGATGTCCAGATAAAATCGCTGCGTCTGCGACATCGACGATATTGCCGAACCCTCTGCGCCTTTCCATCCAGCCGATTCGAGCATATAGAACTGCGAGATCTGCTCGAGCGTCGGATTCGTGCACGTCTCGAACCGAGGAGCACATCCGTAATGCGCGATCACGACTCGCACTACACGCCGCAAATCTTTTCGCAGGTTGGCGGCCGCCTCCCTCTGCCAGGGCGCATCTTTCTCGTGCCCAATGCCCGGTTCAATTGGAATGAACACATTGCTGATCTCAGAGCTTTGCTCGGTGAGCAATTTTTCGTCAGCGGCGGCGGAAATCAGTTCATGCAGAGCGCTTCCTGCCACATCCATTCGCGGCAGCTCCAGCACATCCCAGTTATCGATCGCCCGTAGCTTTCTTATAATCGCCGAGACCGCCGTCCGTCCTGCAAGTCCTTGTTCCAGTATCATGTCAAAGCTGTGGCAATGCGAATTTGAAGGGGCGTGAAGTAATCGTGAGGGCATTCCATGCCACAAGCCAAACGTTCGAACGAGTGGCAAAACGCCCGTGAGCCGCCCTTGTTGTCTTGCCGTTAAAACAATCGGCTCGCACGAAGGCGCAAATGCCGTGAGATACGCGTTCAGCCACTCCGGCTCGACAAATAGGTTTCTGATGCGCGCCCGCTCGCGCAGGAGCAGGAATTCCGGAAACACATCGCTGAAGTTCTCAACTGCCCCGATTGCGGCCGCAACGTCCGGCTGCGACACGGTCTGCATAGCAGGGGTAAGTTCCGCCACGGTCAGCGAAACTGCCGTTTGGCCGGAAGAAGCGCTCGCTGCTCCAGGCTGGACGCCAGGTTGCACGGCTTGTTTCCTTTTTCAGTTGCGGAACAGCCTTCGAAATCCAAAAAAAGGAGGGGGTGAGATTCGAACTCACGGAGCCCGGCTGGGCCCATCAGCAAACTGTCTGACGCAATAAACCGCTCTGCCACCCCTCCATCGAGGTGTGAAACTCGATCCGCCACCGTGAACATAGCAGAATTCGCTGTTGCTACTCTCACGGAAAAGTCAACAGTTTGTCAAAACCGCACTTAAGTGGAAAACATTAGCTGCCCATAAGACCGGTGCGAACTTTGCGAGTTGATTCCGCAGGCGCTAGCGAAGAAGAACTCGGTCGGACGTGTCGAATCCATCGCTGCCAACACTCCACGACTGATCCAACCTGCTTACTATCCCGCGCAACAGCCGTTTGGCAAATTTAGGATGCCAACCGCGCCAATTTTGTACTTTTACCCCTTCTTAAGCGCGTTTTAAGGCGCCACAAGCGTCAATGCCATTGACGCTCAAGCTGGCACTTATTTTCGCTCGCTATACGAAGCAACGTGCCCGACGCTTAGCGCAAAAATTTTATGTTTTGCAAATCGGCGGCGGGGATTTATTCTTGAAGGTCGCAACACGACAAGGAAACCCGCAAGCCAGATATGCCCGAAAAGTCTGACGTACTCTCTAGGTCCAAAGCCGCCGTATCGCGCGGCGCCTACCGCTTTGCCGTACTCACCGCATCCGTCACCGTGATCCTGCTGATGGCAGGCGCGTTGGTCACCAGCAACGACGCAGCCGATTCCGTGCCCGATTGGCCCCTCTCCTGCGGCCTTAGTATTGGCAAGTCTTCCTGCATCATTCCGCCCTTGGTCGGCGGCATTCGCTTCGAATGGACACATCGCGTAATCGCCGCAACCGTCTCAATCCTCACGCTGATTCTCGCAATCTGGATCGCCCGCACGGCGAAGCGCCCCCTCGCCCGCAAGCTTGGTTGGACAGCTTTTGCGCTGGTGATCGCTCAAGCCGTGCTCGGCGGCATTCGCGTGCTCGAAGGATATCCCGCCATCACAGCGACAGCTCACGCGATTCTGGCGCAAATATTTTTCATCACACTCGTGGGATTAGCGTTGTATTTGAGCCCGTGGTGGCAGCGCGATCTGCCGCAGTTGGAAGATAATGTGACACCCACCGCGCGCGGCATCACTTTGTGGACCACTATCGTGATCTTTTGCCAGTTGATTCTAGGCGCGGCGTTCCGGCATGGCGCGTTCGGTTTGACGCCTCACTTGATCGGCGCTGGCGTCGTTACAGTGATGGTCGTGCTCGCCGGCCGCGTGGTGAAGAAGCGCTTTCGGCACGTTCCTGAACTGCGGCGCGGCGTGCTCCTCCTGCACACTTTCTTTGGCATACAGATTTGCCTCGGCGGACTGGCATGGTGGGCGATCAATGCTACCGCCGCTTACGCCCAGCCGACGGAACTGTATGTAATTCCAACGGTTGCCCATGTTTTGGGCGGTGCATTGACGCTCGCCGCTTCCCTGCTGCTTACGCTAACGTGTTATCGCATGATCCGTCCTCCTATCGCGGTCGCTGCTGAATCCACGCAAGGTGCCAGAGCATGAGTGACAACGCGGGACGCGTGCGCGCGGCGGTCGTTTCCAATTCATCGAGCAAGTTGTGGTCTTATGTCGTCCTCACCAAGCCAGACGTTACGTTCCTCGTCGTCATAACCACTGTGGCCGGTTTCTACCTTGGTTCGACGGGAGCGATCGATTGGGGCCTGATGTTGAACACGCTGCTCGCCACGATGCTCGTCGCAGGCGGAACGGCTGCGCTCAATCAATACGTCGAGCGCGAGATGGATGCGGTGATGCGCCGAACAGCGAACCGCCCGCTACCCTCTGGCACGTTGCAACCGAGAGATGCGCTGATTTTCGGTGTGAGCACGATTGTTGCAGGCGGACTTTGGCTCGCAATGGCAGTGAACGGCCTATCTGCTCTCGTCGCGCTGGCGACTAGCGTGCTGTATTTGGGCGTTTACACGCCGCTCAAAACGCGAACGCCGCTGGCAACAGCCGTTGGTGCGATTCCTGGTGCGCTCCCTCCGCTGATCGGCTGGGCTGCCGCTCGTGGTTCGCTCTCGCTCGGAGGATGGGTACTCTTCGCGATCCTCTTCTTCTGGCAATTCCCTCATTTCATGGCGATTGCCTGGATGTACCGCGAGGATTACGGGCGAGCCGGCATCAAAATGTTGCCTGTAGTGGATCCCAAGGGAAATTCGACTTTCCGGCAGATCGTGATCACGTCCGCAATTCTGGTTTGGGTGAGCGCCCTGCCCAGCGTCATTGGAATGACGGGCATAAGCTACTTTTTTGCCGCTCTTGTCCTCGGCATGCTCCTCCTACAAGTGTCGTTGTGGGCAAACCGTCACCGAACGAACGCTCGCGCGAAGTGGTTAATGCACGCAACCGTGGCCCACATCCCCATCCTGCTCTGCTGGATGATTGCGGACCGATTGGTCCACTGATCGCGCCTGCTGGCGCATTCGGCGCGAACTGCCGCCCTCTCTAATTCGAAATGGCTCTATTTTCCATTCCCGTGCGTTCTTTACCGGGCGCAATTGCCTCGTTGAATGCGCTTGCCGCGATTTTCCTGATCGCCGGCTTCGCCTTCATTCGTGCCAAACGAATCAAGCAACATCGCTTTTGCATGATCGCCGCGCTTGCCTGTTCTTCGCTGTTTCTCTGTCTGTATCTGTATTTTCACTCGGTCGCGGGCGTAATTCGCTTTGGCGGGCAAGGTTGGATTCGGCCGGTTTATTTCACTCTACTTATTTCTCACACGGTACTGGCCACCGTGATCGTGCCGCTTGTGCTGATCACATTGGTTCGCGCACTAAGCAGGCGCTTTGACCGCCATCGCGTCATCGCACGTTGGACTCTGCCAATTTGGATGTATGTCTCAGTGACAGGCGTGGCGGTCTATTGGCTGCTATACGTCGCCTATACGCCAATCTGGCCCACGTGAGGTGGCACTTCTACTCCTGACTGCGTTTTTTGTCCGGGGGACGCTTGCTACTGCGCCGGCTTCTGAAGTGCGAAGGCATACATGCTATCGCCGGCAATCGCCAGCAAATACTGTTTGCCGTCAATCATATATGTGATCGGCCCCGCGGTGGATGGGGCCATCAAACCCGTGTGCCACAGAATCTTTCCATTTGCAGGATCGAATGCGATCACGTAGTCGCTGTTACTCGTGAAAAGCAGTTTGCCGGCCGTAGTCAACATCGCCTCGGCACCCCCTCCGCCCGGCCATTCGTGCTTCCACGCAGGCTTGCCCGTCTTGTAATCAATTGCCAACAGCGCGCCGCCTTCACCGCCCGTACCGGAATCCACGCCGCCCCAGCCTTCTGGATGGTCGTCTGTATCCGTCTTGTAGAATTCACTCCAAGAAGTGCTTACGCCCACATAGAAAAGCCCGGTCTGCGGATCAAAGCTGGGCGGAGGCCAATTCGTCGCGCCACCAGTTGGCGGCGAGACAAGAACGCCATCCGGGGCCGGATACTTAGCCGGATCGGGGATCGGAACGCCCAGGGAATTGATTCCCTTTGACCAGTTCAGCGAATCGATCAGAGGCGTCGTAAGAATATTTTTGCCGTTCGTCCGGTCCAGAAGAAAAAAGTAGCCGTTGCGACTGGCTTGCGCAAGCAGCTTGCGCGGCCGTCCGTCAATCGTGCCATCGATCAGCACGGGCGATTCGGTCGCATCCCAATCATGCGTGTCATGCGGCGAAACCTGAAAATACCATGCCATTTTCCCGGTGTCGGGATTCAGCGCTACGATCGAACACGTGAACAGATTGTCGCCCTTGCGGCTCTGATCCGCGATTACCGGATCCGGATTGCCCGTGCCGAGATAATAGAGATTCAGTTCTGGATCGTACGAACCAGGAATCCACGTCGTCCCGTTGCCGCGCGCAGCCGCGTACTCATCCGGCCACGTATCAAAACCAGGCTCGCCCTTTCGCGGCGTGCTATTCCATTTCCACTGTAGGTCGCCCGTCTCAGGGTCACGCGATTCAAAGAAGCCGGGATTATCGATGTGGTCGCCGCCAATACCTACGAGAATGTGATTTCCGACCACGATGGGCGCTGCCGTCGACGTATAGTCAAGTTTTGGATCCACAATCTGGACTTTCCAGCGCAACTTGCCCGTACGGGCGTCAAGACTAATCAGATTGCTGTCCGGGCTCTCGAAATATAACCAGTCGCCGTAAACACCCACTCCGCGATTACCAATCGTGCTGCCGGTGTTCGGCGGATACTCGTAATGCCACATCTCACGTCCCGTAAGCGCGTCGACCGCCCAAACGTTGTTAGGCGCCGAAAAATACAGAACGCCATTAATCATCAATGGCGTCGCCTTGATCGCTACGCCGCCTCTCCCGCCGCCATTGCTGCCGCTGAATCGCGAAGCCCACGCCAACGTGAGCGTGTTCACGTTCGACGAATTGATCTGCGACAGCGAACTGTAACGCCGCGCCGAGTAATCGCCGTTGTACGTCGGCCACGAATCGCCAAGCGGCTTCAACAGCAACTTAGGATCGAGTCCTTGCGAAAATGCCGCGGCGGCCACAACGGCAAGCGCCACAAGTGGAACCAATCGGCGAATGTTCATTTTATTTTTCATTTCAGGCTCGCCAGGTAAGCGGTAACGTCGTGAATCTCCTGATCCGTATATTTGCGGAGCATTTCAACATGAACCTTCAAAGGGTCGTTGACGACTACTTTCGGCTCGTCCCCATTGCGCGGAAACGTGCGCAACGTGCCATCGGCATGGCGCAATGACACAAAAAAGTCATCGATGCGCTCGAGCGATCCCGAGTAAGTCTGGCCGTTCGCCAGCGTCACCGTGACCGTTGTCTGGCCGCGCGAAGGTACAGCGGCGCCAGCCGCACCGCGTCCTCTGCCGAATCCGAAGCCGCCACGTGGATAAAGCCAGCGCTGTTGCAGCGCGTGCGGATCGTATTTCGCGCCGATGCCGGCGAGGTCGCCAGTAGCGGAGTGGCACGTATTGCATTTGCCGGCGCCATTAAAATATTCCTCGCCACGTTTCGGATCGCCCGTAAGAATATCGCGGAACGCGTATGTCGTCCGGTGATCGGCCGCATAAAATTGCACGTGCAGCCACGCAACAACGTCGGAAATCTGCTGGTCCGTTAAATTGGACTTCGGCATACCCTTATTCGGTTCACCATCGCGAATCACGGGTGAAAGCAGATTGCCATTGTCATCATCGATCAACAGCGGTGAGCGAATCAAGTCCGTCCCGCGGTCCGTGCCTTTCGCCGTCATGCCATGGCAGTTGCCGCAGTTCGCCTTGTAAAGTGTTTCGCCGCGCGCGACCGCCGCCGGGTCTTCGTGCGATCCCTGAATCGCAGCCCTCGTGCCCTCCACTTCCTCGGCAGGATTGGCCTGCCCTCGCAAGTCCGACGAATACGCAAGCACAACACATCCCGCGGCAAGTATCAGAAGAGCAAGTCTTCCTTTGTTTAGAAATGGCATGAATCTCGCTCCAAGTTTCCGCCGCAGACTATAGCTCCAATCCAGAAGGAACACAATTACCGCCGCTCATGAATTTAGACGCACAGTCCGCCCGTAACGCTGAATAAAACGGCGCCAATTCGACAATTTATGTTCGGGATATGAAGACTTGTTTCGGCCGGAAAATCTATTTGTACGACACGACCACTTGCCCGTGTTGAACCTGAATGTTGCTCACATCATCCGGTAACCGCAACTTTTTGCGATTTCCGGGAGAGTTCATCATCTGGCTCACGGCCGCATCGAGAGCGGATTGCGGCAGTGGAAACGATCCGATTTTTCCCGCCACCGGCTCGAATTTCATGTAGCCGTTCTCTGCGCCGAGATGCCCGTCCAGTTCGAGTGAAAGATCTTCGCCATGCAAATTGAAAACGATATACGTCTTGATAAGATCGCCCTCCATATCGACCTTCACGTCGCGCACGGAGGATTGCACCTCTTCGAGAGATGGTTGCGCTTCGTTCGGCGAGTTCGGGTCTCCGGTAGGAACGGATGACGCTGCAATGGGCGCCACACTCGGCGCCTCGCTACCGTCCGCTGGGGTGCCATTCGCCAGCGACGAACTCGGCAACTCGAGATTCTGCGCCAGAAACGAATTCAGCTCGGTCGAATCGAGTTGCACCTGCGCAGGCTGGCCCTGCGACTTCGCTTGGGCGGCAGCTTCGAATTTTTGTTCGGCCTGTTGAGCCGCGGCAGGATCAACGGTGACGACGGGCGGAGGCGACTTATGCAGGATGAGCAGAATGGTGACCACGAGGATCGCCAGCGTGGCCCAACTGAAGATTTTATAGGCGATCTTCAGACCGGAATTCGGCGACGGTTCTTTTCCCATGCCCCAAGTCTACAAGGCATAAGGTCACATGGCGCCGACCGCGCTTCCTGGATGTTCAAAGCTCCTACTGTACGAACGTACAGGTTAGTTCCGGCGATCAAGCTAATGCCGCAATCACCGCGTGCTCGAATTGTGCCGTGGTCGCCGAACCGCCCACATCTCGCGTCCGAGTCTTCCCCTCGCGATAGACCCGGTGCAGCGCGTTTTCGATACGGCGGGCAGCATCCGCCTCGCCGAGATAGTCCAGCATCATGATCGCGCTCATAAGCAGCGCCGTAGGATTCGCGATCCCCTTTCCGGCAATATCCGGCGCCGTTCCGTGCACGGCCTCAAAAATGGCGGTATCCAGCCCGATATTTCCGCTGGGTACGACGCCCAATCCTCCCACCAAGCCCGCTGCAAGATCGCTCATGATGTCGCCGTAAAGATTAGTCAGTAGCAAGACGTCAAACTGGCGCGGATCAAGCACCATCTGCATGCAAGCATTGTCGATGATCAGCTCCTTGTACTCGATGGCGGGAAACTGTTCCGCGACTTTGCGAATGCTCTTGAGAAACAGTCCATCCGATAGCTTCATGATGTTCGCTTTGTGAATTGAATGAATCTTCTTGCGTCCGTGCTTCACCGCGTACTCGAAAGCAAAACGCGCGATTCGCGTGGAAGCCTTTTCCGTGATGATTTTGAGGCTTTCGACGACACCGGGAACGACCGTATGCTCGAGCCCCGCGTATAGATCCTCCGTGTTTTCGCGCACAATCACCAGGTCGACGTCCTGGTAGCGAGCCTGCACGCCGTCCAAATTCTTCACGGGCCGGAGGTTTGCATATAAATCGAGCGCCTGCCGCAGTCCTACGTTGATACTCGGCGCGCCGGAAGCCACAGCCGTCGCTAACGGCCCTTTTAGAGCCACGCGGTTTTTCCGGATGGAGTCGATCACGCCCGATTGCATGAAGTCGATTCCGCGGCGCTCGAGTTCGGCGCGCGCGGCAGTTTCCTCCCACTGAATATCGACTCCCGCTGCTGCCAAAATTTCCTTTACGGCAGAAGACACTTCCGGGCCGATCCCATCTCCGGGAACAAGCGTGATCGTATGTTTCATAGTCGAGAAATAGTTTAAATCGCAGAAAGATTCTTGCGGGCGGCTTTTTACAGATTGTTTCGGATGAGGCCGTCGATCAAGTCAACAAGCTCGAAGTGTTCAGTCGGCTGCCCAAAGTAAAAATTCCAGTCCAGGTCGGGATGCCCCAGTCGCGTGGCCATTAACGCCATCTGCGTCCGTAACGGGATAACGCGAGTCCGTCGCGCGGTCCCCAAGCACTGAAAAACGACGCGGTGCTCATGGTCCA
>JBOGMU010000271.1:0-4485 GCA_050746865.1 Candidatus Acidiferrales bacterium
GGTTCCGGCTGGGTGAAGGCCTCTCCGTCGCAATCATTGGCAGCATTGCGCTGAAATTCTGGGGTCTCGAAGCCTTCGCCGCCGTAATCATGGTCACCCTTTTGATCACAAGCATCATTCTCGTGCCCCGCCACGTATGCAAAATCCTCGGCCTTCCTCTAAGCCGCTATCTTCTAGAAGGCATTCTTAAGCCGAGCATCCTAGCCTTTCCGGCAGTCGCAACCTCCGTAATGATTGAACGCGCTTTTCAGATCGCAGGCTGGCGCGACCTCTTAGTCGCGGGAATTGCTGGAGCAATCGTTTACGCAGTGACGTTGGCCGCCGCAGCCGTCCCCAGCTCTGGACCCGAAGTCCGCTGGTACACCATCGGCGTCTTGCGAATGGTCGCGCAGCGTCTGCTGCCGTTACTCCACCCTCGCTTCCGTTCATCTGCAGAAACGCTGCCTATCAGCGAATCACAAATCGAGTGGTGAGCATTGCTCAAACATCGCGGACTTTATCGGGGCTTGGTAAGTTGAGTTCGGTCGTCAGCCCTTTCGCCGAATCGCGGACGCGATTCAGCGGCGACTGATCGGAATTTGATCGGGGGCGTCAGAAGGCTTTTAGAAGATAGACATCGGTGCATTCGTCAGGCACTTGCATGTTTGCAGGGCAGCCGCTTGGATGTGCTATGCTGCTTGTAAAAACCACATATTTTCCGTCGCGGCTGATCGCGGCATGGGGTTGATTCCAATAGCCGTCCGCACTTCGAGATCGGGCTTGGGCCAATCGATAGATTTGCTCGCCGTCGATACGTGCTAAGATAATCTCATCTTCGTATAGCTGCCAGTTCTCTCTCGACGGTTCTCTATAGTTCGGATTGTTGCCGCTGAACTCAGGTCCGGTCTTACGGTCGTCAAAAAACGAGATCGCGGCCCACGGTTGCGATCTGCTTCCTCGATAGCTCACGTGCCATGCTCGTATGCTATCCAACAGACAATGAGCTGTAGAGAGATCGTTTATTAATCTCACATCGAGGCCCCAGCCGCTTGGGCACGGGTTGATTTCTCCCTTGAGGGTTGTCGGCCTGCCCAACTCGATAAAAACAGGCCTTCCCATTTCGTCGAATCCTGTATCGTAATGATTCGTGTAGTCCTGCAAGGGGACGAGTTTATTTTTCTCCCATAAACGAAGACCTTGTTCGGGAGCCACACCGTCCTGCGCGAATTGGATTGTCAACCGGTCATCTGCGGAAAACTGGAGCTTGTGAAGGCATCCCGGTTGTGGAGTCTGCGTGATCCCCCATCGGTTGACTTTACATTGCGTGGTATAAGACGAAACCTTGGTTTTCCTGCTCAGCGACCAGGAGAAAATATCGATTGTGCCGTCGGCATTTTCACCGGCAAGCGCGATTTGATCGCCGTCCTGTGAGACATCTGCTGCATCGGGCGACGTTATGCCGTGGTATTCATTAAACGCGTGCACAATGGTCGTCTTAATCCCGTGGCCTACAATCGAAGCTCGCTTGAGGTCGTTTCCTGAAGTGAAATAAAAGACTCCCTCTGCGTTCGCATCCCACACTGGATGACCGTCGTTCATTCGTGGCATCTTTCCCGCAGGAATCACCAGCGCGCCCTTCACATCTTTTACCCGCCAACTCCCATTTGTAGCGCTAATTAGCAAGAATTTATCGGATTCGTCCATCGCAGATAACGTGGAGTAGTAATTCATGAAACCGGGATGCTTCCCGTCGCTAAGAGTTTCTTCGGTGCTGCTGTCGGTTATCCGCGTAATCGAACATCGAAAAACGGGATCGACATAACTCTTGCCGATTCCTGGCGGCAAAAACGAATTCCATGCAGGCGGAATGTCAACCTTTCCGTCATCAAGTATTCCGCATATCGGTCGCGACCCTGCATCGGCGTTCGCAAGAGCAGGCGCTGGGCTATGTGCGCTTCTGTTTGCACTGAGTACGATTATAATTGCGAACAGGACGGCGAAAAAAACACCGCAAAATATGAATTCCTTAAGCTGGCGAGTCCGGTCGGGCATTAGACTGCTTCGATGTGACCGCGCATCTGGGTTTAAACCCGGGACGGAGCGATTCGCCATCCAGACATAAGAGTCCGTTTCTACGCCCTCTCCTATCAGGTATTTTACCTATATCGGTCTTGCGACCACGACGGAGATTCGAATGAAACTCCAGGACGCGGAGGCTGAGTCGTTCCAGGCAGCGGTATCCAACCCTGCACGGCCACGTTTGCACGAGGTTTGGTGGTGGTTCGCGATCGGCGCCATTCTTCGCGTGGGTTTTTTTCTGTTTGGCAAAAGCAATGGCGGCGACGCATTCGCCCGCGCCGCGCTAACCGCTGGCTGGTTGAGACATCCCGCACTCCGCCTGAATTTTGAGCCGTGGCTCCCTCTCCATTTTTGGCTAATGGCAGGCATGTCGATCCTGCTGCGAGATCCAGCGCTCGGAACTAGGGCATTGAGCCTGGTGCTCGGCATTACGTCCTTATGGGCGCTTTGGTCTCTCACAAAAGAGGTGTACGGATCTATACCGGCAGTAATCGCCTTGGAGATATTTGCTCTTTACAGCCTTCATATTGGTTATAGCACTGCCTCATCGTCCGAGGTCCCATACCTTTTCTTTATGCTCGTAGGATTGTTGACCTTTTCTGTAAACCGCAGGACGGGTTCGCTGGTCAGTCTGTGCATTTCCGCAATATTGCTCGGCGTCGCTGCCGGGATTCGTTATGAAGCGTGGGTCTGTATATTCGCTGTATGTGTTGTTATCATCCTTATACCTGGTGATTCGCGGCGTGGCTTGCGTGGATTTCGCGATTTGTTCCTGTTCGGATGCATCTCTGCTCTGTGGCCGGTCTTTTGGATGGCTTATCAATGGGCTGTCTTTTCCAGGCCCCTTTACGGGATATCGATGAACTACACGTGGGTGCCCAAGCAAATGGCCCTCGTTCACCGCTCTATGCTTTATCGCTTCGCGTTGCCTCCGGGCGTTTTGCTGATAACGTTCACTCCCATCGTGCTGGCGGCGGCTGTTTATGGCTTGTGGATCGGGTTGCGTCGCGTTCGTGGTCGGGAATTCGCCATCGTCGTAGCTATCATGGCTTTGGCATTCGGCGCACAGATCGCTCGAGGTGGACTGCTGCCAATGGCGCGGTACACGATTACGCTCGGCACTTTCGCGTGTACGGCAGCCGGCTATGGTCTCGAACGACTCATTCGATTGCGCTCTTGGATTCGACCTTTGCACGCGCGTGTTGCATTCGGAGTTCTACTGGCATTGAACCTTTTGGCGATTGTGGCTTTGGCGGAAATTCCGAATGCGTTTCAGGACAAGATCGCAGCCGTTTCACCGGCGCTTCCTTTTCCCCGTCATATCGAATTAGTGGGTCATTACTTGAAAGGACATTTAACTCCGACAGACTCGCTGGTAATAGACGACTACAACGTGGAATCCAATATTGTGGCTGCTGCTGTTGGTCTGCCGTTGATTTCCGGTGATCGCGCCTTTCTCGCCTCCGAGCGACCGATTTCGAGTTTGCCCCAATATCTCAAGCAGCGCCAACCCGACTACATCATCTATTCGGATCACGGTGTGCTCCGAAACGCGGTACCTTTGCCTCCCGGCTGTTCGTCTATGCCGACGCTTATTGGGCGCATGGATGCATCATGCGTTTTTCAGGACGATATCTATCGTGTCTACCGGGTCTCTTACCACCCCGGGGGAGGAGCGCTGGTAAACCGCTGACACCTTCTATAAGAATTCGCAGCGAGTCAGTTTTGACGCGCTGCGAACTCTTCTTATCCGTTTTCAGCTTTTATCGAACTTTGATTACGTACACGTCGGTGCAATTTGTTGTCGTTTGGAAATTCGACGGGCAACCGCTGTGCGCATAGGCCATATTACTGTTGAACGCTATATAACGTCCGTCGCGGCTGATGGCGGCATGGGGTTGGCCGTCGAAATCCTCAGCGCTGCGCGAATACGCCCTGGCGAGCCGATATACATACTTAGCGTCATTGTTCGCGTCGATTCTAACTAGGTCGACCTCGTCTTCGTATGGCATCCAGTTGCTGGAAGTTACTGAGGTGAAGTGCGAATCGTTATCGAACCATTCAGGCCCGCTAGACCGTGCGTCAAAAAACGAAACACCTACCCAAGGTTGCTGTGCATTACCGCGGTATCCGACATGATATTGCTCCACCATATTGTTGTAGTCGATATCATAAAGACATACGGCGGACCCTGTGTCATAGACTTGCCTTACGTCTATGCCCCAGCCACTCGGGCAGGGGTTTGTTTCTCCAGACAGGGTGCTTGAATTGCCCATTTCAATGAATACCGCGCTGCCATTCATATCCGAACCTGCGTCAAGGTGATTTGTGCTGTTTTGAATTGGTTCCATCGACGCGCTGCCTGTCCATAGGCGATTGCCCTGCTGGCCGCCGGAACCATCGCCAGCAAATTGGATGACGATATTG
>JBOGMU010000272.1:0-6519 GCA_050746865.1 Candidatus Acidiferrales bacterium
CTTCCGGGCGTTTTAATCGAAACACAACGAGCCCGAGGAACGCCATCGGGGGATCACCATAGCCCTTTCGCACGAGGAGTACCAGACCGCCAACCGGCACTACGCGCACATCGATTGCCCGGGACACGCCGACTACATCAAGAACATGATCACCGGCGCAGCGCAGATGGATGGCGCGATTCTGGTGGTGGCGGCGACCGATGGTCCGATGCCGCAGACGCGCGAGCATATTCTTTTGGCGCGGCAGGTGGGCGTGCCGGCCATTGTGGTGTTTCTGAACAAATGCGACGCGGTTGAAGACCCGGAATTGCTGGATCTGGTGGAGATGGAAGTGCGCGATTTGCTGAAGAGCTATCAATATCCGGGGGACACGATACCGGTGGTGCGGGGAAGCGCGCTGAAAGCATTGGAAGGGGATGCGAAGTGGGAGAAGTCGATCTTGGATTTGATGGACGCGGTGGATAAGAACATTCCGTTGCCGCAGCGGGATGTGGATAAGCCGTTCGCGATGCCGATCGAGGATATTTTCTCGATTTCGGGCCGCGGTACGGTGGTGACGGGAAGAATCGAGCGTGGCAAGGTGAAGGTGGGAGAAGAGATTGAGATCGTGGGTTTCCGTCCGACAATGAAGAAGACGGTGACGGGCGTGGAGATGTTCCGGAAGCTGCTGGACGAAGGGATCGCGGGAGACAACGTGGGATTGCTGCTGCGCGGCACGGAGAAGGATGAAGTGGAGCGCGGGCAGGTGTTGTCGAGGCCGGGATCGATCACGCCGCACACGAAGTTCAAGGCGGAAGCGTATGTGCTGACGAAGGAAGAGGGCGGGCGGCACACGCCGTTCTTTACGGGATACCGGCCGCAGTTTTACTTCCGGACGACGGACGTGACGGGAGACGTGAAGCTGCCGACGGGAGTGGAGATGGTGATGCCGGGAGACAATGTGAGCGCAGAGATCACGTTAATCACGCCGGTAGCGTTGGAGAAGGGACTGCGATTTGCGATTCGGGAAGGCGGCCACACGGTGGGTGCAGGCGCCGTGGCCGACATCATTGAGTAAACCGATGCCAAACGGAGAAAAAATTCGGATTCGTTTGAAGGCTTACGATCACCGCATTCTCGATCAGTCGACGCGAGAGATTGTAGATACGGCGAAGCGGACCGGCGCCGATGTGGCTGGTCCGATTCCTCTGCCGACGGTGATCAACCGGTGGACGGTTTTGCGGTCACCGCACGTGGACAAGAAATCGCGCGAGCAGTTTGAGATGCGTACGCACAAGAGGCTGATCGACATCCTGGAGCCGACGCCGGATACGGTGGATGCGCTGATGAAGCTGGATTTACCGCCGGGTGTGGACGTGGAAATCAAGGCGTTTGGCCGCGAGCACGCGTAAATAGAGACGGTGAAGTAGAAGGGCGCGGCAAGCAGCGTCCCTACAAGGCCATAAGAGAGAGTAGACGCGATGGCAGTCAACGGAATTCTCGGAATCAAGCTCGGCATGACGCAAGTATTCGCCGAAGACGGTGCGGCAGTGCCGTGCACGGTGCTACAAGCGGGTCCATGCGTAGTGGTGCAGCGGCGCACGATGGATAAGGACGGTTATGACGCCGTCCAGCTGGGCCTCGTGGAATTTATCAAGCCGCAGCGGATCAACAAGCCGTTGACGGGCCATTTCAAAAAGGCTGGCGTCGCGCCGATGCGGTGTCTCGGCGAGGTTCGCCTGCAGGATTCGAAGGACGAGACGAAGCCCGGAGACCGCGTGCTGGTGGATGGTTTTCAGGTGGGTGAGTACGTGGACGTGAGTGGCGTGAGCAAGGGCAAAGGGTTTCAGGGCGGTGTGAAGCGCTGGCACTACGCTGGCGGCGAAGCGAGCCACGGCTCAATGTTCCATCGCGCACCGGGCGGAATCGGCGCGAGCTCTTTTCCTTCGCGCGTGTGGAAGGGACAGCACTTTCCCGGGCACATGGGTAACGAACAGAAAACGTCAAAAACGTTGCGCGTTATAAGGATCGATACGGACGAGAATTTGCTGTTGGTGCGCGGTGCGGTTCCGGGTCCGTCCGGCACGTACATTTATATCAGCCGGGCCAAGAAACAGAAGAGAGCGTCGCAGCCTGGCGCGCAGACCAAGGCCAAGGCTGCGAAGAAATAGTCAAGAGAATCGCTGAGGGACGAGAGAAGACAATGCCTGTCGTAGACGTGATAGATCTCGCAGGGAAAAAGGTCGGAACGGTCGACCTGGCCGATGAAGTGTTTGCCGCGAAGGTGAATCCGCACCTACTTCACGAATCGGTGCGGCACTATCTGGCGGGCAAGCGCGCGGGCACGCACAAGACGAAGGACAAGAGCGAAGTGAGCGGCTCGGGCAAGAAGCTGTGGCGGCAAAAGGGTACGGGCCGGGCGCGTATCGGTTCGGTACGTTCGCCACTGTGGCGGCATGGCGGCACTGTGCATGGTCCGACGCCCCGGAGCTACGCGTATTCGTTGCCGAAGAAGATGATTGTGGGCGCACTGCGTTCGGCGCTTTCGGCAAAGCTGGCCGACGAAAAGATTACGGTTATTGAGGAATGGAAGCTGGAGTCCCACAAAACGAAGGCATTTCGCGCGGCGCTTTCGAAGCTCGACGGAGAGACGCGAACGATGTTGTTGGTCGATAACGGCGGGAACGTCAACCTGGAACGTGCGAGCCGGAACCTGGAAGGTGTGACCCTGGTTCCTTCGACGGGACTGGAAACATACGACTTGATGCGTCACGAGCGGCTGATCCTTTCGCGGGAATGCGCTGAGAAATTAAGCCGCGCGCTTTCGGCGGGGAATGGCGAAGCGGCGGGCAAGCCTTCAGAGGCGGCACCCGCGACCGAACCCCCAGAAACAAAGCCAAAGCGTGAGACGAAAGCAAAGACGAAAGCGCCGGCAAAGGCAGCGGCACCCAAAAAGGCGGCTAAGCCGAAGCCGGCCGCGAAGCCGAAAGCGAAGAAGGACTAGTTATGGCGACTAAGCATTTTCAGATTATCCGGCGGCCGATCATCACGGAAAAGGGCCTTGGCGTAAAAGAGACGCAGCACACGGTAGTGTTCGAAGTGGCGCATGCGGCCACGAAGACGGAAATCAAGGAAGCTGTGCAGCGGATCTTCAAGGTGAAGGTCGATCACGTGCGGACCGCGATTCAGCATGGGAAACTGCGGCGCCGCGGACGTTCCGAGGGATTCCGGCCCGATTGGAAGAAGGCATACGTTCGGCTCGCCGAGGGCGAGAAGATGATCGAGTACGCGGAGAATTTGTAAAAGGTAAGTTCCCAGGGGCTAAAGCCCCGAGGATATGGGGACGAGTTACGTCGGAGCTTAAGCTCCGATCCCCTAAAATTAAGGCAATGTCCGAGTCTGTAAGAGGTAAAGAATGGCACTGAAAACATTTAAGCCGTATACGCCGGCACGACGCTTTTTGACGATGCTCGATAAGAGCGAAATCACGAAGCAGACACCGGAAAAATCGCTTACCGAAACCAAGAAGCGCACGGGCGGCCGCAATTCGCACGGCGAAGTGACGATGTGGCATCGCGGCGGCGGTCACCAAAAGAAATATCGCACGATCGATTTCCGGCGCGACAAGATCGGCATTCCGGCAAAGGTTGCGTCGATCGAATATGACCCGAACCGGTCTGCGCGAATCGCGCTGCTGCACTATGCGGATGGCGAAAAGCGTTACATTTTGCAGCCGGTGGGCTTGACGGTCGGAATGACGGTGCAAAACGGGGAAGACGCAGACATTCTGCCCGGAAACGCGCTCTCGATCCGGCATATTCCGCCAGGCACGATGGTTCATAACCTGGAGCTTTTCCCGGGCAAAGGCGGACAAGTGGTACGTTCGGCGGGAACGGCGGCGCAGCTCTTGAGCAAAGAGGGCGATGTGGCGCTCGTGAAGCTGCCGTCGGGCGAAGTGAGAAAGTTCAGCGTGGACTGCATGGCTACGATCGGCCAGCTAGGCAATTTGGATCACGAGAATGTGGTGTATGGCAAGGCAGGACGCACCCGCTGGCACGGGAAGCGTCCGACGGTGCGCGGCGTAGCGATGAATCCGGTCGACCACCCGCACGGCGGCGGCGAGGGGCGCGTGAAAGGCAATCATCCGCAGACGCCGTGGGGTTTCCCGACGCTGGGAGCGAAGACGCGAAAGAGGCGGCCGAGCGATCGATTGATTGTGGAGCGTCGGAAACCGTAAGAGGAAGCAAAGGAAGCAGAGGAGATTGAGGAAGTAAAGGAAAGACGTAGAAGCAAGAAGTATAGGAAGTAGCGGTAAAAATGAACCCGACGCGGCGGGGAATAGAGAGCATGCTTATGACAGCCACCCGAACGTCTCGACGTGCAACACGGCGCAGTTCGCCGGTCCGCAAGCCGGCCTCACGCAGGCAAGCGAAGGCAGCGCCGAAGCCGGCAACGAAGTCAGCCGCGAAACCAGCGGCAAAAGTCTCATCGCGGTTCGCTCCAGCGCCGCAGGTTCTTTTCCGCCTGTGCCGCTCCGGCTGGGCCGTGATTGTGGAGAAGATTCCAAACGCGCAGGGCACGCGGTTTGTGTGCCCGTTCTGTCCGGTTTCGCATCGCGTTCCCGGGCCGGTGCGCGGATTCCGCAAGATGCGCCGCGCGCAATGGGTGAAGTTGCGCCGGGTAGAGGAATAGAGGGACAAGAGAAAGATGCCGCGCTCGCTTAAGAAGGGGCCGTTTATCGACGGCCACCTCCGCGAAAAAGTGGAAGCAATGAATTCGCGGAACGAAAAGAAAGTGGTGAAGACTTGGTCGCGGCGGTCGACGATCCTGCCGGAAATGGTGGGACATACGATCGCCGTGCACAATGGGAGGAAGTTTATTCCCGTCTACATCACGGAACAGATGGTGGGCCATAAGCTTGGCGAATTTTCGCCCACGCGAACGTTCAAAGGCCACGCCGTGAAGGCGGCGCTCGAGAAGGCAGCCGCTGCGGCAGCTCCGGGCGGAGCCGCTCCTGCTGGGGCGGGTGGCGGAGCTCCGGCAAAGGGATAAGGGATAGACGATGGCGACACCGACGCAAACTGATGGGCTGATACAGGGAACGGCGCTTACGCGGTTCGTTCGCGTCTCTCCGCAGAAGGCGCGGCTCGTGATTGATCTGATCCGCGGTCACCGTGCGGAGGATGCGCTGCAGACGCTGCGTTTCACGAAGAAGCGCGTCGCGCGAGACATCGAAAAGACACTGCGCAGCGCAATTGCGAATGCCGAACGCAAGGCGGACGACGCCGGGAATTCGTTGGATGTGGATCAGCTTTATGTGACGGGCTGTTTCGTGAACGAGGGTCCACGCTGGAAGCGTATGCGTCCGGCGCCGCAAGGCCGCGGGTTTCGCTATCAGAAGCGGACTTCGCATATCACGGTTCAGGTGGCGGAGCATTTGCGTGCCGCCGAAAGCCGCGCGGCGGAGGCGGCAGCGGAAGCGGCGGCTTCGAAGGGTGTGAAGGGCGCGATCCGCAAGGCCCGGAAGACGATTGAGAAACGCGCAAAAGAAGTGCAAAAACAACGGAACAAGAAGAAGTAGGAGGCGAGTTTGGGACAGAAAACACATCCCTACGGTTTTCGGCTGGGCTACACGAAGAACTGGCGCTCGCGCTGGTTCGCGAAGCGTGACTATGCCGATCTGTTGCACGAGGACGTGGTTCTCCGCAAGCAACTGAAGGACCGGCTAAAGTCGGCGGGCATCGACGGCATCGATGTGGAGCGCGCGGCAAACAAGTTGGTGGTGCGGATCTACACGGCGCGCCCGGGTATCATCATCGGACGCAAGGGTTCGGAAATCGACAAGCTCAAGGCCGAAGTGCAGAAGCGGACGAAGCGCGAAGTGCACATCGATATTCAGGAAGTGCACCGGCCGGAACTGGCGGCGACGTTAGTGGCCGAGTCGATTGCGCTACAACTGGAAAAGCGCGTTGCGTTTCGCCGCGCGATGCGGAAAGCGGTGGATTCGGCGCTGCGTTTTGGCTGCAAGGGAATCAAAGTGCGCGTGGCGGGCCGCTTGAATGGCGCGGAAATCGCGCGCAAAGAGTGGTACTTGCAGGGGCGGCTGCCGCTGCAAACGTTGCGCGCGGACATCGACTTCGGCACGGCCGAAGCGAAAACGACGTACGGTTTGATCGGGGTGAAGTGCTGGGTTTTCCAGGGCGAGCGCGTTCCGCAGCGCAGCAAGAATGCCGCGGCACCCGCGGAAGCGAAAGAAGCATAGGGACACGGGCGAACACTTATGTTGATGCCGAAAAAAGTAAAGTACCGTAAGCAGCAACGTGGACGGCGGACAGGAAAGGCGTGGCGCGGCGGGTCGCTGGCGTTTGGCGATTACGGGCTGAAGGCTTTGGAGCCAGCCTGGATTACGGACCGACAGATCGAAGCGGCTCGCGTGGCGATTACTCGTTTTATTAAGCGCGGGGGAAAGCTGTGGATCCGCGTTTTTCCGGATAAGCCGTTTACGAAGAAACCGGCCGAGACTCGTATGGGTAAGGGCAA
>JBOGMU010000273.1:0-14511 GCA_050746865.1 Candidatus Acidiferrales bacterium
AGTAGTTGATCAGCTCCATCGAGGAGTTGTCCATCTCCACGTCGAAGGCTTCCACACGGTTTGTGAAATAATTGAAGGTCCACACAGCAGGCACGGCCACGAGCAAGCCGAGCGCGGTGGTGACGAGAGCTTCCGAAATACCACCCGCCACGGCCGATAACCCGGTCACTTTCGTGTTCGCGATGCCCTTAAACGCGCCGATGATGCCCATAACGGTTCCGAACAGTCCAACGAAGGGCGCCGTCGCGCCGATGGTGGCGAGACCCGAAAGGCCCCGCTTCATTTCGGCGTGCACGATAGCGATGGAGCGCTCAAGGCCGCGCTTTGCCGCTTCGATCACTTCCTCATCGTTAACCTGTGAGGACGCAGCCTGAAATTCGGAGAGGCCCGTCGCAACAACCTTTGCGATGTGGCTCTTCTTGTTTCGCTCGGCGATCGAAATCGCTTCGTCGAGCTTGTTGTCTTTGAGCGCGCCGGCGACCTGCTGCACGAACACGCGAGATTGTTTCCGGGCTGCGCTGTACATCAAGGCACGGTCAATCATGATGGCAACCGACCAAGCGGACATAATGAACAGCAGAATGACCACAACTTTGGCCGGAATGTCCATTTCGTGCCACATGCTCATCAAATCCCAACCGCCCGATGCGCTAGCGGCCTGGTCTTGCAGGAACAAGACGGCGGCCCACAAAGATGTTGCGAACATAATTTTCACTCCTCCTCGATTCCTCGCCCAAGATTTTCGGCAAGACTTGCGTCCGCCGGCAAAACTCTTACTTCCCCCACCGGCCGCGCGGCCGCAGCCGCGGGGTCTGTGTCCTGCCTATTCGTTCAACGTAAATTGGACCTGAATCTCAGTATCGACCTCAGTCGGTTGGCCGTTGAGCATCAGCGGCTTGTAACGCCACTGACCCACGGCGTCCATCGCGGCCTTCATCAGCAACGACGGCCCAGAAACGTATTCAAGCGACGTCACCGAACCATCCTTGCCAATGATCGCGTGCAGCACAACCGTGCCCTGGACGTGCGCCGTCTTGGCGATCGCCGGATAGATTGGCATCGTCTGCCGAATCAATGAAGCCTGTTCGACATTGCCGCCGACCCGGACGCGCGTCGGCGCCTTCGGCGGCGGCGGTGGCGCAGCGCTCCCGCCAAGAAGACCTCCCAACATGCCACTGCTATCACCGGTTCCGCCGGCTACGCCTGTGTTCGAAAAGTCGACTGTCGGAGCCGCTTCCTTGACCATTTCGATGTGCTTCGGCACAACCGTCGGCGCTGCCACCTTGTTGATCGGAATTAACTTCGGCGGCTGCTTAATCTCTTTGGTCGGCGGCGGAGGAGGCGGCGGTGGAGGCGGAGGCGGAGGTGCCGCTAGATACGTCGCATTGAAGTTCTTCGGCAATTCCGAATACGAAATCAACGGGATCAGAATGAGAACACCGAGGATGAGGGCCTGGACGATGCTCGATACAACCACCGCCCACGGCTTATTGGTCTTCTTCGTCCGACCTGAGACAACCATATCGTCAAACATGAACTACCTCCTGGCCACTGCGGCCACGTGCTTTTCGGCTGCGGATCCGGCACGTACGGGCGCCGCTGCTACCCCACCACCTCTAAATTTGTTCCATACGACCACGAGCGGCGCGGCTATCCCAAAACTGGAGTACGTACCTACCACAACTCCGACTACCATTGCAAAGGAGAATGCACGGAGAGCCCGCCCGCCCAAAAAGTACAACACTGCAACTGTCAGTAACGTCAAGCCGCTCGTCAGAATCGTTCGCGAGAGCGTCTGATTAATCGACTTATTTACAATCTCCGGAAAGGATTCCCGCCTCATAAGGTGCAGGTTTTCCCGGACGCGGTCGAAGATCACGATCGTATCGTTCATCGAATAGCCGACGAGCGTGAGTAACGCCGCGATCACCGTGAGGGAAATTTCGTAGTGTGTGAGCGAGA
The DNA here is from genome assembly GCA_050746865.1 of Candidatus Acidiferrales bacterium. GTDB lineage: Bacteria > Acidobacteriota > Terriglobia > Acidiferrales > UBA7541 > Palsa-295. The sequence continues at coordinate 1,963 of JBOGMU010000273.1, forward strand.
AGAAACCCAATGTGATAAGAACATCGTGAAAGACGGCAATCACGGCCGCTATGCCGAAAATGCAGTAGTCGATCCACTTCCAGAGGAAGAATGGCTTCCTTCCGGCCGCGTTGATGCGTAGCAGGCCGCCGCCCGAAAAGCGAATGGCCACGTAAACGAGCATGCCGGCAAGGGCATAAAGAGTGGCATCAATGGCCTGAGTGCGAAGCTGAGCGCCTACGGTTGGCCCGACGGTGTCCGCATGCAGAATCGCGAATCCGCCTAGCGAATATTGGTTAGCAAGAGCGCCCGTCACCGCCGGCGTCACACCATTTACGGTTTTCAGTTGATTAAAATCTGAAACCAAGCCGCCGTAATCACTATCCCGCGACGAAACAAGAGCAGATGCCATCTGCGTGTAGCGATCACCCGCCCTGGCGCCGAGAAGAAGCGGGTCTTTTTGCGTCAGGTATATGGCCACTTCTGAAGCAGTCGCCGAGTTGAAATCCGGTTTGCCCGACGTGCTCTCCCCCAAAACCTTATGGAGCACAGTTACGACAGTCTGCCTGTCGGTATCGACGTCCGCGTTTTCTTGCGTTCCCTTCCCCTGCGCAAGGGAAATCACAAGGTCGTTCTTAGTGCGTGGATCGGCTGGATCGCTTATCGGCTTAAGATCGCTGTTCGGAAGTCCCGCCTGCGAGAGCTCGCTGCGAATCTTCGTCTGCAGGTTGGTAAACTGCCCGGCCGGCATGCTCTTAAACCGGACCGTGATGGCGGTTCCGCCTTTAAAATCGATGCCGTAAACCAAGCCCTGCTTCAATTCTGAAACAAAACCCACAACCAGAAGGATCAGCGAAAGCGTGACGAAGTACTTCGCCTTTCCCATCCAGTCGAAATTTGGTGCGTGAAAAAATTCCATTAAAGAGTCCGATCCGTCTAATTTGACACCGACGCTACTGAATTTGTGCCCAAGCGCCTCGCCGCGCCGGTCCGTACTATTACACCTAGACGCTTAGCGCTTCGTCGCGCCTCATATGTGCAAGATGCAGGTCGAAAATCGCTCGGGAAACATAGATTGACGTGAACAGGTTTGCCATCAAGCCGATAATCAGCGTAATTGCGAAACCTCGAACGGGTCCCGTTCCGAAGAGGAACAAGAAAACCGCTGAAACTACGGTAGTTACGTGCGTATCTATGATGGTCAAAAATGCCTTTTCGAAGCCGACGTCAACCGCCGAAGCGTTCGCTTTCCCGTTACGCAATTCTTCTCGAATGCGCTCGAAGACAAGCACGTTCGAGTCCACGCCCATACCTATGGTCAAGATGACTCCCGCTATGCCCGGCAGCGTCATTACCGCGCCAAAATAGGTCATAGCTGCCATCAAAATGACGAGGTTGAGGATCAGCGCCACAACCGCATTGACACCGGCAAGACGGTAATAGATCACCAGAAAGATCATCACCACGAGGATGCTGCCTATTGAGGCGCGCACGCCAGCACGGATTGAATCCGCACCCAGCGAAGGACCAACTGTATCCTCTTCCAGATACTTAATCGATGCGGGCAGGGCTCCGGAACGCAGCACCACGGACAGATCCTGGGCCGATTGCTGGCTAAAATTGCCTTCGATCACTCCGTTGCTGTCGATCCGTTGATTGATCACAGGAGCCGAGTAAACCTGATTGTCGAGGACAATCGCGAGGTCTTTGCCAACGTTCTCTGCCGTAAAAGGTCCAAATCGCGCTGCTGCGGCATTGGACAGAACGAAGCTAACCTCGTATTGGCCGGGCGACTTGGTGCTCGGCTGCGGCGAAGCATTCTGCAAATCCTGTCCTGTTACAACCGGCGAGCGTTTCACCACGTAGTAAACGTTCGAAGGGCCAGTCGCCTGATCGCTCACTGCGCTCGCGCGGCCGGGCAAAATCTCGCTGCCGGCCGGAAGCACACCATTATGCGCACCAAGCGCTTCCGCTTGTGAAGCATAAGGCGTTTGGTCCACAAGCAAAGTCAGCTCGAGTTGGCCACCCTGCGAAATTACTTCCTTCGCGCGGGAAGGATCGCCTTCACCGGGAAGCTCGACAAGGATTTCATCCTGCGCTCGGCCTGTGAATTGAACTGTGGGTTCAGTGAGGCCCAGCGCGTCGATACGACGCGTGATCGTTTCCAGCGCCTGCTCCATCGTGTTGGAACGAAGAGCGGCCACGGCGCTCGGCGGATACGTCAGTAGATACCCATTGTTTTCACCGGCCGCCGGACTAACCTGCCAGTCCTGCAATTGATTTGAGAGAATGTCATGGAATTTATTCGCGGCATTCGGATCTACATCGTGTACGACGATGTGCGTGTTATCCGGAAGCTCGTTCACTTCGCCGATTGATATGTTCTGCGACCGCGCCTGGTCCTTAATGAGATCGACGGCCTGATCCGCATGTTGCCGGATGGCCTCGTCAAGCTGCACCTGGACCACGAGATGGCTACCGCCACGGAGGTCAAGTCCAAGCTGAATCCGATTGTTGAGATTGTCCTTCAGCCTTTGTAGCGAAGTCGGGAAGCTCAGGCCACTCGCGCCGATGCAGAAAATTCCGATCAGGCATGCAACGACCACGGCGGCAATGAAGCCGAACTTATATTTGAGCTGGTTACTTATAGCTGCCACTTAACTCTCCTTCTTTTCCGCTTGCATCCCGCCGATTGCACTGCGCGAGAACTTCACTTTCACCTGCTCGGCGATGCGCAACTGCACTGAGTCGTCTTCCAGTGCCATGATCGTGCCGTAAAGCCCACCATTTGTGATTACCTTGTCCCCGACTTTCAAACTTTTCAACATTTCGTTCACGCGCTTCCGCTGCGTATGCGCTGGGCGAATCATCAGGAAATAGAAGACGGCAATCAGCGCAACGGGGAGCAGGATGACGCCCCAGGGGCTTGGCTGTTGACTCGCTTGAGCGACAAGTATTCCATGAACCGGGGCTGTGAATGCCATTGTCAATTTGCTTTCGCCTTTGCCGCCGGGACCGGCGGCGTCCGAGACTTCCTACTGCTTCCAACCGTGCAGCGGCCTCACCTTTTGCTTACGCGTTCGCCACGCGAGCGTCGGTCTTAATGAAGGCGTGCCTGAAGGTCAGAGCGGAAAGTTTCGAGCTTTCCAAAACGGATAGCCTCCCGAATTTTACCCATCATGTCAAGGTAAAAGTAAAGATTGTGATGGGTGTTCAGGATCGTCGCCAAAAATTCTCCCGTGGAATAAAGATGCCGCAAGTACGCACGCGAGTATCGCTTGCAAACGGCGCAATCGCAGCGCTCGTCGATTGGACGCGAGTCGCGCGCATACTGTGAATTCCGTATAAGCAAGCGCCCTTCCGAAGTGTAAAGGCAGCCGTGGCGTGCGCTGCGCGTCGGCAGCACGCAATCCATCATGTCAACGCCCAAACCGACGTAATCAAGAATCTGCTCCGGCTTGCCTACGCCCATCAGATATCGCGGCTTTTCTTTTGGCAGCCGTGAGGCCGCTAATTCGGCCATTTCGCATGTCACTGAGTGCGCTTCGCCAACGGCAAGCCCGCCGATCGCATATCCGGGGAAATCGAGGTCCATCAGGGAGTCGGTATTCGCGCGGCGCAGGTCAGCGTGCGCGCCACCCTGTATGATGCCGAAAACCATCTGACGTGCTGCATCGCCGCTCTTGGCGAAATAGTTGCGGGATCGTCGGGCCCAATCCAGCGTCCGCGCCGCCGCTTCTTTTGTTCGAGTGTAATCGGCGGGCGCTTCGATGCATTCGTCCAGCACCATCACGATGTCCGAACCGAGCGCAATTTCGATCTCCAACGCCTTTTCGGGCGAAAGAAAATGCTCGGAGCCGTCAATATGAGAGCGAAATGTGACGCCGTCGTGGTTGATCTTACGCAAGCCGCTGAGGCTGAAAACCTGAAAGCCGCCAGAATCCGTCAAGATCGGCCGCGTCCACGACATGAATTTGTGCAGCCCCCCCATTGCGCGAATCAGTTCATGGCCCGGCCGAAGATAAAGATGGTATGTGTTGGCTAGAATAATCTGCGCATCCAGATTTTCCAGGTCCTGCTGCGTTTGACCTTTTACCGTGGCGGCGGTACCGACGGGCATGAAAGCGGGAGTCTCGATTACGCCATGCGGAGTCGTCAGCCGGCCAAGGCGCGCACCCGTAGGATCGACTGCAAGAATTTCAAACCGGAATGCCATCACTGGGAGTCTATCAGGAGACTGCGGCGGTAAAGCCGACGAGCACGATGACCCAGATCAGCCAAAGTCCGGCGATTCCCGCAAAGGCGCTTCCAGTAGAAATTTTCTTTGGGTTTGCCGCGTGGTATCCCATCGCCAGCAGGATCATCACCCAGAATGTGAAGAAGTCAATTTGCGTCGCCAGCACCACAAGCCATCGCGCCGTCGTTTCCGGCGATAAGAGGGCTCCGGGATTCGATGCCAAGAGGTTCTGAATGTTAATCTGTGAAGGATCCTTCAAAAAGATCACAAGTATTCCCACCAGCGCATACAGAATTCTGGGCACAAAGGCATAGGCGACGATTCCCATTGACGTCTTGAAATTGACCTGCGTGCCATATCCGAGCTTAAACAACCCAAGGAGAATCGCCGCAATGATCAGCGTAAACAGAAACGGGCCAACGACGCCGAGAATATTAAAAATGTATGGGTAGATTTTGACCTGTACATTTATGGATTGCTGGCGCTGTTCGGGCGACATCTGATCCATTTGCCGCGCCGTAATCGGATTGTTTTGAATGTTCCGCTCGACCGCACGCTGCCAGCCCACCCTGCTGCCGAACACATGGAAGAGGCCAAGCGAGACGACACACGAAAGGAGAATCGGCGCCAGCCACGTGGGCTTCTGCGCGATTGAAGCAAACGTCGCCTTCGGGCTGAACAATACGTTCCAAATGCGGCTGATTGAGTTTCCAGATGTCTCTGGTGCCTGCATCGACGTGCTGGCCATTTGTTGCCTCCGTGAAGGGCACTGAACCGCCTCGATTTATACGCGCTCCCGATGTCTTTTATTTCGCGGAGTCTACTCCAATATGGGCGAGGAGAAAAATGAATATTGCACGCGTGAGACGAACTTAAAGGGTGAATCCGTTCATGTGGGGATTTCCGGCACTGCGGCCAGCAATGATTGCGTGTATTCATTCTGCGGGGCTTGCAGCACTTGCTCCACCGCGCCAACCTCGACGAAGCGTCCCGCGTGCATCACAGCAACGCGCGTCGACATTTGCGCAACCACGGGCATGCTATGAGAAATCAGAATAAGCGTGAGCGAGAAATCCTGCTGTAAACGCACAAGCAAATCGATTATTTGTGCGCCAACCGAGACGTCCAGCGCCGAAACCGGCTCGTCGGCTATCACAATTTCTGGCTGCAAAATGAGCGCGCGAGCGATTCCGATCCTCTGTCGCTGTCCGCCTGAAAATTCATGAGGATAGCGATTGAGCGCATCTTCACCGATGCCTACTTGTCCCAGAATTTTGGCAACGCGCGCTCGCCTCTCCTTGCGAGACATCGTGGACTCATGGATCGCCAGCGGCTCGCCCACGATACCTCCCACTCGATGCCTCGGGTTGAGAGACGCCATCGGATCCTGAAACACCATCTGTATCTTCCGGCGCAGCGCGCGCAATTTCGATCCGCGCGCCGCCAGCCAATTGCTGCCGCCAAAAAGTATCTCCCCCGAATCCGGCTCGATCAGTCTCATTAACATTCGCGCGAGCGTCGTCTTTCCGCAGCCGGACTCACCCACGATCCCCAGCGTCTCGCCACGATCAACTAAAAAGCTCACATCGTCCACGGCCGCGCGCGTCACCCCGTGGGCTGTGTAAAGTTTTCTGAGATTGCGCGCTACTAGGATAGGATCGCCTCGGCTCATTCGTTCGCGCTCACAATTAATCTTCTCACCGGCAAGACCGGCCCGATTTCTTCTTCTCCGTCACGTCAAGCGCGTTCTCTGTAACCAGCACGCATCGCGCTTTATGATTTTCTCCAGCTCGCCTCAATTCCGGCATCGCCCTAGTGCACTCCTCTCGCGTGTACGCACATCGCGGTGCGAACGCGCATCCTGGTGGTAACGCGTAGAGTGCCGGCACCATCCCCGGAATCGAAGCCGTCCTCTCTCGCCGTAATCGCGGCGCGGCAGCTATCAGTCCTTCTGTATAGGGATGTCGCGGATGCCTCAACACTTCGAGCACCGGCCCTTCTTCGACGATCCTGCCCGCATACATCACCGCAACGCGATCCGCAATTTCCGCCACGACTCCCAAATCATGCGTGATGAACAGCATCGAAAGCTGCAATTCGTCTTGCAACGTGCCTAGCAGTTCCAGAATCTGCCGCTGCACGGTCACGTCCAGCGCCGTAGTTGGCTCATCCGCGATCAGGAGGCCCGGACCTGCGGCAAGCGCCATCGCAATCATCACACGCTGACGCAATCCGCCGGAAAGCTGGTGCGGGTATTGACGGGCGCGTCTTTCCGGTTCCGGCACGGCCGCGCGCTCAAGTGCTTTAAACACCCGTTGCTCAATGTCTGCGGCCGAAAGACCACTATCGTGAACGCGAATTGCTTCCGCGATCTGTGCGCCCACGCGCATCACGGGATTAAGCGCAGTCATCGGCTCCTGAAAGATCATTGCCATTTCACATCCACGCATCCGGCGCAGATCGTCAGGCGAAGCTCCGATCACATTTCGGGTGTTCTTCTTGTTTCCGCGCGCATGGAGAAAAGCCTCGCCCCTGCAACGTGCTCCCTGCGGCTCTAGACCCATCAACGTGAGCGAAAGAACCGTTTTCCCGGAGCCAGATTCACCTACAATGCCAAGCGTTTCGCCGTCAGCCAGCGCGAAAGATACGTCATTCACTGGCCGGATCCAGCCGTAGACGGTCGGAAGTTCGACCGTAAGTCCGCGCACCTCCAGTCTTGGCATCATGGCAACATCATAGCTGGCTGAGATTCGCGCGGCGAGAATTTGGAGTGTGCTTGTTTCATGTGCGCAGGATCGGAAAGCCGATCTGACGCTAGTTTCGCCCGCTGGAATTGAGAAAGCGATCGAGCAAGAGGTCGGCAAGCGCAGATTGATCATGCCTGACCACACGATCCTGCTGCAGCACATTCGCCTCGATGCACTTCAAGCCCATTCCCTCGAGCTCGACCAAGGACGGCTCTACAGGTTCCGCACCCTGGGCCTGATAGCGCCGCAGCAGACGAGGCGAAATGCGCGCCCGGTTCACGATGGCGTAATCGAAAATGCGGCGACCCGCATGTTCATAGATCGCACGGATGTGGTCGGCCACCGAATAATGTGACGTTTCGCCCGGCTGCGTCATTAGATTTGCGATGTAGACTCGCGCGGCCTTCGAGTGCGCGATTATCTCCACCACGTCTTGGACGAGTAGATTGGGAATAATGCTAGTGTAAAGAGAGCCGGGGCCGACGAGTATCAGATCGGCGCGTCGGAGCGCCTCTATCGTATAAGGAGATGGCCGCACCCGCCTCGGCGAGAGGCGTATCCGCGCGATTCGTTTCCGCGACTTGGATATCTTCGTCTCTCCCTTGACGACAGTTCCATCTTGCAACTCAGCCTCAAGCGTTACATTTTGTTCCGTTGAAGGAAAAATTCGGCCGCGAATTGCCAGTACCTGCGATGAAACTTCCACAGCGCGCACGAAGTCACCCGTCACGTGGGTGAGGGCCGTTAGAAACAGATTGCCGAAGCTGTGACCCGCGAGGCCGCGGCCAATGGGAAAACGATACTGAAAAAGATTCGCCAACAGCGGCTCGTCCGTCGAGAGCGCCACCATGCAATTGCGAATATCTCCGGGCGGCAGCACGCGGTACTCGCGACGCAAACGACCGGAGCTTCCGCCGTCGTCACTCACAGCCACCACAGCCGTCAGATCGGAAATGGGAAATCGCGCGCGCCCGCTGGTGCGATCACGCGATGCCTCTTTCGGCGAATAAGCAATATGCTGCTTGAGTCCGCGGAGGACGACGGAGAGGCCTGTTCCACCGCCCAGCGCGACCACACGAAGAGCTCGTCTAGATTGAAGGCGATTCTTTTGGCGTTCTTTCACCTAAACCGCTAGCTAGCCGCCCGAGCCGTCACGCTCAGGGTAGAGAAGCTCTGTGAAGCGGGGGTCTTCCTGCAAAAATGCGAAATCCTCGTCGTTGCGGGCGTGATAGCGATTTTCGGGCCGCAATTGGATCGCGAATTTCAAGTTTTCCATGGCTGAATCGGCTTCGCCCGTAAGGCAATCCAGCACGGCCATTGCATAGACGATATGATCCGCTTTGGGCGCCGCCTTGCGCGCTCGGTCCAAGTGCTCGCGCGCATCGTCCCAACGCCCCAAATTCATTAATGCTACTCCCTGCGTGTAATGATCTTCGGCGGATTTAAAGACCGGTGCGGTTGGGCGCGAGATGCGCTGCTCGCAAATACGGATGTGAACGCGGGCTCGCTCGCCAAGCTCGTTGCTGGGACCTTCCGTCACCCGCTCGAGGAGCTGCTTGGCGCGTTGAAACTTTTGCTGCTGAAAGAGGGTAAGCGCTTCCTCATAAAGCTTCAGCTGCTGCTGTTTCGCGGGTGCCTCAGGATCGGGTGGCGCTGCTTTCATCTTTTCGTTGTGCCGTAAACCGCTGTGTTTCAAAGGCTTATGACCCTTCTGTGTTCCAGATATTGATGAAGTAGCTTGGGAGGAGCGGCTTTTCAAAAGTTCACTCCAAGGCTCGCCGAAATGCAAACATAGCAGAGTCAATACCTTGCGTCAACGTGGACGATTGCGCGCTCTTGTGGCCGGCACAAAACGGCGACAAAGCGGCCAAATTGGATGATTCGTCGCCTCGCTTGTGATACTAAATCGTCGTAGGCCATTCCGGACAATAAGGGGACAAATGAGCAAGTTTTGGAGGGGCATCATCGTGGGCGTCGCACTCTTTGTCATGATCATTATTGCCGCCGTATACCTAGGCTGGCTCCCTGCGGCGGCAGACAGTTCATCGATGCGTTTCGAACCTATTATCGGCGAGATGGGTCTCGGCGCGCGCATCGCAAGGCAGGCTCCCTTGCGCGACATCTCAAATATGACAACGCCCGAACTCGTCGCCGGCGCTCGTGTTTATCAGGACGACTGTGCCGCATGTCACGCACTTCCCAACCAACCGCAAGGGCCGGTCGGCTCCGGTATGTTCCCGCGAGCGCCTCGCTTGCTTTCGCCGGATGGCATGGTCACCGACGACTCCGCTGGCGAAACGTATTGGAAAGTAAAGAATGGGATTCGACTCAGCGGGATGCCGAGCTTCGCAAAAGTTCTCGATGAAAATCAAATGTGGCAAGTCACAGGCGTCGTGAAGCGCGCAGACAAGTTGCCGCCCGAAGTGCTGAGTGCGCTGCAGCCTCAAACAGAGCCAGCAGCGTCCAACGCAGCACCTGCGGCGTTCGCTCCTGAGAAACCAATGCCATAATTTCTCGGGAGCCGATAAACTGCCGCGGAGAGGCCCATGCGGGCATCCTAATTGCCCGTGCGGCACATCTTTAGTAGTCTCTATCGTTACGCCTCAGGGGCGAATCGAACGAATGGGTCAATGGATGAAGATTGCGCGGGGAAAAGACTGCCTCGTTTTCGCGGGTATTCTGGTGGCGCTGTTTTTTTCTTCCTCTTGCCAACAGTATATTAATTATCCCGCGCCGGTAGTCACAGGAGTGTCACCTACGAATGTGAATGCCGGCCAGCCTGCGTTCACACTCACAGTAGTCGGTTCGAATTTCACACCCGCCTCGTCGGTGCTTTGGAACGGCTTCCCACGTGTCTCATTCTTCCAGGATTCCGCCCATATCACGGCGGATATTCTTCAGAGCGACATCGTAAATCCGGGCAAAGTGCAGGTGACAGTGCAAACTCCCCAGCCTGGCGGCGGATTGTTTCAACCCCCTGTGAGCTTTACCATCAACCCAATTGCCGTACCTATCCCTACGATCACGTCTCTATCGCCATCCGGAATTTACGCCAGTTCCGGGTCGTTTACGCTGCGAGTAAACGGCAAGAATTTCGTCTCGACATCAGTAGTAACGGTCAACGGAGCCAATCACACAACGTTCGAGGTAAATTCGACACAATTGGTGGCGGGCGTAGACGCCTCGGATATAACCAACGCCGGCGCGCTGCAAATTGCTGTCTTTAACCCACCTGTTCCCAATCCTCCGGCAGGCGAGGCACCTGGGGGCGGCAGCTCAAATGTCGTCGCGATGAACGTCACGAATCCAGTGCCCCAAATCTCATCCATTTCGCCTGCGGGCGCAGTGATCAACTCCGCCGTGTCAACGCCGCTGACAGTTAGTGGGGTTGGATTGGTGCCAAACTCCGTTGTGCTCGTGAATGGCGCGCCTCGCGTCACTGCATTTAGCAACAATATGACCGTAACGGCAACGCTGAACGCAGGGGACCTTGCAAGTTCGGGAGTTACGCAAATCCAAGTAATGAATCCGATGCCCGGCGGTGGCGCGTCCAATGCGCTTCCATTTATGGTGGACCCGTCGCTTACAGCCGGCCTGCCGATCTTGCTGGACTATGGGTTTGATGGGTCGGTGGCAAATAGCGGCGTATGTGACACCACCTGTACGAATGGAACCCCGAATCTTTCGACCGCTGGACCTGCGTTGAACCAGGGTGGGACGACGGTCGCATTTGCGTCGGTGTCGTCAAATCTGGTGCTGAATCAGAAGAATTCTGCGAGCCAGATCTTCACTCGAAATACTTGCCTCGGGACCGCGGTGTGCACGAGCATCAATTTTGACGCTAGCGTGGGGCCAAACGGAGTCGTCGCCAACGGCGCAAGCACGGAACCGTCTCTGAGCAGTTCGGGGTCAGACCTGGTTTACACCTCAACTGCAACAAATCTAACGAATTATGTCGCGGTTCCTTCCGGGCACCAGCAAGTCTATTGGGAGCCCGTGTGCGGCGGCACCACAACCTGCAATGGTGCCGTTCTCGTCTCGCTGGGAGCCGATGGCAATCCGGGTAACGGCGACAGCTACGGCGCTTCGATCAGCCCTGATGGGCAATTCGTCGCGTTCGTTTCGCTGGCGACGAATCTTGTTTCCGGCGTGACCGTAAATGGTTCTACACCACAGGTTTACATTCGTACGATTTGCTCAGGAGCAACGCCGAATGCACCGAGCGCTACCTGCACGCCAACCACGTATCTGGTTTCTGGAACTTACACTGGTGGCGTCGTCACGCCGGGAAATGCACCGAGCATTCATCCATCTGTGGCGAGCGGTGGTGGCTTCGTAGCGTTTCAATCTTCGGCCAGCAATTTTGGACAGAACCTGAACACCGGCGCCCAAGAGGAAGTCTTCGTGGAGCAGGTATGTCAGATTCTCACACCTGGATGCACAACTCCTTCCATTTCAATTGCTTCCACGCCTGACGGTAGTGCCGCTGCGAATGCAGCCTCGATCGAACCGGCGATTTCGTCGGATGGACGCTTTGTTGCGTTCGCATCCGCAGCGGACAATCTAGGTTACACAACAGGCGGTGTGCAACAAATCTTTGTTCGTGATACCTGCCAAACCACCACGAGCGGACTGCTGATAAACAGCGGCTGTTCCCGCATCACATTGCTTGTCTCGACTTTAAATGGGGTTACGCCAGGGGACGGTCTGAGCGAGAACCCAAGCGTGGGACAGAATTGCGCTGCAAACTCAACCACGTCATGCACTTCGGGGCCTGTCGTAGCGTTTGCAACGCAGGCGACAAATCTCGGATCGAACGTCGTGACAGGTGTTGAGAATATTTTTGTTAGAAACACATGCCTTAGCGTGCAAAGCGGCGTGGCGTGTTCGGCGAATACTACGCTGGCGAGCGCACCGAATGGAGTTGCTGCAGAGCCTTCCAACGGCAGCAGCATCATGCCTGCGATCAGCGGCGACTGGCATAGCGTCGCGTTTCTCTCGAGCGCTACAAATCTCGTTTCCGGCGCGAACACAGGCGGGCTGGAACACGTCTACCTCGGCGCGACCAACTTCTAAACGTACATCTCCGGTTCTTTTTTTCGATCTAAACTCCTTCAAAACAATGAATTACGGAATGAACCGTGTGGACAGGCCCTTCCTGCTGGCGGGGGCCAAGGAGGGAAGAACGCCAGGCAGGAGGGTCGGCGGGTTGGTCAGCGTGCTACGGCTCTTTCGAACCGCTGTCCCCGCGACGCCGCTTCCAACCCGCACTGGCATATTCGCTTTTGTGCGGGCGGGGGCCAATGGCTCGGCTGGGGCATCAGTTTAGTACGAGCGTTTCGTATGGTTTTAGTACTTCACGCCCATGCCATTTTCGGCGCCAAAAATGGCCAAAATGGCGCCATAAAATGGGCTTAAAAGACCAAATTTGGCCGCTTTTGTACCGTTCGGCGCCTTAAAAACGCTTATTTTTCGCGGCCGTGTTTTTTGCGGCTCAGTCGACTCGTTTACGACCGCCCTGGAGGGAGAAGGAGCTTCACCTGGGTTGTTTTATTCAAGTGAACGGTCACGCGGCGAGTCCACTCG
>JBOGMU010000274.1:0-1950 GCA_050746865.1 Candidatus Acidiferrales bacterium
CGTTGAAGCAAGACCGGTGGAGAACGAGCCGCGAGCCGCTACGACGGTGGCTGCGAGGTTTCGACGAGCCGCTGGCGATGGCCGTGGAGGCATGCAGTTTTTGGCCGGCGTTCAAAGACGCTGTTCAGGAAGAAGTCAGGACGCTACGGCTGGTACATCCGCAACAAGTGAAAGCGATCGCGTCGGCGAAGTTGAAGAGCATGGTTTTCCGACGGCGAAGGCGGTCTTCAGTTACGCGGGGCTGGTGCCCTGGCTGCGGGAATCAGCCGGGCACAAGAGCAGAGGCGGGAGTCAGCCGATGCATACGGCGGGGCGTTGTTCTCCGGCAGCGAAGAAATATTTCGAACGGCTGAAGAAACACAAACATCCCCATGTGACGCGCGTGGAGCTGGCGCGGAAGCTACTGGGCGCGGCCTATTTTGTCCTTCAAGGACCTTCCTCAGATGGGACGGCTGAAGCTCCGGACAATCCTTATGTGCCACGAGCGCGAATGTCAAGCAGCGTTCTTACCACCACAAAGAATTACACTGATCAAGGCGCCCAGGCGTCGCCTCCGCGCGGGGATTGCTGGAAGCTTTTACTAAATGGTACATTGAGAATCATTTCTATGAAAACAAGCGCCCTATCCATAGGCAATTCGCAAGCGAGGCAACAGGCTTCTGTTAAGCAAGTTATAACGCGCGTGTTAACGTTGTTGGATCGATCACGCAGTACAAGGACGCGACCGTGGCACGATCGTCATAACAACCTTAACGCGTAGACCCGATTCGTGAACGCATGACCTGGGCCATTGTCCTTATTCACTCCGCGCGCGGCACGCAAGCCATGACCCTATCCGCCCGACAGACCGTCTTAGCCTCCAATCTCGATCACTCTGCATAACTCCGGCTGACCAATTCACTGTGCATCCGCACCACGCCGTCGCGACCGGCAACGCTGGCGTCACATCCTTAGCGCACCGCACCCGTGCATGTCGCACCGACAAGCGTCGCCGTGCAAATCCACGAAATTCCTTTCCGCACTCTGCAGGAAGTTTTGGCGCCACGTCACTCCTCAGTTGTAGGCCGTTTCGGAAGCAAGTTTGACAAACTGCCCCGGCGCGTCGCAACCGTAGCCAGCACGCTCGATCACGCTTCAACAGAATCCGTGCTCTTGCATTGCAAGAGTTCTCGCACCAAGCACGCTCGCGCCAGACACGATGTTCACCGCTGCTCCGCCTCACATCAGCTCTCGTCCGCAGTCTGAATATTATATGTTTTCTCAATGCGTGTTATTTGCGCTGGTTCAAAGGCATTTTCGTTGCGATACGTGAGCTCGGCTACTTGAGGAAGCCAAGCGGGGGATGCGGCGTTGGGGCGAAAGTCTCGAGGATGCGACCGATGGTGTGCGCAACTCCTTGTTATGTGCGCGCGGAGCTGCTGTGCGCTGAAGCTGGAACAAGACGTCGGCTGCAAGATGTGGATGCGGGAATAAAGATTTGAGTGGAAGGACGACAATCAGCCCAGCGTGCTATCCGAGCGGCTGCTCGCCATTTGCAGGTGTTCCTCAAGTAACAGACTTTCGGCTATTTGTGATGCGGCGGACCATACGATTCTGCTCCGTGCCTGTCGCAGACGACGAAGTGATTGAAAACCAGCCTCAGCGTTCCGTTGGTGCTGAGAGATGCAGTTTGCAAACGCGTTTTGTTCTTTTTGGAAGGTGCGTGCGCTGAAGATTTAGCAGCCGTCCGGTAAACGTTAACTGGGTCTAAGCGACTGGATCGATTGCGGCATCGACACATTTGGAAAGCCAGTACGCGCAAACGGTGCGAGAAATTGGATTCGACGACGGCGCATGCAGCCGCAGATGTAGGAAGGCAGTCGGTACTCGTTTTCACTGTATCTGAGAGGAGAAAGGAAGTGTATGTCTACAAAACGCTTCATTGCAAGGGAAGAGAAAAGTAGACGTGGG
>JBOGMU010000275.1:0-20089 GCA_050746865.1 Candidatus Acidiferrales bacterium
GGTCATGGGCATCATCAACGCGTTCAAAGGCATTTCGAACCAGAAGGTCACCGGCCTTTCGGCGGTCGCCGGCGGTATTGCCGAGGCGCTCGTCACCACGGCTCTTGGTTTGCTCGTCGCCGTGCCGGCCGTGTGGACTTTCAACTACTTCACGAACCGCGTGGAAGCTTTTGACGTGGAAATGGACAACTCCTCGATGGAGCTGATCAACTACTTCATCACGCGCCGCGGCGGAAAGAAGTAACATTCCATGGCACTGAAAGTGAAGGCAGCGCCGGTGATGGCGGCGCCCAACGTGATTCCGATGGCGGACATCATGTTGGTGTTGCTGATCATCTTTATGGTCATCATTCCCATGCTGCAGCACGGGCAGCCGGTGAATATGGCCAAGGCTACCAACGTCGATAAGTTTCCCGATGCCGAAAAGGAAGACGCGGTGATTCTCGCAGTCACAAGAGACGGCCGCTATTTCCTTAGCCCGGGCAACAAACAGATTACGCTCGACGATGTCACTAACGACGTGAGGGATCTCTTGACGGACAGGCAGGACAAAACCGTTTACGTACGCGCTGACGAGCGTTCGCATTACGGGGACGTCGTGAAGGCAGTCGACGAAATCCGTTCAGCTGGCGTCGAGAATCTGGGCCTCCTGACTGAGCAAGTGCCGCCTAAGAACGTGCCAGGAGCCCCACCGCCGTCCAACGGATCAGATTAAGACTCAGGATTCGGATCGAGGAGTACTACTATGGGAATGTCAGTCGGTGAGAATAAAGGAGCGATGTCGGAACCGAACATCGTTCCTTTGATCGACGTGTTGCTCGTGCTGATCATCATTTTTATGGTGATCACGCCGCGGACTCCGGTGGGATTGAACACGATTGTGCCTCAGCCCGCTCCGCCGAATCAGAAGCAGCAGAATTCGGCAGACGACACGATCGTGGTGCAAGTGCAAGACGGCGGAAAAGTCTTAATCAACCAGGACCAGTACACTTGGGATACTCTTGGCCCGCAGCTTACAAAGATCTTTGAGATTCGTGCAACGAAGATCGCGTTCGTGAAGGGTGACGATAACGTCGAGTTCGCGCAGATCGCGCGCGCCATTGACATTATGCGAGGCGCGGGCATCGAACACGTTGGACTCATTACGGCGAAAATCGAAGCGGGTCAGTAATCCTGACGGTACGGTTAGGGCGGAACCTGTTTTTCGTCCGGCGCGCGCTGTGGGAGTGCGCCGGACGATACTCGGCTCAACTAAGGAGATTCGGGAATGCAGCGCAAATCCAGTATCACGCTCATTCTGGCCGCCCTGGCGGTGGCCATCGTCGCCGGCGGCGGTTGCAATAAACTGCGCGCGCGTGACCAGCTGAATAAGGGCGTGGCGGCATACAGCAGCGGCCAGTACGATCAGGCCATCGAGCACTTTAAGAACGCTGAGCAGTACGATCCGACGCTCACGAATGCCCGGCTCTATTTGGCAGCAGCCTATCAAGCGCAATATATTCCGGGCGCGCCTTCGCCGGATAATCTTCGTAACGGCCAGGAAGCGGTTAAGATCAACGAAGACATCCTTAGCGACGACGCGAACAACCTCAACGCTATCGATAATCTTGGCTCCCTGTACTACAACATGGCGCAGACGCCTTTCGATGAGGCCGGGATGATCAAGGCCCGATCTTTTCACGAAAAACATATTCAGCTCAGCCCCAACGATGCACAGCCTTACTATTGGGTGGGTGTGATCGACTTCTGGATCTCGCATCATGCCAATCAGGAGTTGCGGAGCGAGTACAATCAGTCTGGAAAGAAGCCGATCAAGGATACCGATCCGCTTCCGAAGGACTTGGCGGCTAAGTTCTCAGCGAACTACAGCCAGACTGTGAATGATGGCATTACGGCGCTCAATAAGGCTATCGAACTTAAGCCCGATTATGACGATGCAATGGGCTACCTGAGCCTTCTTGATCGCCAAAAGGGCGACATGGAAGCCTCAGCCGATGCTCGGGAATCGGATAATAAGGACGCCGATCAGTTGATGGATAAGGCGAAGGCCATTAAGCAGAAGCGGGAAGCGGCCGCGCTGGCATCCGGCTCCAGTTCCTGATGATTCTGGACTAACGCTAGTATAAATTTCGGCGGACCCGATCCGGGTCCGCCGTTTTCTTTTACCCATCAACTGTCCTTCAGAATCGATTGCACCGAATACTCGCACGGACTATAATTCCGCGCGTTCCGGCATCGAACGCATGAGGTGTGGTGCGGTCGCTGTGATCAGTCACAGCAGGAGGTAGTTTCCATGAGAAGTGTCCGAGTTTGTTCAAATACGGCTCTTGTCGCAGTCGCGGCAATGGCGGTGTTCAGTCTGTTTCTAAGCACTGGCAGCAAGGCTGCTGAGCCGCCCGCACCGGCCGGTACAAACCTCTATCAGGATGTGATGAGCCACAAGGCAAGTATTAAATGGCAGGACGCGCCCGGCCAGAATTATCCTGACGACGCTTGCAGTTATCTCAAGGCGTGCTCGGCCGATGGCCGCGCGCCCAAAGTATTCGTATTGCCGGTCGGTACGGTTAACGGCCGTCGAACTGCCCGTGCCGTTTATCTCGTCAAGATCAGCAAAGATCCTAAACAGCCGGAAGCCGTAGTTTTTGAGCACCAGACCACTGACCAGATCTATTTCATACGTGTTGGCCCGGACGGCAAAATCATGTACGTCACCTATTTGGAGCCCGGAAAAGCCTGGTTGTTTATTGCGAATCAGCTCGGCCAGTCCGTCCTTGATAAAGACGCAGCCGACTGGCATGCAGCTCTGAGCCAGGTAGCAGGCAAGCCCGGAGAGTAGCGAACTCGACGCTGCGAATGGTCTCGCTATTCGCCTCGACGCCGTGTCCCACGCAAGCACACCGCTTCACTGAGGGTTTACAATAGAATCCTCATGGGAACAGTCGGCAATCCAGCCGTCAATCTCGCTGCCCGGCATGCCGTGGACGTTCGCTTTGCTGAACTTCTGGAGAAGGTCCACAAAAACCGGCCGGGCGACGATCTGGAGATTCTGCGCCGTTCCTACGATTTTGCCGCCGAGCATCATCAGTCTCAGACGCGCCGCTCCGGCGAGCCATATCTCTCCCATCCCGTCGAGGTAGCCCATCTTCTCGCGGACATGAAGCTGGACGTGACTTCGATCAGCGCGGCGCTCATGCACGACGTCGTCGAAGACACGAAAGTTCCGCTTGAGCAGATTTCCGAAAAATTCGGCCCCGATGTGGCGCGCCTCGTCGAGGGCGTCACGAAAATCAGCCGCCTCGACTTGCTCGCCCCCGAAGCGCGTCAGGCCGAAAACGTGCGCAAAATGCTGCTGGCAATGGTTAACGATGTGCGCGTCGTTATGGTGAAGCTTGCCGATCGCCTTCACAATATGCGCACGCTCGAATATCTGGAGCCAGCGCGCCAGGAACGGATTGCGCGCGAGACACTGGATATCTATGCGCCTGTAGCGAACCGTCTTGGCATGGGGCTAATCCGCGGTGAACTTGAAGACCTTGCGTTTCGCTACCTGGAGCCCGAAGCCTTCGCGGAATTGCAAAAGAAGGTTGCGACAAAGCGCCCGGTTTACGAAAAATTCCTCGTCGAAGTGCAGGAAGCAATCCGCGCAAAGATGGTGGAGGCCGGCATTCCGGCAGATGTACAAGCACGCACTAAGCGGCTGTATTCCTTGCACGTGAAAATTCAAAAACAGCAGCGGGTGCTAGATCAAGTCTATGATCTGCTGGCCGTCCGTGTCGTCACTGACACCGTGAAGAATTGTTATGCAGCGCTGGGCGTTGTGCACCAGATGTGGCGCCCCGTTCCGGGCCGCTTTAAAGATTACATAGCGATGCCTCGGCCAAATCTTTATCAGTCGCTTCACACCACCGTGATTCATGCCGGCCAGCCGTTCGAAGTGCAGATTCGTACGCAGGAGATGCACCGGATCGCCGAGCAAGGGGTTGCTGCTCACTGGAAATATAAGGATGGTCCCATCGCTTCGAGCGCCGATGATCAGCGCATCGTCTGGATGCGCCACTTGATCGAATGGGTGCAGGAGATGCAGGAGCCCAGCGAATTTCTTTCCACCCTGCGCGTCGATCTTTATCCGGAAGAGGTTTACACGTTCACGCCGAAAGGCCGCGTTGTAGTACTGCCGCGCGGCGCAACGCCTGTGGACTTCGCGTACGCCGTACATACCGAAGTCGGCCACCAGTGCGCCGGCGCGAAATGCAACGGCGAAATGGTTCCGCTGCGCCACGCGCTCGCGAACGGCGACGTGGTCGAGATCATCACGCAGAAGGGCCATGAGCCGTCGCGCGACTGGCTTTCGTTCGTTCACACGTCTCGGGCGCGCAGCAAGATTCGCCAGTGGATTCACCTCCACGAACGCGTGCAGGCGACAGACGTTGGCAAGAAGCTTCTGGAAAAAGAGGCGCGCCACGCTGGCGTGAGTCTCAGTCGCATTTCGGGCGACGACTGGCATCGCGTCGCGGCGGATTACGGCTGCTCGCGCCAGGAGGATCTTTACGCTGAATTGGGGTACGGAAAATGGTCAGCCCGCCAAGTGCTTTCGAAGCTGACCGGCAAGCCGTTGGCGGAACCGCCTGAGGAGCGCCAACAGAAGCCTGAAGCAACTCTGAAGCGCATGATGGGCATAGACGACGCGACCATCGTTGTCCGCGGTCACGGTGACTTGATGGTCTATCGCTCGAAATGCTGCAATCCGATTCCCGGCGACGAAATTATCGGCTATGTCACACGGGGGCGCGGCATCGCGGTGCACAGCAAGAATTGTCCCAATGTCGAAAATCTTCTCTACGAAGCCGAGCGCCGCATCCCAGTCGAATGGGCAGCCTCAACCCATGCTACGTTCCCTGTGCGCCTGCGAATCTTCACGGAAGATCGTCCCGGCATGCTTGCCGGGATCACGGGCATCATCAGCGAAAACGCTGCGAATATTCGAACGTTCGAAAGTGGCGGGGAAGACAACACGCGCGCCCGCATTGAGGTCGCACTCGACGTGCAGGACCGCAAGCAACTCGAGCGCATTCTCAGCGGCATTAAACGCATTCCCGGAGTCTTCGATATCGAACGCGTTTACAATGTGTAGCGCCGGTGACTCTACTCTTTTAGCTGCTTATCTCAGCGTTTTCGGCCCTTCGCCGATTGGTATGCCGGCGAGAGTTCGCGCAATTTTTGCACTGTCTCGACGACCCGTCCCGCCGCATAGTCGACTTCCTCCTCTGTGTTGAATCGTCCCAGGCCAAATCGTATTGAAGCATGCGCGAGATCGTCATCGACGCCGATCGCACGCAGCACATGACTCGCCGCCAACTGCGCAGAAGTGCACGCCGACCCGCTTGAAACGGCGACGCCATGAATCCCCATCAGCAGGGCTTCTCCCTCCACTCCGCTGAAACTCAAATTCAAATTGTTCGGGAGTCGATGCTCAAGTGATCCGTTGACAGAGACCCCATCCAGCCGCCCTAGAATTGCCACACGTAGACGCTCGCGTAATCGAAACAGCCGTTCGCCCTCGCTCGCCATCTCTTTTTCGCAAATCTCGCACGCCTTCCCTACACCGACTATGCCCGGCACATTGAGCGTGCCTGAACGCAGTCCGCGCTCGTGCCCACCGCCATCCATTTGCGCCGTAAGCTGCACACGCGGATTCTTGCGCCTTACGTAGAGCGCGCCGACGCCTTTTGGAGCATAGATTTTGTGGCCCGAGATTGACATCACATCGATGCTGTCATTTTCGACGTTGATCGGAATCTTGCCCACCGATTGCGCGGCGTCCACGTGAAACAGCGCCCCTGCCTTCTTCGCGATTTGTCCGATGCCTGAGACCGGCTGAAGTACGCCAATTTCATTATTGCCGTGCAGGACGGAAATCAGGATCGTCCGTGGCGTAATCGCGCGCGAGACGTCTTCTGGATCGACCAAGCCGTCGCTTCCGACTGGCAGAAACGTGATTTCGCATCCGCCATATTCCAGTCGCTTACAGGTATCGAGCACGGCCTTGTGCTCGGTCGCGAGAGCGATAATGTGATTTCCTTTGTCCCTGTAAAATTCCGCGGCACCCTTAAGCGCCAGGTTGATTGATTCCGTTGCGCCGCTGGTGAAAACAATTTCCTTCGGGGAGGCTCCGATCAGGTGCGCGATCTGTCCCCGCGCGTTCTCGACCGCCTCCTCCGCCTTCCACCCAAACTCGTGATTCCGGCTGGCTGCATTGCCGAAGTTTTCCGTGAAATACGGCAGCATCGCCTCAAGAACACGCGGATCAACAGGCGTCGTCGCGTGATTGTCCAAATAAATGGGTAGCTTAATCGGCACTATGATTCCCGTTGAATCGGTCCATGGCGGAATTAATCTGCATCACCCTGGCCGTACACACTAACCATACCAAGCTGTCGATATTAGAGTCGAATCGAAAAAGACTCTTCGCGTGGAAGCTGCTGATGGCGTGTGTTGTCTACTGCTCCGGATTAGCTTCCGGCGGTTGGTTGATCGTCTGTCTGCTGCTTACCGCGAATAGCTTATATCGCGAGAATGTGTCACGACGATGGTATCGCTGCTTCCTAAAGTCGAAGTATATATCGGCATTTGCCGGCAACCAAAGATCCTGTCCGGCGGCAAAATGCACGGGCTTGTAATCCACGGAAATGTGTTCGAGCGCGAACTGGATCTCCGGCATAGGCTTGATCAGGTCCGTCTCCATGTGCGCCACTTCGTACGAGTCCGCCATGATCCACGCACGGCCCTTAAAACTGATCCGATGCGTACTTCCTTTTAGTACGAACGCGCTAATTCGGCCCGGTATGCCTTCGCGCTGCCTGAAGTAGACAATCCATGCCGGCCGCCCAAGCCAATCGCCGCGCCCTTCGCAAGTCATTTGGAAGTCGCCGCGTAGCATCGGATGGAAGACGAGCGCCATGCTGATAAGTCCGGGCGTCGCAATATTTCCCGGGAACGCAGCCGCACCGCTCAGGCCGTTGCGTGTTTCGGAAATTCCTATCGTGCTGCGAGCGCCTTCGACGAAATTCGCCACATAATCATACTTTATTTTCACGGTTTCCACCGGCTTCCCAATTTCGTCTAGCCGATGATTAACAAGCTGCTCGGTCGCATCGATGTTCCCCACGTTTGTAACCAACTGCAGGACCTTCGCACCGGCTCTTTCGAGCACTTCCGGTAGGGAGCAATTTACGCCCGTTGCAACTGTTGGCTTCATTTTATCCACATCGGCTGGAGCCCATTGCGAAAGTGTCAGGTTTGTCTCCGCGTTGTTCAGGTCTATACTTGCGGCGGTCGCCTCAACGACCGGCGCAGGCTTCGGTGCAGCCGAAGATCGGGCTAAATCCGAGACCGCCGTTGCGCGCACTGCAGCGGCATTCTTCTCGGATGTCAGCTTTGCAATCAATGCCTGCGCCGCCGGAACGGCTGAATTTGTTGGCGCATCGCGGAGAAATGAATTCAATGCCTCAATCGCTTTGTCTGTATCGCCTGAGCCAGCCCATGCTTCCCCGATAATGATTTCCGCTCCGTTCGCCGCGCCTTTTCCGTACTGCATGGCGGCTTGCGCTTCCGCACGGGCGTCATCATACTTCGACTGCTTGAGATCGGCGCTCGCAAGCGCCCAGTGCGCGAGCCAATTCTCT
The DNA here is from genome assembly GCA_050746865.1 of Candidatus Acidiferrales bacterium. Classification (GTDB taxonomy): domain Bacteria; phylum Acidobacteriota; class Terriglobia; order Acidiferrales; family UBA7541; genus Palsa-295. Next base: position 7,683 of record JBOGMU010000275.1, read on the forward strand.
GCGTCAATCAAAACAGCCTTTTGGAGAGTTGATGCAGCGGAAGAGGGATCGCCCTGCTGAAGTTCCAACTGTCCGAGCGCGACGAAGGCATCTCCGTAATGCGGATCCAGGGAAGTAGTGCGCTCAAGATAGTTCTGCGCATCAGGGAAACTCTTCTCCTGAAGAAACGTGTATCCGAGGAAAAAATTCACATCGGGATTGCCAGGAGCAAGCTTATACGCTGCCTGAAATTGCTTTTGCGCCTCTTGAAATTTCAGAGCGCGCAGAGCTTCGACGCCGCGCTCCACATCTTTTCGAGCCTTGGGCGCCAGGACCGGGCCGCCGGATGCACTGCTTGCGTTGGTTGGCGTCGCTTCGGTCTCGAGCCGGATCCAGGTCGTATAAGCGCCGCCCATCTGCTGGCCTACTTCGACCTGACCTTCCCCAGGCTTGTATCCCGGAGCGGTGACAGTCACGTAGTAATTCCCCTCGGAGACACCGTTGAACTCTGCTTGTCCCTGGTCGCGTGTCATCTCGTGCTGCGCGCCGCCCTCCCCACTTGATGTGAGCGAAACATCGGCGGATCCATCGAAGGGACCGCCGTCGGGCGCTTCCACACGGACCACGACCGTTGCACTCGTACTCGCCCCGGGTCTTTGAGCATAGGAAATTCTTATATTGATCAGAAGCAGGATAGGAAAAAGCGCCAGCAGTGTGGAGACAGTACGGCGGGGGTACCGTGTGCCGTTCGCGGCTCTTCTATCTGCAGAAAAGACTCTAAGGAGCGGAAGCGTTGGCACGTGGGGAATACCCTCGCCTTAACGGTCCTCGTCGAGAGCGGCCGGTTCGGAGTCGGCACGAGCTTTCCCGAGAACTAGCTTCGTTGCCCCAATATATCACTCAAGTCTTCAGTCTGCCACGCTTGGTATTTCTCCGCAGCCTGACGGAACACTCGTCCAACACAGACGGAAACGGACCTTCGACAGGATTCTGGACTTCAGGCGCGATGGGCGCCCGCGAATCGCGTCTTTGTCAGTTGCGATCGATATCATTTGCTCAGGCCCACTCGCCCGCGCGCATTACAGGTTCTTCGTCGCCAGCCGCGGTGATGCCATCCACGTCGATTTGATTCGAACCGATCATCCAGTCGACGTGAATCAGGCTATCGTTTGCACCGCGCGCGGCAAGTTGCTCGGGAGTAAGACTGTCCCCGTCTTTCAGGCAAGAGCTGTACGCTTTGCCAAGCGCGATGTGGCACGCCGCATTCTCGTCGAAGAGCGTATTCATGAAGAGCAGGCCGCTTGCAGCAATTGGGGAGGAGTGTGGCACAAGCGAAACCTCGCCGAGCCGGCGCGCGCCTTCGTCCGTCTCGATCATTCGCTGCAATACCTGCTCGCCTTTTGAGGCCTGAGCCTCGACAATCTTTCCGCCTTCGAACCGCACCGAAATCTTTTCGATCATCGTTCCCATATGCGAAAGCGGCTTCGTACTTGCGACGCAGCCTTCCACGCGATCCTTGTGCGGCGTCGTGAAGACCTCTTCAGTCGGCATGTTTGGAATGCAATACTTCCCGTTGTGCGCCATTGTGCCGCCGCCCAACCACAGATGCCCGTCGGAGAGGCCGACGCGCAGGTCGGTACCCGGGCCACGGAAGTGCAGGGCGGAATAACGCTTCTGGTTCAGGCGATCGGCGCGGGCATGCAGATTCGCGTCGTGCTGCTTCCATGCGGCGACGGGGTCCGCTTGATCGGCGCGCGAAGCGGCAAAAATTGCGTGCCATAGTCGCTTCACGGCTTCGTCGGGCGGCAAATCCGGGAACACGGCCGCAGCCCAGGCTGGTGTCGCGCACGAAACGATTGTCCAATTAATGTCGTGCCGCGAAATATATTCCAGTGCAGGCCGATACGCTTTTGACGTCGCGCGATTCAACCGGCTCACTTTTTCTGGATCTTCTTTGGAGAGTAGCGAAGGATCATTTCCGGCAATCGCAAGTCGTGCCGCGCCGTTCTTGTATGCCGCCGCCATCCCCTCATACAGCCAAGCAGGCGCAGCATCGAAGCTCGCGTCCGGCGCATAGCGGAATCGCAATAGCGCCGCTTCTTCATCGCCATAAATCGTGTTTACAACTTTCGCACCAGCTTTATATGCATTCTGCGTGATCAGGCGGGCAAGGGGCACAGCATCGAGCGTGCAAGTCATCACGAGTTCCTGACCTGCGGCAAGTCCCAGTCCTATACGGACTGCGACTTCGGCGAGGCGGTCAAGATTTTTCGCGAATTCAGGCGATTGCAGATACTCAGATTTGGCGATTGCAGGGTTTGATGTCATTCAGTAATTATCGCGCGGGCAGCCGCGCATTGACAATGCGGATGCTTGATGCTTAAGGATTGGAAGGGCTCTCAGTCATGTAATGCCAGACCACGTAGCCGACCGCTCCGGCGCCCCCGACGAGAATGACGTCAAGGATAAGCCGATCATGATTGCCATCGGTGCCTGCCCCTTTTCCTCTCTGGGGGTACGCTGCTGCGCGCGAAGTGGGCTCCGCAGCAAGTGTGGCGCGATACGACTTGCCAGCCTCGATCAGCCGCTCCTCGCCCTCATGATTAAGGGAGAGAGTACCTTCGTAGGACGTGACAGCAATTTGCTTAGCACCCGTTATCGTCACTTCTCCGAAAGCGTGCTTGTCATTCGCAGGACGCAATGTGCCGACGGGCGTGTCAATTTCAAGAGGATCGTCGATCGTACCTGAAAGTCCCGCAGTTCCGCTCTTCATCAGCATATCGACAAGGCCATGGTCCTGCGTCACGCTGGCGTCGCTCGATTCGAGCATGAAAAGCTGGCCCGACCCTACGCGCATTCGCAGCGTTCCGCCCGGATATGTATTTAGGGCGTCGCCGGCGTAGATGTTTGCTCCAAGCGCGGCGTCGACGCCGTCTATGTGTGCACGAATCGCATCGGAAACAACACCGGTTGGAACGTCAGCAGCGATCACAGCTGCAACGCCCAAAAGCGCTATGCCAGCCGTTACCGCGACCTTGCGCGAAAGTCTCATGAGCCCTCCGACCCCCGTAGCAAATCTAGAACCTGCAATCCTCGATGTCAATACAGGAAAGCGCTTTTACCCGCTATCTCGTTTAGAGCATTGGCCTTGTGCGAAGCCTGTCAGCGGCGTCCCACAGTCCGAATGTGCTCAGCCCTGCTTTACGGCGCATTGCCGCTTACTCTCAATACCGCTTCTTCTCTTCGTCACGTGCTGCCCCTCCGTACTACATAAACTTCTTACAATTTTCTTATGTAATCCATTCAATAAATGCATAGCACGCCGACCTCAGGAAATGGCAAGGAGCACGCACTTTTATTCTGATGCCTTCCATAGAATTTCTGAGTTTGACGCTTCGGTCGGACCGCTTGTAGTTTGTTCACACACCGTCGCGGTTCACCACAAACCGACAGTAAACGCGGCCGGGAGGGAGAAAGGAAGCAATGAAATCTTTATTACGGAATGCTTCGGGTGTTGCCACAGGCATGTTCACTTTAGCCCTTAGTTTGAGCCTCGCTCCATTTACTCAAGCACAATCTACAATGCAACCTGCAGATTCTTTCACTATTTCCGCCTCCGGGGCTACGGCGAAATCCACGCAGCAGCAATTGAACGATCTCCAAAAGGAGATGGATGCGCTCCAGCGGCAGATTGCCGCGCTAAAGGCGGCGCAGGATGCTCCGCCGTCCGTGCAGAATGCCTCATTCCTGCAGGTACCCGCCGTAGCGCCTGCGGCAGACGCCAGCAAAGTGACTCTCGCCGGCCTGCTCGGCCCTACCACGTTTAGCGGTGTGATCGACGCGTACTACGGCTATAACAACGATCATCCCTTTTCCAATTTTAGTGGCCTGCGCCCGTTCGATGGTTTTACGAACGGCTTCGGTCTGAATATGGCCGAACTGATCGTGGATAAGGCACCCGATTCAACGACGACTGACAGCCGGTTCGGCTATCACGTTGCCGCCGGCTATGGCCAGGCGGCTTACACCGTGAACTCTTCCGACAACCTCTCCGACTTCAGCAACTTCTATATCAAGGAAGCGTACGGCGAGTATCTCGCACCGATCGGAAAGGGCCTCAGCATCAACATCGGGAAGTTTGTCACCCCGATCGGCAACGAAGTAATCGAAACCAGCGGCAATTGGAACTATTCGCGTAGCATTCTCTTTTACTACGCGATTCCGTTTGACCATTTTGGCGCGAGCGCTAAATACGTTTTCAGCCCCAGGGTGTCGTTCACGGGTTATCTCGTCAATGGATGGAACAATACCGTCATCTCTCATCAGGCAGGCATTGGATATAGCTCCGGGCTCACGTATGGCGGCAGTTTAGCTTTGACTCCTAACGCCAAATGGTCGCTAATCGAAAACTATATGGCTGGTCCCGTGATAGACGCATATCCGACTAACGCCACCACGATCAACGATTGGAAGCAGCTCAGCGACACCGTGATTTCGTTCGCTCCAAACGGGAAGTGGTCCTTCACAATCAATGGAGACTACGGTTTCGGTCCACAGCCTTGGGCGTGCAACTTTACGTGTGTCAAGGCAGGTCCGATTTCCAAGTGGTGGGGAGCTGCCGGATACGCAAAATACACGATGACGCCGCGGAGCTATTTCGCGCTCCGCTACGAATATTACGAAGACCCGCAAGGCTACACGGGCTTAGGCGCGAATCACGCTCAAGAGATGACGAGTACTTACTCTTACAACCTGACCGGCGGTCTTCAGGTCAGAGGGGAATATCGCTATGATTTCGCGAGTTCGCCGATTTTCCAGAAGGGCGGCAACGATTCGGTGAAGGAGCAGAACACGGCAACACTGGGCTTTATCTACTCATTTAGCAGCGCCAACGCTCGCTAAGGCTGGCGTCGTCTGCTTAAAACCACGCAGCATCCAGCGGAGGCCGTCCGGCGTTCTTTCCGGCCGTGCGGCCTTTTTTCGTGTTCCCCCAATGGCACCAGCACTGGCTAATACCAATAGCGCGACAAGACACCATTGACTTTAGTCTCTCGAGAGCACCACGCGGCCACGGTTGTCCTGCGTAAAATGAGCGGTTGTCGTGTTGGCTCGTGCAGCCTCGCGTGATTCCGTCGCTGCCTCCGCGACGGTCTTGCCCAGCTCTTTTAATTGCACCTTCCCGGCAGCCACAGCACCGTCGAACGTCACGAACGTCGAGGGCACGTACGTCGATTCCGCCCCGCTTACTTCCGTGGCATTGAAAGTCGCGGGAGGCGTCCATGGTAGTTTCTGAGACAATAACTGCGGCGGTGATATGGCTCCGCCCACCGCTTGTGCACCGGCAGGCATCGCGGCGAGCAAAGCCAAAGCTGCTACTCCAAGAGCGATTTTCATCACTTTTTCCTCGCAATAATGAGTTCCAGCAAGTTCGCTTAGAGGAATCGCAATTTGCCTGCCAGCGTTGGTACCTCAGCTATAGCTGACAGTAAATCGCTTACGCGTGGCCTGCCGCCTGGATAAAGCTCCGGAGAGAGAATGCGTAGGGTTTTTTATGCAACGCTTGGGAGTTGCGGCAGCGATCGTCAATCGCGGCCGTACCGGTACGCCCAAATCGAGTGTCCTACAAGTACCGCGCAAGTTCGACTCAATCCAACATTTTCATAGTGTGTTCGCGGACGTACCAACAGGGCGAATATCCTAGTTGAGGGAAGAGTGTTCTTACGCAAGTTTCAGTATCCGGTTGATCTCCGTAGATCTCGTACTTGTTTCCTTTCAATCCCGCGGCGTATAAAACCGTCACTGTGTCATACGCTCTTCCAGGCCCGCCCGTCGCCAACCGCACGCGCACCTGAACTGCATCGGCGATATACGCCAACACCACCGCCGCGAGCAGCGATAAACAACCACGCACAATTATCTTTTTAACGATTGGCGGCACACTCGTGTTCTCCCTTTCGCCTATCCTACCGTGTCTCGGCTCGCGCTTGCCATCTGGCGTTTAAGCGCCCAATTCGCATGTTGGGCGATGAGGCTGTCGCTCGACGCGGCCAGATTCTTAAGCAACCGCAGCACGCGCTCGCGCGTCGGCGAGCCTTCGGCGAGGACAGCATTCCCCAATGCGACGCATGCGTTGCGGACCAGTCCACGCCACTTTGTGCGTTTCGCGGCGCTCTTGCGAAAAATCCTGCTGAACTCTTCCTGCGTGAGCGAAGCCAACCACTCGAGCGATGGATCCACGAACGATTTCTTCGCCGTCTCGCGATCTGATTGCACATCAGCTCCATCGAATCGGCGCGGCTGAAACGCAGGCATTGCAGTGACGGCAGCCTTACGGTTCCACGGACAAACGTCCTGGCAGATGTCGCAACCGATTGTCGCCGACCCCATTGCGCCACGTAATGTTTCGGGTATCGCATCACGCAGCTCGATTGTCAGATACGAAATGCACCGCCGCGAATCGAGCACATAAGGTTGAGGAAAGGCATCCGTAGGGCAGGCATCAAGGCACCGCGTGCATTTTCCGCAAAGGTCGCGTGGCGGCGCCTCACCCGCCGCTAGCGAATACTCCAGGTCCAGCGTCGTGATAATCACGCCGAGAAATAGCCACGAGCCAACCCGCTGATTAATCAAGCAAGTGTTTTTCGCCAGCCATCCGAGCCCCGCATACTTGGCGGCCACGCGCTCAACAATCGGCCCGGTGTCGACATATGCCCGCGCCTCGAACGGCTCCGCAAACTGCGCCCGCATCGCATCTACAATGCGATTGAGCTTCTCTCGCATGGTGTAGTGATAGTCGTCGCCCCAGGCATAGCGGGAAATCCATCCGCGCGGTGACTCGTCCGCGGTCCTACCGCCTGCTTGGGCATGAAGCGTGTACGGCTGTGCAGTGTTGTAATTCAACGCTACAACAATCAGGCTTCGTGCGCCCTCGATCACAAGCTGAGGATCCATCCGCCGCTCATCGTACAAATACTTCATTTCACCCGCATAACCGCTCGCAAGCCATTCTCGCAGGCGTCCCAACTCCGCTAATCCGGCGGTGGGCGCCACGCCACACAGATCGAAGCCTTGCGCTCGCGCCTGTTCCTCCACCCAACGCGTCTTTTCAACAGATGTCATGTAAATAATCATGCCCTACCTGGCCCGCTGTTAAAACCCCGCATGACGGCCGCGAACGGCGTTTGGATCTGAATGGAGGCAATCGCCGCTCAGTCCTTTGGCGTCGGCGGATGAGGGGTCTATTTGTCAAGAAATTCGGCGCGTTTGTCGAGATTACTTATGGCGAGAAAGTAGGCCTAATTGGTAATGCTGTAAAGGAATGGGTAATGCCCGGCGGCGGCCATGAAGAAGATTAATGGGAAAGACATCCAAAAGCCGGTTCGGGAGGCGATGAATGACCATCGCGTGAGATAAGCGGCGCGCTCAGGCATTGGAGTGCCTCGTTCGCTATTTTCGGCCGTCCAGAAAATGAGGCGCTTCTGGGCCCTCCATACTACGCCCCAGGTGTTCAGCAGCATCAACAAGCCAAGTCCGCCGCCCGCAGCGATTGCGAGATGATTATTCGATACGGGCGCGTTCGCGTTCAATTCCATCACGGCTACGGCTGCCAGAAAGAGGACGCTGCCGATGGCAATCGTGCGGAACCAAGGATTATCGAAGAGACCCTTCCGCGGCATCTGCAGCGGGTAAATAAGCGCATAGGCGATAAGCCACACCGCAAACCATTCTCCGAGCCAACGCCACGCCAGATGGGGGTTGCCGTCATTGGCGGCATCCACAACGAGCATCATCCAGAAATACCGCAGGCCTGCCAGAACTGTCACAAGCGCGGACCAGCGAAACCACCACATGGCGCGAGGCATCAGCACGGGAAACAGTTTGCCTCGGACGCCCGGCTCGAGTTCCTTCATCGTAGGCGTAGCGATCAGATTAAAGAAATAGAGCAGGCCGATCCAGATGATGGCGGAGGTGATGTGCGTCCAGCGCAGCGCGATTTGCTCCGTGGCGATAGCGCCCTCGGGAAAGCGAGGGATTCCCAATCCTTGTAAAATGAGAATAGCAGCCGTCAATGTTCCTCGCTTCGTTCGTGAGGGGCGGGAGCTACGCTATCGAAGGCACCTGCGAAAAGTCAATCGCATCGCGCACGATGCCGAGATTGTGTTAGCTTGAGGCTGGCGTTTTGTGCTCGGAGGCTGAACGAGAATGGATCTCGTAAAAGGCAGCATGGGTTGGATCGAAGTCATTGTCGGTCCGATGTTTTCGGGCAAGAGCGAGGAATTGATCCGGAGACTTCGTCGCGCGGAGATCGCGCGTAAGAGGGTGCAAATCTTCAAGCCGGTGATCGACAATCGCTATTCGACGAACGGGATCGTGTCGCACTCTGGTCTCGAAATCCAATCCGATACGGTGAAGGACGCCGATGAGATCTTGCACAAGGTGAACCTGCTTACCGAAGTCGTCGGCATAGACGAAGGGCAGTTTCTTGGCTCGGGTCTGGTGACCGTCTGCCAAAAGCTCGCCGAGGCGGGCAAGCGCGTGATCGTTTCGGGGCTCGATATGGATTATCGAGGTCGCCCGTTTGAACCGATGCCGACACTCCTTACGATGGCGGAGGAAATTACGAAGCTGTTGGCGATTTGCATCCGTTGCGGCAATCCGGCCGTCCACACGCAACGTCTGGTGCATTCGGATGAACTGATCGTTGTGGGCGCGAAGGGAATGTATGAGGCGCGGTGCAGACGGTGCTTTGAACCGGAGGTTGCCTCACGTCCTCACGACGTGAGCACGGCGGCTGGGGTGGGGAAGTAGCCGTTCGACTCTCGGGAGAGAAGACGGAATTGCGCGCTTCGATAGGCAAATATCACGCCCGTTTACAGGAAAGACTTTACATCATCTTCCCGCGCGGATTGAATGTTTCAACCGAAGCGGTAGACTCCGCCTCTCAATAGAATATCGATAGGAGGTGCGAAGATGCGTAAGCTTCGATTCTGGCCTTCAGCTCTTCTGATGTTTGCAATAGCTTCAGGTCCCGTTCTTCTCTCCGGCTGCTATGGGCAGGTGAGATACTACGACACCGATTACCACACGTATCACACTTGGAATCACCGCGAAGGCGTCTACTATCAACAGTGGGAAACCAATACGCACAGGCAGCATGAGAATTTCCGAAATCGAGACCAGCAGGAGCAGGAAAACTATTGGAGATGGCGTCACGATCATCACTGATTTGGCTTGTCCCGTGTGGAAGGGCTCGCTTTTCCTGACGGCGACATGGCTGCCCCCGGGGAGCCCTTCCTTTCGCGCTGAATCTTTTGTGTGCCTGGGATGATCGAATAGCGGCACGGCTGTTTGTGCGGTATACTGTGGTTTCTCCGCCAGCCTAGCGACGCGAGAGACTCGCCGCGGTGAGCTAGTCACTCGCGCAGACCGGCCGGCAACAAGGAGCTCATCCATGAAAGAAGGCATTCATCCGGACTACCATACCATCACGGTGCACTGCGCCTGTGGCAGCACATTCGAGACACGTTCAACATTTAAGGGCAATCTGATTCGCGTCGAAATCTGCTCAAGCTGTCATCCGTTTTTCACCGGCAAGCAAAAACTTATCGATACAGCCGGCCGCGTCGAGCGATTCCAGAAGAAGTACGCCGATAAGGCCGCTGCCGTAGCGGCGAAGAAGAAGTAACGGCTGCATCACCGCCGTGCATTTGAAGAGCCCCTCAATCTGGAGCGGGCTCTTATTGTCTTCTTCCGACGGCAATTTGAAAATTCTCCCAAGCGCGCCCTCAGTGTAGAATGCCGTACCAATGGCCACGCAACCGTTTCGCGAGCCAGCATCTGGCTCTTTGGTGGAAACAGCCGCTCCGCGCATCACGCTGCGCAACTCCTTTGCGCATCCGTTTGACTCAGCGATCGCAGCGGCGCGGACGTGTTACGCCCCGCGCCTGATCGGGCCCGAAGAGGTCAATGACAAGCAGCGCTCGTTGATCGGCGCGGCTACGTACTATGGCGGCCACCACACGGTCTATCAACACGCGCATTTCGAATTTGGGCTTGAGAACGTCAGCCGCCAGTTCGTCTGGTCGTTTCTCCACGCGCATCCCTTTTACAATTCCGAGCAGCAAAGCCAGCGCTATGTGCGCCTGGACCGTGCGCAGGCTTATGTTCCGCCGGATGCGACGCCTCATTTTGGTCCTGACGAGCGCGCGTTATACGAAACTGCCGTTGCGAAAGCATGGGACTACTACCGCGAACTGACACGGCTGCTGGAGCCGACCGCGCGCGCGATTTTAGGCGATATATGGCACGTCGAGCCTGGTTCGCACCCGAAGCGCGTGCAGAAGGTGCAGAGGCAGTCAGAAAAGCGAGCGATCGAGGTAGCGCGTTATGTCCTTCCGGTCGCGGCATTTACCACGATGGTGCACACCCTCTCGGGGATTGTGCTGCACCGGCTCTGGCGGATGTGCCAGGCCTGCGATACGCCTGCTGAGTCGCGCCAGATCATAGGCGAGATGGTCGCGCGTGCTCGCGAAGTTGATGCCCAGTTTTTTGATCGATTTGACTCAGCGCCGATAGAGGAACTGCCCGAGTTGGAGCAGCCGAAGCACGACGGGGACGCGTTCAACCGCGAATTTGACGAGCGGCTCGGCGGCGCCACGTCAAAGCTCATCGATTATTCGCCCGGCGCAGTTGCCGCTGTCGCGGATGCATATCGAGCGGTCATGGGGCTCACGGTAACCGAATGCTCGAATGGCGAAGCTGTTGACCGGCTCCTGAACCCCGCCCGCAATTCGTATCGCCGCGAGACGCTCAACATTGGGGTTCATTCGCCCGAAATGCGGGCTTTACAGCAGGCCAACTTCACGTTTGCCAAGAAGATCAGCCACACGGCCGATAGCCAGGACCAGCGGCATCGGATGGTCCCCGGCTCGCGCCCGCTGCTTACCCTGGCCGATACGCGCTCTCCCGACTACGTTACGCCGATGTTGATTCGCGACAATCCACGAGCGCTTGAAATCTATCAACAGGCAATGGAGGAAGCTTGGTCGGCGAAAAATGCCCTGCTTGATCGCGGCGTTCCACTTGAATTTGCCCTTTACCTTCTGCCGAACGCGAAGTCGATTCGTCTGGTCGAATCTGGCTCGCTTCTACACCTGCTCCATAAGTGGACGATGCGGACTTGCTTTAATGCGCAAGAGGAGATTTACCAAGCGTCGTTGGAAGAGGTTTCGCAGCTGAATGCCGTCTTTCCCGAGCTAGGTCGCTACGTTGGTCCTCCCTGCCATCTTCGCGCAGGCATTTCGACTCCGATCTGCACGGAGGGCTCCCATTTTTGCGGCGTAAAGGTTTGGCTCTCTTTTCCAAACGTCCAGCGCCGCATTTGAACTACAAGGCGGTCGATTTTGGCGTGCGGCGACCAACTTCCGAATCTAAAGGCTCCAGAAATAACAAAGCCGAGAAGCTTGCGCTTCCCGGCTCTTTGATTTGCTGAAATGTCTTTCTGCTTAGGCTGCGAGAACCTCAGCATTCTTCTTCCGATGCGAGAGCAATAGTAAGCCTCCGAGCCCTAGTGCCAGCAGCAAAAGCGTCGAGGGCTCGGGAGTATTGACGTACGTCAAAAATTCCTGCGGTGTGCCATCGCTCGATGGGGTTGACGTGTTCACTTCGGGGTTAAGCACTATCCATCCCGTGCTATTGTAATTCGCTTCGTATGTCTTCGCGTAATTCAGAGCAGCTACCGTTGCCGCATACTCCGAGTTCGTCGTGCCGCCGGACAGATTGGCTGCCAGATAGGCAAGGGGGTCCGTGGGATCCTTGTACGTACCGTTTGCTCCGTACGTAAGCTCCCAAAGTGCGAATGAGTATTCCGTCTGAATCGTCTTGTCTGTAGGATTCACCCAGATGTTCGACGCCAAGTAAGCTATCTCATTATAGAGCGTCTGGTTATTCCCGAACATCGGGGTGCCCAAGGCTGGGTTGCTGACCGTCGACGCGCTCATAACCATCGTTTTCCACTGCTCGCCTTGGTACGTATTATTCGACCAGTCGTCGCATATCACGGGCACATTCGTGAAACCGGCAATCGTCGCGGTATACGGATCGACGTACACGTTGCCAACCGTGGCTTGGTCTCCTACTCCCGTAAGCGTCATGGTCGTATCTGCAGAGGCTACTGTGCCAAAAAGCGAAACGGCAAGCGCGGAAACCGCCAAACCTAGCAAACCGCGCCGCAGCATCTGTTGACCGTTCGTGAGAGATTTCATTGTCCAGTTTGTCCTAAGCGCGATTGCGGCGCTTCATCCAGCCCCTCAGCTGTCTGGCGTCCACTTGAAATGGTATAGCTTTACGACGCGGCAATAGTACGGGGTGTAGGGAAAACCTGTCAAGATGCATGTTTTTGCACACTTTTGCCAAAACTCTGGCTGAGC
>JBOGMU010000276.1:0-6481 GCA_050746865.1 Candidatus Acidiferrales bacterium
GGTGCAGCCCCGCCGCTCAATAAGTATACTCAAGAGTTTCCAATTGCACGACAGGCGGATCAAGCAGAACAACACATGGCCATCCACTTAAACAAATACAGTTCCCGCATCACGCAAGTCAAAAGCCAGGGCGCTAGCCAGGCGATGCTGTATGGCACGGGAATGATGCCCGTAGATTTCGATAAGGCCCAAGTCGGCATCAGCAGCATGTGGTATGACGGCAACACCTGCAACATGCACCTGAACGCGCTGGCCGCCAAGGTGAAGGAAGGCGTCGAGGCGGCGGGCATGGTCGGCATGCGGTTCAATACCATCGGCGTCAGCGATGGCATCTCGATGGGCACCGAGGGGATGAGTTACTCGCTGCAATCGCGCGACTTGATTGCCGACTCGATCGAAACCGTCATGCACGCCCAGTGGTACGACGCCAACATCTCCATTCCCGGCTGCGATAAGAACATGCCCGGCTGCCTCATCGCTATGGCTCGCCTCAATCGTCCATCCATCATGGTTTATGGCGGCACGATTCGCGCCGGCCACGTCGACGGCAAAAAGCTCGACATCGTTTCTGCCTTCCAGAGCTACGGCGAATACATCGGTGGCAATATCCCTGAAGCCGAGCGCCAGGCAATCGTGCGCCACGCATGCCCCGGCGCGGGCGCATGCGGCGGTATGTATACGGCAAACACGATGGCATCCGCGATCGAAGCGCTCGGCATGTCGCTCCCGTACAGTTCGTCCACGCCTGCAACAGATTCGCAAAAGCTCGATGAATGCGTCCGCTCCGGAGCCGCGATCAAACTTCTTCTTGAGCGCGACATTAAGCCTCGCGACATCATGACGCGCGAAGCGTTCGAAAACGCGATGGTGATCGTCTCCGTCCTTGGCGGATCGACGAATGCGGTTCTGCACCTCATCGCGATGGCCCGCGCCGCCGAAGTGAATCTCACGATCGACGATTTTCAATCGGTCAGCAATCGCGCGCCACTCCTCGCCGATTTCAAACCGAGCGGCCAATACGTCATGGAGGACTTGCACGCCGTCGGCGGCATTCCCGCCGTGATCAAAATGCTGCTCGAAGAAAAGTTAATCAACGGCGATTGCCTCACAGTCACGGGAAAGACAATCAGTGAGAACGTGAAAGATCTTCCCGAGCTGAAATCCGGTCAGCCGATCGTTCATCCTCTTTCAAATCCAATTAACAAGACCGGCCACATACAAATCCTGAAAGGTAATCTAGCGCCGGAGGGCGCTGTCGCAAAAATCACAGGCAAAGAGGGAACTCGCTTCGCGGGTCCTGCCAACGTCTTCGATTCTGAAGAAGCGATGCTCGAAGCGCTCGAGAAAAAGCAAATTCAAAAGGGCGACGTGATCGTGATTCGCTATGAAGGCCCCAAAGGCGGCCCCGGCATGCCTGAAATGCTCACTCCAACGTCTGCCATTATGGGCGCAGGCCTCGGCAAAGATGTGGCGCTTATTACCGACGGCCGCTTCTCCGGCGGATCGCACGGCTTTATCGTCTGCCATGTCACGCCCGAGGCCCAGGAAGGCGGCCCCATCGGCCTGATCCGCACCGGCGACCAGATCACCATTGATGCCGGAAAAAATCTTTTGCAGGTCGCAGTGACGGACCAGGAGATGACGATGCGAAAAGCGACATGGCGCATGCCTCCATACAAAGCCACACGCGGCACGCTCGCGAAGTACATCCGCCTCGTGAAAAACGCCAGCACCGGCTGCGTCACCGACGAGTAGCCAGCCGATTCCTTTCGTCTCTGTCTGCAGGCCAAACCCATCGCGACTCGTGCGCAGCCGAGGCGACTTCGTAGCGCCCGGCTTGCCTGCGTATTAAGCAGGCGCATTTAGCCGGGCATCATCTGATCTTGGCAAGCAGCGGCCCAGGGCGCCGTGTTTCTCATCCCGTGTGTCTCGCCTGCTGTCCATGCCGCCACTCGCAGGCCAAAAACTTACGCCGCCGTCATCACTCCGCGCCTCCCGCCTACATCCTTCGCCTTATCGACCTCATGTGACCGCGCCCGTAGCATCGGAAACACCCGCCGCTGGAGGATATGTGCCACGCAAAACCCATACAAACGAAATACAGATCACGCGAAATCGCTCGCGCAAGCAATCGAAAATCAGATACGCCGTCGTGGGGCTCGGCTACATTTCGCAGATTGCCGTCCTGCCGGCCTTTGCCCATGCGAAGGAAAATTCGGAATTGACGGCGCTCGTATCGAGCGATCCCGAGAAGCTCAAAAAACTTGCGCGCAAATACTGCGTCGCAGCCACATATTCCTACGATCAATTCGATCAATGTCTCAAGAGCGGCGAGATTGATGCCGTTTACATCGCGCTTCCAAACAATATGCATCGCGCCTATACGGAAGCCGCAGCGGACGCCGGCATCCACGTGCTGTGCGAAAAGCCAATGGCGTTCGATGAAGAGGACTGCGAAGGTATGATCTCGGCCTGCGACGCCGCGCAAGTGAAGCTGATGATCGCGTACCGTCTACATTTCGAACGCGGTAATCTTGAGGCCGTAAAGACAGTCAACTCGGGCAAAATTGGCGAGCCGCGTATCTTCTCCTCTGTGTTTTCGCAACAGGTGAAACCGGGAAACACTCGCCTGAAAAAAGAAATTGGCGGCGGCGCAATCTACGATATGGGAATTTACTGCATCAACGCCGCTCGATACCTTTTCAAGGCGGAGCCTTACGAAGTCTTTGCCTATAACCAGACCGGCAAGGACAAAGACGGCCGTTTCCGCGAAGTTCCCGAGATGACGAGCGTGTTGATGCGCTTTCCCGAAGAACGCATCGCCCAATTCACCACGAGCTTCGGCGCCGCCGATCGCTCGGCTTACGAGATCGTCGGCACAAAGGGCGTACTTCAAATGGATCCCGCATATGAACTGGCTGAAGCGCTTAAGGCTGAACTTACGGTGGAGGGAAAGGCCAGCGGCAAAACTTTCCAAAAGCGCGACCAATTTGCCCCGGAGATTGTCTACTTCTCTGATTGCATCATCAACAACAAGACGCCCGAACCCTCCGGCCAGGAAGGCCTCGCGGACGTTCGCATCATCCGCGCGATTCTGGAGTCGGCCGAAAACGGCCGACCCATGCGCGTCGAGGAGACGCACATCAGTAGCCGCCCGACAACAAAGTTAGAAATCTCGAAGCCGCCAATTGCTTCACCGCCTCAATTAATCAACGCCGCGCCGCCAGGAGCGGATTAACCTGGGGAAGAGAAGTAGTAGCCGCGGGTGGCATGCCTCAGTACAGGAGCGCTTCCGTCTCGCGGGCTCACAAGAGTCGCATAAATGAATGAATGCTAAGAAACGGAAAAATGGGCGGCCTTTCGGCCGCCCATTTTGATTTGAAACGCACCCACGGAGATGAAGCCGTGAACTATCGTAATCGAGCGGGTTTAATAGCTGCCGCCGCCCGCTCCGCCAGTGGTACTGCTTGGATTCGAACTGCCTGAGGTCGAGTCGGTGGAACCGTTCGAGCCTTTTTTGCTCTTCTTAGACTTTTTGCTTTTTGATGACTTCGTCGATCCGGTTCCGGTCGATGTGCCAGTCGATGACCGGCTGGTTCCGGTTGACGTGCCCATATCGGTTGTATTCGAACCGCCTGTGGACGACGATCCTTGGCTACCACTTTGCGTGCTGCCGCCGTTGTTGCTGCTTCCCGTACTTGAGCCGCCATTGGACTGGCCATTGGATTGACCGTTCTGACCGTTCTGACCGTTCTGGCCGCTCTGGCTACCGCCTGGCGTTTGCGAAGCTTGCGCAGCAGGCGGTGTCGCTGCGAAGGTGAACGGCACTGGTGCGGCAAATAGTCCGGCAGCCGTGAAAACTACTGACCACCCAATTTTACGTAGAGTCATGATTAACTCCCTCCTTTGTGAAGACTAGATAACCGTACCGTCCAGCCCAATCCGAAGGTCGCGGTAAGTTTACGAGCGCGAAGCTTTAGGCACGTTCATTGAGCGCCCCTGAGGACGCTATGCGAACAAATAAGCAAAAATTCCGTAGAAAAATAGCTGTTGACATATTCCCATATGGGAATGTATCGTCTCTTTATGCCACGCGCTGCAACCACTTCCGACGCCTTCAACGCTGTCGCCGAGCCCCGCCGCCGCGACATTCTCAATTACCTTGCATTGCAAGAGCGCCCGGTGAGTGACATCGTTGTTGGCTTAGGTATTGAACAGCCATCCGTCTCAAAGCATCTGCGCGTATTGCGCGACGTCGGTTTGGTCCACGTACGCCGCGACGGCCGCCAGATGCTTTACCGCACCAATGCAGAAGCGATTCGTCCGCTGCACGAATGGACGAGCACGTTTGAGCGTTTCTGGCGGCACCAGTTGACCAATATCAAGGAAAGAGCAGAGCAGAAGGCCAGGGAAGCAAAAAAATCATAGGAGGAAAGTCATGGCATCTACGGCACGTTCAGCAGACAGCATTTCGAATTTGACGTTAAATATTGAAGAAGAAATCGAAGTTCGTGCGCCGATTCAAATCACGTTCGAATCGCTGCTCGAACAGTTCGGCGCCGAATGTAAAAAGCCTGACGGCGAGTCACTTCAGATGAAGCTGGAAGCATGGCCGGGTGGCCGTGTATATCGCGACCTCGGCAATGGCAATGGACATTTCTGGGGAAACGTGCAAGCCATTAAGCGCCCGTCGTTGTTGGAAATTTGCGGGCCGCTGTTCATGTCTTATCCGGTAATTTCAAATGTGCAGTATCGTCTCTCGGAAATTCCCGCCGGCACGCTGATCAAATTCCATCACTCCGCACTCGGTTTTGTTCCCGACGATATGCGCGAGCGCATCAATAAAGGCTGGGGCCATATGCATGAGCAGACACGCGCGCGTGCAGAAGCAAAGCGTCCGCAATAAGGGGACGTCATGTGTCCTGTCTGTATGGCAACCGCCGCTGTTACTATCACGAGCGCCACCTCCGCGGGCGGCGGATTGGCGGCGCTCGTGGCAACAACCTTCCGTAGAAAACATGCCGCGAAACGGCCTACCAAGTTTGTAAAGGAGAAAGTTCATGGCAACCAGTAAAGCTGAAGTGAAAGGGCTGCGCCTACGTCGTGGAAAACTTCCTCGAAAGAAGAATGGCTTAGGGCGAGGAAGGAATTGCTCGTAGAAGAGAAGGCTCTCACGCACGCACGCGATGCGCTTGCCGCAAAGCGCCGCGAGTTGTCGTGTGTGAGAGTCGAAAAAAACTATGTATTTGATGCGCCCAATGGAAAGAAATCGCTGGCCGACCTATTCGAAGGTCGCACTCAATTATTCGTCTACCATTTCATGTTTGGCCGCCATTGGAAAGAGGGTTGCCCAAGCTGTTCGATGGTCGCCGACGGCTTTGATGGCGTGAACGTTCATCTCGTTCAGCGCGACGTGACTCTCACGGCCATTTCGCGCGCCCCAATCGCGCAGATCGAGGCATTCAAAAAGCGCATGGGATGGCGTTTCAACTGGATTTCGTCACATTTGGTACCGACTTCAATCGCGATTTTGGCGTTGCCTTTACAAAGGAAGACATCGCACACGGCAATATCTATAACTTCGGAACCATCGACTTCCCCGTGTAAGAAGCGCCGGGCCTACGTGTCTTTGCCCGAAAGGGAAGCGATGTATTCCACACCTATTCCAGCTACGGTCGCGGCGTGGAGGACCTCCTCGGCGTCTATTTCATACTGGATCGAGTTCCAAAAGGTCGCAACGAAGAAGCGATGGGCCCGAACAAGATGGCATGGGTCCGGCATCATGACCGTTACGATGCGGGCAAGCTTGTCGAACTGAAGTAGTATGCGCCGGGAGCGGCAGTATGCCCAAACGATTGCGATAAATAAGCTATCGACAACGGCTATGCAGGGATGTGCGCGCTGACAACGGGCACCATCCATACCGCGTATCCGTGCGAATCGCGGATATTGGCAATCATCTGATTGAAATAGTCAACGGCACTCTCCCGCGATATTGCCGTGTTCTCACCGATTATCCCGGCGTAACCGTCTCGCCACGCCTCGATAATCGCCGCAAACGTCTCGCGCGGCACGCGAATTGTATCGACGACGATGTAGTCCATCGTGATATGGAGCAAATGCATGTTCGAGAGAATTCGAAAAATGTTGCGCCCGATAAATAGATCCGTTCCGGTTGCAGCAGCCATACTCGCCGGCACCACATACCAAAAATCGCGCGGATCCGGCGTGCCACTCTCAAAATGCAGCATGCCGTAATCCTCCGGAATCAAGTGCAGATAGCCTCCGGGCTTCGTCACTCTTGTTAGTTCCGAGATTACCCGCTCGGGGTAGGGAATCGCATGGACCACGTGCCGGCATACCGTCAGGTCAAACGCCCCATCCGGCAGTCCCAATTCGAAAATGCTCCGATGCTCAAATCGCAGCCGCGGCGCAAGCTTTGCGTACCGCGACCTCGCAAGTTCCAGGTGCGCATCGATAA
>JBOGMU010000277.1:0-37714 GCA_050746865.1 Candidatus Acidiferrales bacterium
GCGTAGAGGCGAACGTCATACCCTGCAGCCGCTTCTGTTCCGCAGCCACATTGATGCCGGAGATGAGGTCCGGGAAATAATATGTCATCGACGGGTTGTCTTTCTCGAATGCATTCAAGCCCGCCACTAGCGGCCGCACCATCACAAAGCCGCTCTCATCGTCCTGCTGCAAAGCCTTTTCCTGCTCGGAAGCCGAAAGGTCGCGCAGCCTCAGTTCGACTGCTTTCACCACACACTCATCGACATACGATACAAAATCCGTTTTGTACTCGTCGGGAAGTTCTGGCGCGCGCGCAGCGACATTCAGAATCGCGCTCTTCGATTGCAGATTGTCCCGGTCCTTCAACACAAGCGGATCCAGCATGAAGTGCAAATACGCATGCTGAATCAAACCGGCCGACTGGGTTGGCCGCCCGCCTACTACGACGGCATACTGATCGCCCAGGTTTCGGAAATTCGTGCTGCTCCCCGCCAGCGGGTCGACGTACACCGTGAACGAGCGGCCATGCTGGCTACCGATCACTTCGCGAAGGTACGCATTCGTTTTTACGACCGTCGCCCGCACAATCGAGCGATAGCCGCCTGCCAACGCCTGGTATTCGGGCTCAACCTTCTGCCAGCGTGGCCCCAGATTCGCTTCCTTGTAAAAGGCGGCCAGCAGCGGCTGAAAATCCCGCAAGGAAAGGGCGTCGGGCGGCATTTCGTCTTCGCTTACTTGAAACGTGAAGTCCGGCGGATGGCCGAGCACTAACGCAAAGGTAATGTAGCGCGAAAGCAGCGCGCTCGGATCGGCAACTGGATGGCCGTGATAGTAGGCGCGAACGGCAAGAGCTGCGGGGCCTTGCATTTTCAGGAGCTCACCCCTCAACGCCAGCCGTTCCGGCATGTCGCCCAGGGTGCTCGCATCCGCGTTAAATCCCGCGGCGTCCAACGCGCACAGCGTGTCAAAAATTTGCTCGCTGACCTGAACGCTGATCCCGCCCGGCACGCCTGAGGTATCTTGCGCGCGCATTTCCGGTGCGAGAGTCGCAGCCATCGCGAACGCGCAAAACAGTGCTATCGCCCCGCGCCACACCAATCCTTGGAGTTTTTTTCGGATGGGTACCTTCCCCGATCGTACAGCCGCTTCTAATCGCGACGCTGCCAACCGTCGCGAAATCTTCTACTGCGCTCACTTTATCGGGCAGCACACGGTTAGTCAAGAATGCGACCGCGCGCTTAGGCAGGTCCTCGGGACTCTAGCCGTGGTGATGACCGTGCAGGACTTCCACGGCGTGGGGTAGAAGGCCGGCGACAGCCTCAAGGGACTCGACGGCGCCCTTCGGGCTGCCGGGCAAATTAATAATGATGCTCGTGCCGCGGATTCCGGCTACGGCTCGCGACATGATCGCACGCGGCGTCTTCTTCATGCCCTCGGCGCGCATGTGCTCGGCAAAACCCGGGATCAGCCGATCCGCAACAGCCATCGTCGCTTCGGGCGTAACATCCCGTGGACCAAGTCCTGTGCCGCCGGTAGTGAGGATCAAGTCGGCGGCACGCGAGTCGGCCACGGTTTTCAGGAACCCTTCGATCCATTGATGATCGTCAGCGGAAACCTGGTGCGAGACGACTTCCCACCCGAGCCCTTTGCACTGTTCGGCAAGCGCCGGTCCGGAGCGGTCTTCGCTGGTGCCGCGCGAAACAGAATCGCTGATTGTGAGGATGGCTACGCGCATTTATTTGAATTGCTTTAGGTGGTCGGTGCGGGCTCTGCGGCATCTTCGGAGTCGCGCTGGCCTTCGTCCATCAGGCGGAGCGCTTCCATCAGCAGGCCTGTGGTGGTGCGCGAGATTGTGGAACGATTGGGCGCGGCATTGAAGTCGATCTCGAAGCCGCCCTCCGGCCAGCGGACAGCCTGGAACACGGCCGCTTCGCCATCGATCGAGCCGAGTTTTGCGTCCGTGCACTGACCTGACGCAAAAAAGAGTTCGCAGGAGTCGCCGTTGTGGTTGATCGTGAGGCGGCAGGACTTCTGGCCCATTTCGAGCGACTGCATCAGGTCCATGATGCTCATCTCTTCGAGGCGTCCCTGAATCACGCCGGGCCGAACCTGGTGCTTTTGCAATTTTTCAAGCTGGACGCGATCAATTACCTTTTTCGCTCGCCTCGCCACATCGCGCATGAAAAAGGGCTTCTGGATGAATTCCTCGACGCCTTCGACGATCGGGCGGAGCTTTTCTTCGATGTCGCCGCGGCTGGCCAGGAATATGAATGGAATGTTTCGCGTTTGCTGGCGCGCACGCAGCTTTTCGTAGAGCTGACGGCCGTCCAGGCCGGGCATGCGGTAATCGCAAAGAATAAGATCGGGCGGATCGTCGACGATTTTGAGGAGTGCGTCCCCGCCGTCGGCTGCGGCGACGGCTTCGCAATGCGGGGCAAGACCTTTCATCAAGAGATCGAGCACAAGCGCGTTGTCGTCAACCACCAAGACGCGGACGTCCTTCATGGGGGCCATTACCTTTTACGCCCTTCGCGCTCGTAGACGCCGCTGCGACCACCTGATTTCTTTAGCAGGCGCAGTTTCGTGACTTCCATGCCGCGTTCGAGTGCCTTGCACATGTCGTAGATCGTCAGCGCCGCGACAGAGGCGGCAACCAGCGCTTCCATCTCCACGCCGGTGGGTCCTGTGGCCGTGGCTTGTGACGTGATCTCAACCCCATTTTGGCATAGCTTGGCGGTCACATCTACGTGCGTCAACGAGAGGGGGTGACAAAGAGGAATCAGGTCCGAAGTGCGCTTGGCAGCCGTGATTCCGGCGATTCGGGCGATTTCGAGGGGGTTACCCTTGGGCGATTTCAGCCGTTTTAGCTTGGAAACCGTGCCGGATTGCATCCGGACGAAGGCTTCGGCTTCAGCCTTGCGCTCCGTGGGCGCCTTCTGGGTAACATCCACCATCCGCACGTGACCCGATTCATCGTAATGAGTAAGGCTGTTGCGAGGCGTTTTGGGGCGGAGTTTTGGCATGCGGCAAATTCTAGCATTCCAATTGCCGGTGCATCAGTCACCGCTTTGTCCAAATGGGACACTAATCGTTACTGTTTGGCCCAATTCTCCCATCGCAGACCGGGAACACGACTGAATTCCCTCTCATTCGCGGTGACGACAACGAGATCGCGGCAGCGGGCCTGACCGGCAAGCAAGAGATCGTAAAGTCCAATCGGAGTGCCTGATTTTTCCAGGGCTGCTCGAATCTGGCCCGCGGCTCTCGCATCTTCATTGTCGAATGATATGGTGCCGGCGACGCTCGACAATAACACATTGATGGCGTGCTCGTTTCGCTCCCGCTGGGAACTCTTCGCAGCTCCGTAAAGCAGTTCAAATATGCTTACACTTGACATTAACATCGGTGAGCCCGATCCGAGCTCCAGCGTGAATCTTTGCCGTACCGAGGCAGGACGCTCGTTGATCAGAGCGATACAGATGTTCGTATCCAGGAGGAAATTCATTCGAAGATTTTCCGCTTGGGCGTGCGTGGTTGTTTGCGTCCAGCCTTCATGAAATCCTTCGACCGGTATTTGTCGATTTCGGCGAAAACGGCCTCGATATCTGGGACCGCCTGCTCAAGCAGAACGCCGCCGGGAACGCGGCGGATGCGGACCTCCTTGCCTTCGAAGCGAAATTCTTTTGGAAGGCGTACGGCCTGGCTGTTCCCATTTTTGAACAGCTTTGCTGTGGCTAATTTGGACATTGGCGACCTCCTTCGTCTATATTAGTAGTATATATTATTCTGCTATGACAGGGCAATTCGAGCAAAAGGACACGAAACGACTACAACGCACCGCGGCGGTGGAGGACGTCAACCCATTCGCCGGCTTGAAGTTCGAGTCGGTGAGGATGGATGACAAGGAAGCAATTGCCGCGGACGACGGCGCCGATATCGCCTGAGCCTTCCCACGGTAGGCGCTCGACGATCGGATCCCCACTCGTCTGCGTAACACGCGCCGGAAGAAAATGGGTGAGCGGGCTTCGTTCCTTTACGGCGTGCGCGAGTTTGGCTTTCAGGTAAGGGATTGGACGGGGCGGACGGCCGGTGAGCGACTCGATCGCCGCACGGACGAACAGCTCGAATGTAATCATCGTTGAGATTGGATTGCCCGGCAGGCCGAAGACAGGTTTGCCCCTGCACCAGCCGAAAACGGCGGGCTTCCCTGGGCGCAACGCAACGGCATCGAAGATAAATTCCGCTCCCTGCGCACGCAGGACTTCTTCGACGAAGTCGTACTGCCCTACCGAAACTCCTCCGCTCAGCACCAGCACATCTGCTTTCAGGGCGCGCTCGATCTGTGCGCGGAGCTTTTCCATGTCATCTGGCGCGTTTTCGCAAATCACGGGCTCGCCGCCGGCCATCCAGACCAGCCCCGCAAGCGACGTTGCGTTACTGTTGCGGATCTCAAATGGGCCCGGCTTTTGATCGACGGCCACGATTTCGTCGCCGGTCGTCAGGATTGCGACGCGCGGACGACGCGTGACTTCGATGCGGGTGCGTCCCACCTGGGCGGCCATGGCGAGCTCGGCGAAGCCCAGGCGCGTTCCCTTGGTGATCACCACCTCGCCGACGCGCGATTCGGCCCCGGCAAGAACATAGTTCTGGCTGGGCAGCGCAGGCTGGTCGATCAACGCAAACGATCCCTCGACGCGAGCGAATTCCTGCATAACGACCGCGTTCGCACCCCGCGGGACCGGCGCGCCCGTGAAGATTCGTACGCATTCGCCTTCGCCCACTGCGCCGTCGAATGCGACACCAGCGCGGCTCTCGCCGACAATGCGGAGGCGCGCGCCAGGCTCGGCGGCGTCGTTCGCGCGTACGGCGAATCCATCGCGGATAGAGCGGTCGAACGGCGGGTAGTTGCGATCGCCAAGGATATTTTCAGCGAGAACCCGGCCCAGCGCGATAGGCGGATCGTCCGCGAAATCGATGACTTCGCAGTCAGGCGGAATCGCGCGCGCCGCCACGATTTCGAAGACCTTTGCACGGGCATCTTCGACCGAAATGACTTCGTTCGTGAAAGCGTTTTTCAAGGCGCAAGATGTTAGCAATATCGGAGCATCCTGAGGAGGGAAAAAGCTACAAAAAGAACCGCGCGATAATCCAGCCTTTCTCCGTCCCTCCGTGTCTCTGTGGCCAACTAGGTTAGCGATTTAATTTCGAATTTGCGGTACCAGATTTCGGCGTATTCGATTTCGATTGCGACTTTGCCGCGCGTGAGCGGAATGAATTGCCCAAGATTCTTCGGATCGGGCTGCTGCAACTTCGAAAGCGTGTTCACCGTGACGCCGTTCACAAGGTGCGTTGATTTATCGCCCTGCACGATTACCTCGACCACGGTCCAATCGTCGCGATTTTCGAAATCACCTCCTCGATCGCGTAGCTTACGGTTATCGCGCCCAGCATAAACCTGCCCATTGGGACCGGTGTCGCTGCCACGCGCATCACCCAGCAGGAAATAGTCGCCGACGTCGCCCTCCTGCACCTGACATTCGACACATGTGGGCCACACTTTGTCCTGGCCGACGAGATGGTAGAGGAGCCCGTTGTCGCGTTTTGCTTCCAAGCGCGGACGGAAACGCTTCATCCCAAACTTATATTCCGCGCGCAGCCGATAATTTTCAAACTCTTGATTCGTTGCGATGTAGCCGTCTTCGGCAGGCTCGTCGGTGACGAGATTGCCCATGATGTGCAGCATGCCGTCCTCAAACGTGACCATGCCTTTTGCTTCAGCCGCGCCCTTTCCAGATTTTTGAAGAAATGTATAGAGGCCATCCAAATTCTTGAAGTTCAGCAGCGAAACCCATCCGTCGGCGCCCGCCGCTGGAAGCGGGTATTGGCTCGCCGTTTGTGCCGTAGCGCGCCGCGTAATTACGAAAGGTGCCGCGACCATCGGTGCTGCGGTCGCGAGGAATTGCCGTCGATTCATATGAGGCCTCCGAATAATAATTTCGGCGGAGCGTACCGCAATCATCCTGCACGCGCAAGGATGGTTTAAGTTCCGCTCTGCCGGTGCTGAAAGCCCGTTCACGCAAGCGGAAAAGCTGAGATAATTCCCCGGTTATGGCTCTTCCTGAATCTTTCAATTCCCTCCCGAAGGCTGAGCTGCATCTCCATCTTGAGGGCACGATTCGGCCGGAGACCGCCATCGAATTGGCCGCGCGGCACGGTGTGGAGCTGACGCGTGAAGAAGTTGCAGCGCGCTACGCTCACAAGGATTTCGCCGGCTTCATCGAGACGTTCAAATGGGTTACATCATTCCTGCGCGATCCCGAGGACTACGCGCTGATCACGCGAAAGATGTGCGAGGAGTTGGTCCGGCAGAACGTAGTTTATGCCGAGGTAACGATTTCAGCGGGCGTAATGCTTCGGCGCACGCAGAACGCGGAAGCGAATTTCGAGGCAATCGTCGAAGCGGCCTCCGGGGTTCTCTATCATCAGCTGCGGACCGCGTGGATTTTTGATTGTGTCCGCCAATTTGGCGCGGACGCGGCGATGGAAGTTGCTCGCTGGGCCGCCAAGCTGCACGGCAAGAGCGTGATCGCATTCGGCATGGGTGGCGATGAGCTTGCCGTATCAACGGCAAACTTTCGGCCGGCGTTTTCCTTTGCCCGCAGTGAAGGCCTGCGAATCGTTTGCCACGCAGGAGAAATTGGCGGGCCGGAGCTCGTTCGCGAAGCCGTCGAAATTCTGGGTGCAGAGCGCATCGGCCATGGCATTGCGGTAATGCATGATCATGTGCTGGCGGAATCCCTTGCCACGCGGAAAATCGTGCTCGAAAATTGCCCGACGAGCAATCTCTATACCGGCGCATTGGCGAAACAGCTCGGCAAACGAAGGGCGGAACTGAGCGAGCACCCTTTGCGTACCTTCCTCGAACACAATTGGCCCGTGACGCTCTCGACCGACGATCCCGGCCTGTTTCATACGAATCTGGCAAACGAATATGCGTGCGCCGCTTCGCTCGGATTGACGACCGCGCAGATGGTCGGCCTGGCGGAAGAAAGTTTCAATGCGGCGTTTCTCCCTGCAAACGATAAACGCCAGCTTCTCGGGAATTTTCGCGCCGCAGCGAAATCCGCTGCACTGCTATAATGTAGTCGCCGCAAATTCCAAAGAACCGAAGGCAAACATGAAAGCTCACGTCTGGGTCATGCTGAAGTCCACGGTGCTCGATCCGCAGGGTCAAGCGATTCAGCGCGCGCTTTCAGGGCTCGGATACACGAAAGTTCAGGACGTGCGCCAGGGGAAGTTTTTCGTGCTCGGGCTCGACGGCCTCTCACATGAGGATGCCGAAACACAGGTGAGACGTATCGCGAAGGACGTGCTTACCAATCCCATCATCGAAGAGTTCCGCTACGAAATCCTCGACTAACGTTTAGCGGGGACTCTTCAAGCCGAGTTGTTCAACTCGTATCGCATCCACAGCCATCGGCACCGCCTGTGCTAACCTAACTTGAGCATTTGGCGGGCGCGTCCCGGCGCCGGGGCGATATTCAGGAGCGTATCCTTCATGTGCGGCATTGTCGGCTACATCGGACCAAAGCGCGTAGTGCCTCTTATTCTCGACGGCCTGCGTCGGCTTGAATACCGAGGCTACGATTCGGCGGGCATCGCCGTGCTGGGTGAGAACGGCAAAATGGAAATCCGGCGTGCGCCGGGCAAGCTCCGCAATCTCGAAGAATCGATCCATAAGACGCCGATCGATGGCCTCTACGGCATCGGACACACACGTTGGGCCACGCACGGCCGGCCGACGGAAGAAAACGCACACCCGCACCGCGACTGCACCGGCGAAATTGTCGTCGTTCATAACGGCATTATTGAGAATTATGTCGAGCTGAAAAATCAGCTTGCCGCCGAAGGCCACAAGTTCGTTACGCAAACCGATACGGAAATTATCGCTCATCTGCTGGAGAACTTTTCGAAGGACTCGACGCTCGAACAGGCCGTTATGAAAGCCGTGAAGGTGATGGGCGGCCAGTACGCACTTGTGGCCGTGTCGGCGCGTGACCCGCAAAAGATCGTCGCGGCGCGCCTCGGGCCGCCGATCGTGGTGGGCCTCGGCGACAACGAGTTTTTTGTTGCGAGCGATATTCCCGCAATCCTGGCGCACACGCGAAATGTCTTCTTTCTGAAAGACGGCGAGGTCGCCGTGCTAACGCCGCAGGGCGTCCGGCTAACGGATTTTGAAAATGGTGTCATCCAACGCAAGCCGCAGCACATCGCCTGGGATCCGATCATGGCGGAAAAGGGCGGCTTCAAGCATTTCATGCAGAAGGAGATTTTCGAGCAGCCGCGCGCAGTGCGCGATACGTTGGTCGGCCGTATCTCGCAGGAAAGCGGTCAGGTCTTCCTCGATAAGATGGACATCACAGAGACCGAATTCAAGAGTTTCAATGACGTGAAAATCGTAGCCTGCGGAACGAGCTGGCACGCCGGGCTGGCCGGAAAGTTCATGATCGAACGGCTCGCGCACGCTCCCGTCGAAGTCGATTACGGCAGCGAATTCCGCTACCGCAATCCGATCGTCAGCGACAAGTCACTGATCATCGCAATTAGCCAGTCGGGCGAAACGGCAGATACGCTCGCCGCCGAACGCGAGGCAATGCAAAAAGGCGCGAAGATCCTGGCGATTTGCAACGTAGTCGGTTCCACGTTGACGCGCGAGGCGAGTGGCACGATTTACACGCACGCCGGTCCCGAAATCGGCGTCGCATCCACAAAAGCATTTACCGGGCAGTTGACAGCGTTGACTCTCACCGCGCTTCATCTGGGCCAGGTGCGCGGCAAGCTCGGACCGGCCGCCTCCGAAAAGTTCATGCACGAACTCACGCGCATTCCGCACAAAATCGAAACGATCCTACAGCGCGATTCGCATATCGAAGAACTCGCGCGTCAATTCTTCCGCTGCACGGATTTCCTATACTTGGGCCGTGGGATTCATTACCCGATCGCGCTCGAAGGCGCGTTGAAATTGAAGGAAATCTCATACATTCACGCCGAGGGATACCCCGCCGGCGAAATGAAGCACGGGCCCAATGCGCTGATCGACGAAAATCTACCTGTCGTCGTGATCGCCACCCGCGACGAGTCCGATCCCGCTTCGATGACGCTCTACGAGAAGACGATCTCGAATTTGCAAGAAGTGAAGGCTCGCGACGGCATCGTGATCGCGATCGTTACAGAAGGCGATCAACTCGCGAAAGAGAGCGCTCAGCATGTGATTGAGATCCCGCCCGCGCCGGACCTGCTCTCGCCTATTCTGGAGATTATTCCGCTGCAGATGCTCGCCTATCACATAGCCGTGCGCCGAGGGTGCGACGTCGATCAGCCACGCAACCTTGCAAAATCTGTTACCGTCGAATAATACAGGAACATGGATCGACCACTTGGCTTTGTGAGGTTGCGTTCGATAGCGACGCGGTCGTTTAGTTTCGCTAACTTCTTGATCGTTCTGTGTTTGTTTAGTGTCCAACTGGTTGGTGCGCAGGGTCCGCCCCAGCCTCCGTCGGCTGCAGCCGAGCCCAGCGCGAAATTGGCGACACTCTCCGCGACAGGCTCCGCTCACTTTACTTCCGAGCAGGTTGTCGCGGAGACGGGGCTCAAGATTGGCGCGACTGTGACGCGCGCCGATCTGCAAAGCGCAGCCGACAAGCTTTCAGCCCTGGGGACTTTCGCTAAAGTTGGCTATCGCTTCTCCAGTGGCGCCGAGGGCGTGAGCGTCGAATACCTGGTCACCGATGCGCCGCTACTGCCCATCTCATTCGACAATTTCCCATGGGTTTCCGGAAGCGATCTGATGGGCACCATCAAAGGGGCGGTGCCGCTCTTCGACGGCTCCGCTCCGGCCAATGGCAGAATACTGGATGACATGGCGGACGCGGTTCAGCGCCTCCTCGAGACGAAGGGCATTTACGTCAAGGTGAGTCACACGCCGATGTCCGACCCGCTCACGAGCATTCAAACCGTCGAATTTGTCTCGGCGGGCGCGGAAGAAGATGTGAAATCGATCGATTTCTCCGATGCACTCGCAAATACAAATAAGGCGATTCAGGAACGCCTGCAAGACCTGATCGGGAAGCCGTATTCGCTCACCGCGCTGCGGCTGTTCGAAGTCGAGCAGATTCGCCCCGTCTATGTTGAACAAGGCTTTCTCCGAGTCACTTTCAAGGATCCGGTGATCCAGGCGCCTCCTCCGAACGCCACCGTCACAATCCCCACCGTTATTGTTCACGTCGAAATTGACTCCGGCGCGGCATACAACTGGGGTGGAGTGACCTGGACCGGCAATTCCGCGCTTACCGCCACCGAATTGAACGCACTCGTTCCCTTCAAGTCAGGACAACCCACCAATGGAACGCAAATTCAGGCGCTGTGGATGAGCGTTCAAAGCGCTTATGGACACAAAGGCTACCTCGACGCAAGCGTCACGCCGACGCCGCAATATGACGATCAGGCGAAACGCGTCAACTACGCCGTCGCTGTCGCGGAGGGCCCGCAATACAAAATGGGCAAGCTGGTCTTGTCGGGGCTTTCACTTGAAGGCGAGCGGCGCGTCCGAGGCGCATGGGAAATCGGCGAGGGGGCCGTTTTCGACGAGACCTTTTTCAACGGGTTCATCGATCACGGCGCGAAGGATTCGTTTACGGGCATGCCCTATGGTTATGAACGCATCGAACATTTCCTCGATAAAAATCCCTCAGCTGCCACCGTCAACGTGATGCTCGACTTCAAATAGACTTCTAACTCGCGCGTTAGGTCGAATCCCGCAAGGCCAGAATCGTATTCACGTGAATTTGTAAAGTATCGCGCAGATGCAAAGCGTATCCTCCTGCGAGCGTCGTAACCACGGGCGTTCCGTGTCTTTTGGCATAATCGAACGCGAGCGCATCGCGCTGCTGTAATCCGGGAATCGTAAGTGCGAGCCCGCCCAGTTGATCCTCTCGATACGGATCGGCGCCGCCCACATAAAAGAGGATTTGCGGCGAAAACTCCTCGAATGCTTTGTGCAGATGTTTTTCGAGGATCGCGAGATAGTCCGCATCTCCGATTCCGTCGGGCAGATTGATATCCATCGTCGACGGTGGCTTGAAACTCGGATAATTGCTTTCCTGATGAATCGACAAAGTGAAAACGCTCTCATCCTTTGCGAATATGGCGGCGGTGCCATTTCCCTGATGAACATCTGTATCGACCACCATTGCGCGCTCAATCGCGCCATCAAACTGCAATCGCCGAATCGCGACCGCGACGTCATGCACAACGCAAAAGCCTTCGCCGTGATCGGGATAAGCATGATGAAAACCGCCGCCGATGTTTGACGCACGGCCATCCGCAAGCGCGCGATGTCCGGTCAGAATCGAACCGCCCGCCGCCAACCAGCATGCATCCACGAGGGCGAGAGAATACGGCACCTCCATCCGCATGATCTCCGCATAGGATAGTGTGCCGCTCTTCAACTTGTAGACGTAGTCCGGCGCGTGAACACGCAGCACGTCTTCGTCGCCGGCCGATTCGGGCGCGAGGATGTCTTCCGGTGCGGCAATGCCGTCCGCCAACAGCTTCTCTTTGATGAGTCGGAATTTCTGCGAAGGAAAAACGTGAGTTCCGAGATTCAGGTCATAGCCCTCGTGATAAATCGCTTTGAACGGCAGCATGGCCTAACCAGCCTAACCTGAAATATTTCGTACACGCAAACCGGACAGCGCAGTAAGATGTTTCTTGCGACATTTATTCGAGTCACGCTGCCTCATGCGCCGCTTCCAGGCGATTCTCGTCATTCTTGCCTTGCTGGCGACTCCCTTGGCTCTTTTCGCTAGCGCAAGCTGCTGTTGCCAAACGATGTGTCCTATGTGCACCGCTATGCAGGGCAAGATGGCTCACTGCACATGCCCAATGCACAACGCGAAGTGCGGTATGAACGGCAAGATGCAACTCCCCGATTTCGCTCTTGCATCTCCACTGGCGCCGACTGTACCGCAGCCTTTCTTCCGCATGACCCGCCCGACGGCCACTCGCACTTCGCAGACTGAAACGGTTCCGACCCTGTCGCACGGTTTTCAATCCCCGCCTTTCGCACCCCCTAGAAGCTAGGCTGGCTCCATCGAAGGCACGAAAGACCAAATCTTAAGGAGGATCTTTGCCTGTGCGAAGGCATTTTCTGCTGTTGTCTCTGTTTCTGCTCTCTTGCGCATTCGTTTCGCGCGCTACGGTGTTCGGCAATATTCGCGGTGTGGTCCACGACCCGCAGCACCGGCCGATCATAGGCGCTTCCGTTCAACTCAAATCCACGACTTCCGATTACTCGCTTTCAACGACGACCGATAACAATGGGGAGTTCTCGTTTCCGGCAGTTCCCTTCGGCGATTACACAGTCACAGCGAACGCTGAGGGATTCAGCCAGTTGCAGGAGTCAATCACGCTCGAATCCGGCACGTCGCCCGTTCTCCATTTCATGCTCTCGATTCCCACGTTGAGCGAGAAGACCGTTGTCACCGCAGACGAGGCTGCCTCCACAGTGCAGACCGTCACGCCGACGACTCTCGTTGATCGGCAAAGCATTCAGCAGACGCCCGGCGCCGACTCCACAAACAGCCTGAACATGATCACGGACTTCACTCCCGGCGCGTATACAACGCATGACATGCTTCACATGCGCGGCGGCCATCAAACAACCTGGCTGATCGATGGCGTGCCCATTCCGGACACGAATATCGCCGCGAGTATTGGGCCGCGCGTCGATCCGAAAGACATCGATTACGTCGAAATCCTGCGTGGCAGCTACAACGCGGAATACGGCGACCGCACCTACGGCGAATTCAACATCCTGCCGAAGTCCGGCTTCGACATGAACAGCGAGGCAGCACTCGTGGCCACGATCGGAAGCTCTTACCAGACCGATGATCAGCTTAGCTTCGGCAGCCACACCCAAAAATTCGCATACTACGCGAGCGTGAACGGAAACCGCAGCAATCTGGGCCTCGAAACACCGGCCCCGCACGTGTACCACGATGCGGAAAACGGTTTCGGCGGCTTCACGTCTCTGCTTTACAACGTAGATTCGCAAAATCAGTTTCGCTTCGATGGCCAGTTGCGTCGCGATTTCTACCAGATTCCGTACGATCCGGAGCCCAACGATTTCAATAACCAACAGTGGCCAACGAGCGGTTTGCGCGACAACGAACTCGAGTCAGACGGCTACGCTCTCTTTTCTTGGGTCCATACGTTCAACGCCAATGCGGTCCTGACAATTTCGCCGTTCTATCATTACAACAGTTCCGGCTATCACAGCCCGCTCACGGACGCGCCCATAGCAACGGGTGCGATCTTTTCCACCACTTACGGCGGCGGCCAGTCCGTGCTCAGCTTTCATTTGCCACGAAACGATGCGGAAGCAGGCGTCTACTCTTTCGCAGCAAATCAAAATGAAGACTTCGGGCTCGTATCCAACGACGGGAGCGGCGATGCACCGATTCACGAGACTAATGCCCTCCTTGGCGCAGAAGAGGCTTTCTTCGTGAGCGACAATTTCAGGGTGAATTCACTCCTCACGCTGATCGGCGGCGTGCGCGCCACTCACTTCTCAGGGGGCGTTTCCGAGACAACCGCATACCCTCGGATCGGCGGCACGCTGAAAATTCCCGGTATCAACTGGGTATTCCGCGCATTCTGGGGCAAATATTACCAACCACCACCGCTCGTATCGCTTTCCGGTCCGCTGCTTGGGTTCATCGAGCCCGGCTGCAACCCATCGACGCAGAGCTGCTGCAATACGGAAAGCCCCACGTGTTTTCTGCCGCTTCACGGCGAACGCGACGAAGAGCACCAATTCGGCGTCACAATTCCCTTCCGCGGTTGGTCGCTTGACGTCACGAACTTCGAAACACGCGGCGGGAATTTCCTCGATCACAACAACATCGGCGATTCGAGCGTTTTCATTCCCGTCACGATTGCCGAATCGCGGATTCGCGGCACCGAAGTCACAGTTCGCTCGCCGCGTATTTGGCATCGCGGCGATGTGCATTTGGCCTATTCCAATCAGATGGCTCAGGCCGCGGGCGAATTCACAGGCGGTCTGATCACGCCTGACGATCCTCCGGATTGGAAAGCCCTCGATCATGACCAGCGCAACACGCTGAATTTTGGGTTCAACGCGAGCCTGCCATGGCAAACCGTCTTCTCGACAAATATCTACTACGGCTCAGGATTTGCCAACGGCTCAGCAGGCGTTCCGGGATCCCCTTTTCAGGCGGACTATCTGCCGGGACACACGCAAATCGATTTGGCGCTCGCGAAGAGTTTCGGCGAGCGCTTCTCGGTTGCGGTCAACGCGCTCAACGTGACCAATCGCCACCTCTTGATCGACAATAGCCTCACGTTTGGCGGCTTCCATTACAACAACCCGCGCGAACTCTATGCGGAGTTTCGCTGGCACTTCCATTTCTAATTCTAATTTCGGGTGGGCGCGCGTAAACTGTTGCGTAGCGCTCACCGGAAAAATGAGGGAATAATGAAGCACAAAGCTTTTTGTATAGTGCCTTTCAAGTTCGCCACGATAGCCGCTTTCGCCATCGCGCTCGCGGCCTTTGCCGTAGCGGGCTGCTCAAAGCAATCTTCGCAATCGGCTCAGCAGACGCCGCAATCTACGCAGCCGCCCGCAAACGCCAAGGTTTATCACCTGCACGGGAAAGTGCTCTCGATCGATCAGCCCAATAAGTCGCTCATGATCGATGGCGACGAAATCCCTGGCTTCATGGCCGCGATGACGATGCCCTATCCCGTGAAAAGCAAGGACGACCTGGCGAAGGTCAGTCCCGGCGATGAAATCACCGCGGATATCATCATTCCGCAGGGCGACGAATCGCCGTACATTCAGAATATTGTTGTCGTTAAAAAAGGCACCGGCGCTTCACCGGCCGCGACGACCGACCACGAGCCACAGCCCGGCGATACCGTTCCCGATTTCGCCCTCATCGACCAAAACGGAAAGCGAATTCATCTAAGCTCCTATCGCGGTGATGCGCTGCTGATCACGTTCATCTACACGCGTTGCCCCTTTAAGAATTTCTGTCCCCTCGTCTCGCATAATTTCGCCCAGATTTACGCCGATACGAAGTCGAATCCGCAGCTCAGCAAACATATGCGCCTGCTGAGCGTCAGTTTCGATCCCGATCACGATACGCCTGCGGCTTTGCGCCAGTATGCGAAGACGTTCAACGGCATAACTCATGGAGCGCCCTATGGGCGATGGGAATTTGCCGTGATTCCGAAAGACGAGCTTCACAAAGTGACGGACTTTTTCGGCGTAACAATCGCAGACCAGAGCGGAACATTTGTCCACTCGATGAGCACGAGCGTGATTACGCCCGACGGGAAAATCTATAGCTGGCGGGAAGATACTGATTGGAAGCCAAACGATCTGATCGCCGATGCAACTGCCTTGCTTTCGCCGACTGCTGCCCTGGCTACCCCGGCCGATATGCGCGGAGCCGGACGGCAAATCACGCCACCGACGCCCAACTAGGAATTAGTTTTCGCGTTCGAGGATGAAATCGGGCACGGCGAGAAGAGCGCGGCGATATTCCGTGTCCGGCAACTCGGCCAGGCATGTCTTGGCCCGCTCCACATAAGCGCGAGCCAGATTTGAAGCACGTTCGAGCGCACCCGTTTCGCGGACAAGCCGTGTAATCTGTTCCGGCCGCACGCTGACAAACTCACGCTCTTCGAGAACTTTCCCGACAAGCGAGCGGCCCTCGCCGTGCCCATTGCCATTCGACGCCGCCGTCTGCAGCGCAAAGATCAGAGGAAGCGTGACCTTCCCTTCTTTCAGGTCGCTCAGCACGGGCTTGCCGAGCTTTTCGAGCGATGCGGTGAAATCCAGAAGGTCGTCCACCAACTGAAACGCGAGCCCGGCATTGCGGCCATATTCCGCGAGGGCCTCTTCAATGCGCTCCGGCTGTTTTCCGAGCACGGCACCCAGCCGCGCGCAACCACTGAAGAGGCACGCTGTTTTGCGATACGCAAGCTCTGTGGCTTCCGCTTCCGTGACATCGATTTGCCCGAGCCGCATCAGTTGCAGCAGCTCGCCTTCCACCATGTTTTGGGTGAGATCGATCAGAATATCGAGGACAGCAAAGTTGCGCTCGCGCAGGGCCATCTCAAACGACTGCATATACAGCCAATCGCCGGCCAGCACGCTCATGTGATTGCCCCAGCGTGCGTTGGCGCTCGGACGTCCGCGGCGGGTATTTGCGCCGTCAATCACGTCGTCATGGACGAGCGTGGCGCTGTGGATCATTTCGACGACGGCACCGAGCCGAATCGCGCTCTCACCGCGATGTCCGCAAGCAGCTGAAGAAAGCAAGAGCAGTGCGGGACGCATGCGCTTGCCGCCGCCTTCGCGCAGATAGCTGGTGATTTCGACGACGGGGTCAATCGCGCCGCCATTCTGAGCGGCGATCTCCTGCTCGACGAGAGCCAGATCGTCCCGGACCAGATCAAAAATGCCTTTCGCGAGCTGAACGGCGAACGCCATCCTGTGTGGTTAACTGGCCCCTTGTCTGCCCGAAGCAACCGGCGTATTCAGCTTGAAAAACGCCCGGAAGTTCTCCGCGGTGCGGAATGCCACTTCTTCGCTGGCTAAGTTTCTCACATCTGCCAAGGCCCGCGCCACCTCAACCACGAGCGCAGGTTCGTTCCGTTTGCCACGACGAATTTGCGGCGCGAGAAAGGGCGAATCAGTTTCCGTGAGGATTCGGTCCAACGGAATCTGCCGCGCCACTTCGTGAAGGTGCTTCATCTTCGGATACGTGAAATTGCCGGCGAACGAAATCATGAACCCCATGTCGAGGCCGCGCCGAGCTTCTTCTATCGTTGCCGTGAAGCAATGAAAGATGCCGCCGAGCCCGCTCGATGCCCAGTCCTCTTCGAGGATCGCGAGGCAATCGGGCCACGCATCGCGGCAATGAATCACGATCGGCTGCTTCGCAGCTCGCGCTAACGCGAGCTGCCGTCGAAGGATTTGCTGCTGCACGTCGCGCGGCGAATGATCGTAAAAATAATCGAGGCCCATCTCGCCCCAGGCCAGCACGCGCGGATGCTTCGCCAATTCGGCGAGCGCCGCAAAATGATCTTCGGTGGCAACGCTGGCATCGTGCGGATGGACGCCCACCGTTGCGTAGATCCAGTCGTGCTGCTCGGCGAACGGAATCGCAGCATCGATGCGCTCGGCCGGACTCGTACCGCTGCCGATTGCGAGGATCGTCTCGACGCCGGCCGCACGGGCGCGATCCAGCATCGGCTCACGATCCTCCGCAAACGCATTGCCCTCCAGGTGCGCATGTGAGTCGATGATCTGCATTGCGAATTCTGACTTTCCAGTTTTACAGATTTGCGTTTTGATTGCGATTAGAAAGGCATCGCGCGCTGATAATGCAAGACTTAGCTTAAGTTTTAATTCTACGCAGTTGCGATTAGAATCTTCGCTTTATATTCGCGTCGAGTTAGCCCGTTGCGGGCGTCAAATGCGCCCATCGAGAAGCGCGCGCGAACATCGCCGCCGCTACAAAAGCAAACCCGCCGGCAAGATGTCGGGGATACCACATAAAGCCAAAAATCGCCCGACCGAAAGGCGGGTCGTCCGCTACAGAATCAACACCAAAGGCAGCCCCTATTTGACCTTCGCTCCAGGCACGATGTCTTCGGCAAACGTACAGAGGACGGGTTTACCGTCGGCCACCGAGGCGGCGAGGAGCATGCCGTTGGATTCGAGGCCGCGCATCTTTCTGGGCGCGAGATTGGCCACGACGACGACCTTGCGTCCAACCAATTCTTCGGGTGTGTAGGCGAGCGCGATGCCTGCCAAAATCTGACGGACTTCTTCGCCGATGTCGACTTGCAGCTTCAGCAGCTTGTCCGCGTTCGGTATACGCTCGGCCGATTTGATCACGCCCACGCGGAGATCGACTTTCATCAAATCGTCGATGGCAATCTTCGAGTCAGTGGCTAGTGGCGAGTGGCTAGTAGCTAGGCCGCCCGGTTGTTGGCTTGGTGTTCCCGAGGCGGCACTCGCGGCGGCTGCCTTCGACGCCCCCGGCTCGATGGCTGAGTCGGTTTCGTTTGCTCTCGGAGCGGGCGCAGGTGCGCCGGGATTCTTGATTTCGCTTTCCATGGCTTCGATTTTCTCCATTGCTTGTTTTTTGTCCACTCGCGGGTAAATGGGCTCGGGCTTTCGAACCGGCGTTCCCGGTCTCATGCCACCCCACTTCAATTTGTCCAGCCGGACCGTCGCGAGATCGTCCGTCTGACCGAGCTGCTGCCAAATCTTCTGAGTTCCTTCGGGTATGATCGAGTGCGCCAGAACGGCAATCATTCTTACGCATTCGACTGCCGTATATAGAATGTCCGCAAGAATTTGGCTTTTGCCAAGCTTCCAAGGCTTTTGCTCCGCCAGATAAGCGTCGAGCTTCGAAATCAATTCGGCGACTTTTGAGACGAACTGAGGAAGGAATGAGGTCGATTCGCCGACATTGAGGTAGTCGAAGAAAAATACAAACCCTTCTTTGGTCTGTTCGCCATACCACTGCAGATTGAAGGGTGAGTCTTGCGATGGCTGCGGGACGATGCCTTCGAAATATTGCTCAATCATAGCCAATGTACGGCTCACGAGATTGCCGATTCCGTTTACGAGATCAGCTTCGTATCGAGTCAGCAAAGCTTCGCGGGAGAAATTGCCATCCTGGCCGAAGATGGTTTCGCGCAGCAGGTAATAGCGTAAGGCGTCGTTGCCAACACGAACGCCAGCCAGCTGATTCAGTCCATTGACGATCGGCTCGGGATAGGCGACGTTGCCTTTCGATTTGCTCATCTTTTCCTGTTCGAAAAGGAGCCAGCCGTGGGCAAAGATTTTTTTCGGCATGTACTTCTGCAACGGCAAGTCCGGAAAAGCGGCCATCAGGAACGCGGGCCAGTAGACCGCGTGGAAGCGGATGATTTCCTTGCCGATCATGTGCACGTCGGCGGGCCAGAATTTATTGAATTTGGCGTTGCCTTCGGAGATGGAAAGCGCTCCCTCAGGGGCTAAAGCCCTCTCTTTATCTGCGGTGTTTATGTCGGAGCTGAAGCTCCGACCCCCTGAAAGGCTGAGTTCGCCTTCGCCGTAGCCGATGCCGCTCATGTAGCTGGTGAGGGCGTCGTACCAGACGTAGAAAACATGCTCAGGATCGTCCGGCCACGGAATGCCCCACTTGATCGTCTTGCGGCTGATCGAAACGTCCTTCAGTCCTGCCTCGACGAAGCTCCTCACCTCATTGAAACGAAAATCAGGCTGGACCCATTGCGGATTCGCAGCGTAGAACTCCAGCAAGCGCTGCTGGTAAGCCGAAAGCCGGAAAAAATAATTCTCTTCGGAGATCAACTCGGCAGGCCGACCGCAGATCTGGCAGTTCGCGGGCTCGGGCGTGTCGCTCACATAAAGGTTGTCGTAAATGCAGTAGCGCCCTTCATATTTCTTTTTGTAAATTGCGTCGGGCGAGCGCTTCAGCGTGCGGCGCACGAGCGTCTGTACGGCGCGCGCGTGCTCTTGCGAAGTAGTGCGAACAAAATCCGTGTACTGGATGCCAAGCAGCTTCCACAGATCGCGAAAAATCTGCTGATTTTTATCGACGAGCTGCTGCGGCGTGATTCCCTGCGCTTCTGCAGCACGTTCAATATTGACGCCGTGCTCGTCCGTGCCGGTCAGATACGCGACGTCATAGCCGCACATGCGCTTATAACGCGCGATGACATCGCAAACGATCGTCGTGTAAGCCGACCCGACATGCGGGCGCGAATTGGCATAGTAAATCGGAGTAGTAAGGTAAAACTTTTTGGAATCAGTCATTTGTAGTCGGTTTCTAGGTTATCGCAACCAGCCGCATTCGCGAAAGCGGAGAAGAGAATGCACAAGCATGCGTGGGCGCACTCCCCAGATCAGACAGATCCGTGGCGCGCCTACATCGACCTCAGGACGGCGCGAGACGCGATCACCAAAACGCAACTTGCGCTCGCGGCTTTATTTCTGCTTCCGAGCCGGAGGCGCTTTTTGATTTGGCTGTTTGTTCCAACCGTGAAAAGCGGATAGATCGCCCGAGTCCCAAGCCTCACGGAGCCCTGGCTTGCTCAGATCCCAGTCAGCGCGGATTTCGGCTGTCACGGCGCGCAGGTCCCTCCAGAGCTCGGCGATTGAGGGCCGCCCCCAGAACCAATACCCGTTGTAGATGCTGTGGACTATAAGACCCGGCTTAAGCACGAGCGTGTGCGGAACCATCGGATCGTTGTCCGGGTCGGTGTATTCCTGGATTTGGAGGTCCTTCTGCACAATGCGGCCAGGGTCGGAGAGAAACGGCCACTGAGCACCAACGGATGCCCGAAACTCCTGAAGAGTGTGGTGCTCATCGGTCGTGATCGTTACGATTTGCGTGTACGCCACAGCGATTTTCGGATAAAACGCAGCGAGCTCCAGATGTTGCTGGTGTTCCTTCGGGCAATAGTGCCCGCGCGCGAGCGTGAGGATCAGTGGATCGTCGCCCTGCAACTCGCTGAGTTTGTGTTTCGTCTTTGTATGATCGGGCAACTCATAATTGGGAAAAGCGGCTCCCGGCACAATGTTAGGGCGCACAGTGACTCCTTTCAAGGCCGGTCTCCTGCTAAGAATAACAGCAGGCATTCTCGGGCCCAAGCCTGCACCGAGGGATTACGTGACTGCAATCCCATCGTTCGTGTAAGAATGAATACCGGCTGAAAATCGTAAGAGGATCCCGATGCTCGACCAAGGCTTTTGGGCTGAAGTGAAAACGGACGGCGAACACTTGAGATTATTCTCGGAGCACAACGCACAAGGAGTTCAGGCGTCTGTGTTCGACGTGAAGAACAAAAGATGGATCGCTCCTTCCGAGCCGGTCGACGATATCGAAGAAGGCAAAGAGAAGGCAGCCGAATACGCCAAAGCCCACCTGAAGCGCCTCGGCATCGAACTCCCGCCCCTCAACTGGAAAATGTCCCGCTCTGTGTAGCCGACTCAGGAAACCGCCTGCCAATCGCTGCCTTACGGAAGTTTCGCAGCAATTTTTTGTGCGGCAGCCTTCATCACGTCCGCCGAAGGGCTCTGCTCGCTCAACGCAATAAGCCTAAAGTGCGAAAGATTCTTGTGCACCCAGATCGTCGCTTCAAAAGCGTTTCGGTCGGGCACGATCTGTAGATACGCCTCTGAGCCGATGCCGCTCACCACAGTCAGATTTTTCCTTCCCGGCTCGAAGTGGTGCAGAATTTTTTGATCGCCCCAGGCGGACGTCTCGTCGGCCGCTGATTTGTACTTATACACATTAACCGCCGTGTTCCGCCGCCAACCGCCGGACGTTTCCCCCGCCGCTTCATACGAGCAGCCTCCAACACTGGTAATCGGACGCACGGCGACGCCAAGCACCTGCGCGGCGTCAGCCGCACTAAAAATCGTACAAGCATTGAAGTCCACTGGATCGGTTTGCGCCGGCACAGCCGCTGGAGCCGACGCCGCCGAAGCCATGAGCATCAGCGCGCAAATGCAGAGTAGCGATCCAAACACGCGGCCCCGAACACAGCACCCGCCACTCTCGCATCTCTCAAAATGGAAAGACATAAACTCCTCTTTCGCAATCAGTTTGGAAGTCACGCAGCGAGGCAGGAACGCCGCATGCGTCCAGATCATACTATCGCAAGCGCAACCGGCAATGCCGTGACCGGGCGCATCAGCGATGCATGCCATAATCGTTATGTATGGCAACTGCTCGCGGCAGAAACGCCGATCTTCATGGCAACGTTTCCGACACTTCCCCTGTAGCTCTGATCCTGGTTGACGTGATCAATGCTCTCGATTTTCCGAATAACGGCTACTTGCTCAAACACGTTCCGAGACTTGCGAAAAACATCTCGGCGCTGAAGAGCCGCTGCCGCGAACGCGGCATTCCCGCAATCTACGTCAACGACAATCACGATAAATGGCGATCCGAACGCCGAATAGTAATCGAGCACGCTCGCCGCGCCAATTCCGCAGGTCGGCTGCTGACGCAAACTCTGTTACCCGAGGGCGACGATTACTTCATCCTCAAACCAAAGCACTCGGCGTTCTATTCCACCCCGCTCGATGCAATCCTTTCAAAACTGGGAACCCGCACAGTAATTCTGGCGGGGCTCACAACTTCCGCCTGCATTCTCTTAACCGCGGGCGAAATGTACGTGCGAGACTTCAAATTGTTTGTTCCCTCGGACTGTGTCGCCGGTCTCAATCGGGCCGATCATCTCAAAGCCCTCTCACTTATGAAGACGAGCTTCCAGACAGACACTAGGCCCTATCGCAAACTGAATTTGAAACTCTTGGCTCCTTGAACCGCAGCAATTCTTGTGACAAGCTCTTCCGCGCTTCACGCCACGGTCATTGCACTTCCGAAAGGCAAAGCCATGTCGCCAAATTCAGCGGCTAACCATATTCGCAGGATCGTAATCGTTGCAGGTGGCACCGGCGGCTTAGGACGCGCTGTGGCCCTCGCTTTTCTTAAAGAGGGAGACACCGTCGCCGTTCCTTACCGCAACGAAGCCGAATTTGCGGCACTCAAGAGCCAGGCGAATGAAGCTGCAGCGGCGCTGCATGGCCAGCAAGTCGACGTGACAAACGAAGCGTCCGTAAAACAATTTATCGATGGAGTAGTCGCACAGCAAGGGCACGTTCACGCGCTCGTCAACACAGTCGGCGGGTACATCGGCGGCTCAAAACTGTGGGAGCTTTCCGACGCCGATCTCGAGCGCATGCTCACGCTGAATTTGCGATCCGGATTTGTCCTCGCGCGCGCAGCTGTTCGCGTGATGCTCAGGCAAGGAAGCGGCTGCCTCGTGAATGTCGCCGCGCGTGCGGCGCTAGAGCCTCCAGCAGGAGCTTCCGCGTATGCCGCCTCAAAAGCCGCCGCCGTTGCGATGATCGATTCGCTCGCCGCCGACCTCCGAGGCACGGGCGTGCGCGCAAATTCAATTCTGCCCAGCATCATTGACACGGAAGCGAACCGCAAAGCAATGCCCGATGCCGACTTCTCCAGATGGCCAAAGCCGGAAGACATCGCGCGAGTAGTCCTCTTCCTATGCAGCGACGAAGCGGCACTCATCCACGGAGCCGCAATCCCCGTCTACGGGAACACGTAATAGCGAGCCAGAACCTTGATAACCGATGTTCGGCAAAGCGCAGACGATAGTCGCTTGCGAATCCGGTGTGGTATTATCTGCCCGCCTGCGAAGGCCACGAGAGCCAAATCCCAGCAATACCTCGGCCACGCGCATGGTGCACGGTGCAGCCCTGCGGCGGGGATCAAGGGTTTCTAACTGGGAAGCCAAGCACGGCGTGAGAAATTCTTCGACGTTTCTCGCTCCGACGTAAACTGTCTCACCTTGTACAAAAACTCGATCCGGTCCGGAGCCTACTATGACGATAGCGAAAGTAACTCTCGTTGCCTTCCTTAGTTCACTTATGGGCCTTCTCGCGGTTCCAGCATTAGCTCAAAGTGGCAACGATACGGCTGCCATACGCAACATCATTGAAGCCGAAACTGCGGCATGGAATAAAGCAGATGCCGTCGCATACGCGAGCCACTTCGCGGCGGATGGGACATTTACGAACATCCTGGGCGCGTTTTATACGGGACATGACACTTTCCTCGCGGAGCACGGCCAGATATTTAAGACGATCTTCCTCGGTAGCACCCTCCAGCAGGACATCGTCTCGCTCCAATTTCCTACCCCGGATGTGGCCGTGGTGGAAGTGCTTACTGCGGTGACCGGAGCGAAAATACCCGGCGCTCGCAGCGATAGTTTTGACGCGAAAGGGCGCCTGCGCACCCGGCTGTTACAAGTGATAGTGCGACGAAGCGGGACGTGGAAAATTGTCGCGTATCACAATGTTGAGGTAAAAGACGCTCTGCACGCACCAGAACCGAAGTGACGCCGAGGCCATCGCGTGGGCCGCGCTATCCGGCACAGATAAATGCTAACGGTTCGATTCGCCGTTGCTTTCCTTCCCGGTTAATATAGGGCAAGAGCCAATACTGGCAGAATGGTTGAGCGAAGGTACCCAGGTTCTAGGTGTTTCGTTTCCGAGAGGTTAGAAAATTGGCTGGGAGGCCTGGACTCGAACCAGGATAATCAGATCCAGAATCTGATGTACTGCCAATTGTACGACCTCCCAGCAGACAACAAAAAAGGCCGCCATCGCGACCTTCATTTACTTTAATAGTCTCCGCGATTTTCGTCAACGCTGCACTGCGGTCACGCCCTCGGTCGGCTTCTGGAGAATTTTTACCCAGGCACTTGCGCCCACACCGCAGACGAGGCGCTGCTAAACCATACAATTGGAGCCACTTCCGGCAGATCAGACTCTGGCATGCCTTTTGCACTGTCATGCGCAAGCTTTGACGGTCCTTGAACACAGTTCAAGCCCGTATAGGTGTGCCCAGTCCCGGGAATACGCACATGAGCGAACTCAAATTTCCGCAGTGGCAGCGTCCTCTTCAAGAACTTATCCTGGAACGCGATCAGGCGAGGTTGACCTGCAAAATCGAAGATGTGGAGCGCCTTATTTCGCTTCGGTTTCTGCGTTTGCAGAATAAAAG
Source organism: Candidatus Acidiferrales bacterium (assembly GCA_050746865.1). Lineage (GTDB taxonomy): Bacteria > Acidobacteriota > Terriglobia > Acidiferrales > UBA7541 > Palsa-295. The sequence goes on from JBOGMU010000277.1 coordinate 24,691, forward strand.
TGATAGCCTCGATGAACGGCAGGCTCTCACGGACGCTCTTTCATTGCTCCGTATCCTCAAGCATTTCAACGCTTCAGGCAGCGCCTCCGCGGGAAAGCCTTCTGCACGTGCCGACTCAACGCGCGAAGAATCAAGCCATGCCGCTTGAACAAGCTCCCGCATTAAAGTGGACAATGCAAGTTTGGGATATTCGAACGAGAGATTCGTTAGGCGCCCGCTCCGGCGGCTTTCCAGAGCAGCGATAGGTTGCGCGACGGCGCGAGAAGCTCTTTACCTGGGCGGCGGTTCCGTTTGGCTTGGATGACCATCCACTCCACATCGGTAGCCCGGCAAGGCGCGGGGATCACATCGAAGAGACCGTGCTGCCTGGCTTGCTGATACTCTTCGGGAGTATCTAAATCGGCCATCATCACGACCTTGGCTTCATTGTCCAATTGTTGTGCATCTGTTGCATTCACAACGGATAAGACGTCCCGGTAGTCGCCGTCCTTCACTCGGCGATCACAGAACACCAAGCCCAGGTTGGGTCTGGCGCGAAGCTCTCGGCACTGGTCTACGGTAGACACGCAGATGGGATCAAGCCCTAACCGGAAAAGCATCCCGGCTACGTCCTGACGGTGCTCAATACTGGAGGACACTACCGCAACTTCCCAAGGTTTGCTGTCCATTGGATTTCCCTCCTGGTTGATTTTGTGGCAATGCCGAACGGTATGAGCATCGCGGAACTTGCCTGATAGAACAATCGGGTGGAGAGCTTAGAACCAGTCGGGTCTTCTATTTAGGTCGGCGCCGTATGCCTCCGCTTGAGCAAGCAAAGCGTCTAGGCGGACCGAGCACTCGGCATCTCGGTCCGATAGAACCTGCCGCCATTCAGCACCGTACGGGTCGCGCGGACAAGGTCATGGGTAGCATCTGATTTCACTACGTAGCCGTCGCACCCGGCTGCCATTGCGGTAGTTTCCAACTGGGAATATGAGTGGCTTGTATAGACGAGGACCTTTGTTTCGATGCCGGCCTTTCGTATCTGGGTCGCGACCGTCAGACCACCCATCTTAGGCATACTCAAGTCCAGAATGACGAGATCCGGCTTCAATACCTTCGTCTGCTCCAGCGCCTCCAACCCGTCGGATGCCTCGCCGCAGATCTCCAGATCGGGCTGGTTATCGAAGAGCGTGCGAATTCCCCGGCGGGCTATCATGTGATCGTCCGCGATCAGGATTCGCCGCCGCACAACCTGATCGTCCTGTCGGCGGCGGTCTTCCTCATCCTTCTCCTGATCCTCGCTCGTGAGAACCTCGTTTACTTCAAGCGGCACGGTGGCCACTACCCGCGTGCCCGCCCGGTTGGACGATATTTCAAATGAACCGCCCACCATCTCCAATCGCCCCTTCATGCTCTGAATGCCGACGCCGGAATTCGGCTCTTTGGAGAGAGCGTCACTCTCGAAGCCCTTGCCTTGGTCCTGCACGGTCGTTTCTATTCCCCGCGGGCCGACCGATAAGCGGACGTGCACGCAACGGCTCCCGGAGTGCCGATAGACATTCGTGAGGCATTCCTGAATCACTCGAAACAGCGCCGTTTCCTTCTCGGCCGAAAAGCGCGGGACTCCCGGCGGAATGTCCCGTTCCACTTTGATTCCCGTCCGCTTCTGATAGCCATCCAGGTACCAGCCCAAGGCCGACGCAAGGCCCATCTCGTCCAGCAAAGGCGGATGCAGCACATACGAAAGCGTCCGTAAATCGTTCTCTACTTTTCGCAGCCGATTTACGCAATCCGATGCCGATTTTTGACGCTCACCCGGCGAACCGGCTAGCTGCTTAGCGAGATGATCCAGCGCCATGATCACAACGGATAGCTCTTGTCCGGTGGTGTCGTGCAGATCGCGCGCCAGGCGGCGGCGCTCCTCGTCCTGAATTTGCAGCAATCTCGCCGAGAGCGATTGTAGCGACGCCTCGGACTGCTTCAGTGCTTTGGTTGCGTTCGCGAGCTCGGTCACTTCCGTCGCCACAATTTCCACCGTAGGCCGGGCGCCTGCCATAATCGGCGTAAAGACAAGCTCAATGGACCGCCCAGGCGACAGGTCCTCCGCGAACACGGTCATCGTTCCCTTCGCGAATTCGCGCTCACCCTGCTTCAGCGCCGTCGCTAGCGAATCCCAGCCGGCTACGTGAACAAGCGTCTTCAATTTCGAGCCGGTTAATTTATGTGTCGGCCGCCCGAAAATCTCCGCGAAACGCGGATTCGCCCAAAGAATGTCGCCGTCCACGCTCGCGTGCGCCACCCCGATTTCCAGGCTTTCCAGCAAAGATCGAAAAATGGTAATGGGAAAGTTTAGTTGCGGGCGGAAATTGAGGCCCGGCCGATCGGCGCGCACATCCGCGGGTTTCGTTGTTCGATCTCGCCGCGGGGTATTTTTGCGCACGCACGTCTTCCTTACTAGCGCGAGGGGCTTGGGCGCCCATAATACTACATAGCCACCCGCTGATTGACGTTCTATTTGTATTGTAGGGAATCCTACTTCAGTGGAAGCTCGCTCACCATCGTGACTACCGCTCCATCGTGCGCGCCTTCCACGGTTCGATAGGGAAGGATCCGCACGTGATAGCGCATCCCGTTTCGGTCCGTGACATCCTTTTCCACGGAACGATGCGAGGCAATTACGTTCAGCAGCATCTGCCGCAACTCCGCCACCTCAACGTTCGGATTGATGTTCAAAAAAGGCCGCCCGATATCCGCCGGAATCAATCCCATCAGCTTCTCGGCGCGCGGAGTGAAACGACGGATCGTCAAATCGCTGCCCACCATCAACACAGCCGTGTCGATACTGGCGAAGAGATTCAACAGGTCGTTGTTTATCTGCGTGATCTCCATGTTGCGGTTGCGAAGCTCGTCGTTGACCGTCGTCAATTCTTCATTTGCGGACTGCAGCTCTTCCTTTGCCGTCTCCAGTTCCTCGTTCGTGCTTTGCAGTTCTTCGTTGCTCGAAAGAATCTCTTCATTCGCGGATTGTAATTCCTCATTCGTCGCTTCCTGCGTCTCAATCACCGATTGCAGATAATCCTTGGTCGCCGCGACTTCTTCCTCCAGCTTGGCCACGCGTACTGTGTCCCGGTGCGGCGCCTCCACTCCTTTTAGTTCTCTCGCTCGCCCGCCTCGTGGCGCTGTCTCCTTGGTAGCGTCCTGGAAGAGAATCATCAAGTACAGCTGATTGAGATTTCCGATTTGAAATGGCACCACGTCGATGTTCACCATTCGCGTCCGTTCCTTCGAACCTTCGTGGTCTTCGCTTCCATTGCCGTTCTTCACCTGCACATTTTCTTTTTTTACAGGCTTGTTCTCCTTCTTCGCCTGCATGATCGCCTTGCGCAAATCGAACAGCAATCCTTCGCGCGCCATCTTCACGATGTTCAGGCTCGCCCGCCCGGCCGGTAGTTTCAGGTAGCGGCTCACGTCGCCGCGCGTATGAACGATCTCCATATCGTCGTTAATGAACACCACTGCCGGAATGTAGTGCGCCAGCAGCCGCCGGTCGAATTCCTTTTGTGCCTCCAGATAATTCGTCGTGGTGTCCGCCTGTCTTGCCGGCACGCGCGCTCCGTACTCCGGCCGTTCCGCGTGCGGATTCAGCGAAAAGGTCATCGTCTGGCGCGCCGCCATACCCTTCTTCACGAAAATCTTCTGATTTCGATCCACGGGCGAGAAGAGATTCGCCGCCGCTCCCACACCCTCGGATGTTCCCAGGATCAAATACCCGTTCGGCTTCAACGCATAATGAAACAGCGAAATCACCTTGCTCTGAAGCACCGGCTCCAAATAGATCAGCAGGTTCCGGCAACAGATGATGTCCATCTGCGAAAAGGGCGGATCGTTCAGCACATTTTGCTGAGCGAAAATGCACATGTCGCGAATGGTCTTGTTGATCCGGTATGCTCCTTCGGCTTTCGTGAAAAAGCGTTGCAGTTGCTCCTCCGAAACGTCGCCCTGGATGTTTTCCGGATACGATCCCGCCCGAGCTTTGGTGATACTGTTCTCGCTCACATCCGTACCGAAGAATTGCATCGGCGTTTGCGACGACTTCTCGCCCAGATATTCCAGCAGTGCGATGGCGACCGAATATGTCTCTTCGCCTGACGCGCACGCCGGCGTCCACACCCGGATCGCCGATTCCGGAGACCGGTTTGTAACCACCTGGGGAAAGATCTCTTCCTTCATCCTCTCGAAGACACCATGATTCCGGAAGAAACTGGTCACTGTAATCAGCATGTCATGGTACAGCGCCGTGATCTCCGCTGGATTCCTCTGCACGTACCGGACATATTCCGCCAGCCGCTCCATCTTGTGCACAATCATCCGCCGCTGAATTCGCCGCAGGATCGTCGTCTGCCGGTAATGTGTGAAATCGAGTCCGGTGGCTCTGCGCACCAACTGAAAGATCGCGCTCAGCCCCGGATTCTCGCGCGATGCCGGTTCCATCTCCGATGGGGCGGATTTGCTTCTCAGGTAAGGATGTGCCGCGATTCGCACAAGTTCCCGTGCTATTTCCTTTGGTCGCAGTACGTAATCGACATGGCCCCCAGCTATCGCGCTTCGCGGCATCCCGTCATATTTCGCTGTGGACTCGTCCTGGGCGAACGTCACTCCTCCTTGCGCCCGAATCTCCGCCAGCCCCAGCGTGCCATCGGAACCAAAACCGGAAAGCACTATGCCAATCGCTCGCGGTCCCTGTTCCTGGGCCAGCGAGCGCATGAAGTGATCGATGGACATGTGCGTTCCCGGCGTCTGCGTGCGTGGGCTGAGGGCCAGCGTGTGATCGGAAAGCGTCATCGTGGTATTCGGCGGAATTACGTAGACGCAGTTTTGTTGCAGACGCATCCCGTCCGTCACCTCATTCACGCCCATCTTTGTTTCGCGGGAAATAAGGTCGGTGAGAATGCTGTGATGCTTGGGATCGAGATGCTGGATCAGCACAAACGCTATTCCCGTATCCGTGGGCAGCGCCCGCATCAACTCCGTGAACGCTTCTACGCCTCCAGCCGAAGCACCCACGGCCGCAATCAATAAATTCTGTGTCGGCTTGTCCGATGTTCGTTTCACTCGGTCCCCGCCGACACGTTTTCCTCCGTGTGATCTTTTGCCTTTCATCTATTCCTTTTAAAATGCGAGCGGCGCGCCTTGAAAGGGGATTTTTACCGTGCCTGAACGGCTGAAATTGTTCGCTTGGCTAGACTGTAGAACATGAGGCACGTACTTACAAGCAGAAGCGCACCAACTCGCCCTGCTACGCCCATGTGGCGCGGGTTCTTCGGCCCGAGATAAAAATCGCCTGTTTAGAATGCGCTCAGGGGATCGGAGCTTCAGCTCCGACATAGAAGCCGTCTATTTAGAATGGGCTTTAGCCCCTGAGGTATTGCCTTCGCATTCTGTCCCAACTATGAACCGCCGACGGAATGTTCTCACCGACGCGCTCTTAACTTGCCGCCCGCCTCACATGTCTCCGCCCACTGACGGCCGCCGGCCCCGGCTTCCGCCGTTTTGGAGCGCCCTCCTCAGCTTCCCGAACGCTCTTCTTCAGAGCATCCATGATGTCGATCACCTTCGCATGTTTGGGCGGCGCCTTCTCCGCCACAGCCTTACCCTTCTGCTTGGCTTCTATAAGCGCACGCAATTCATCCTCATACGTATCGTGGTATTGCGCCGGATTGAAATCTTCCGCAAGGCTTTCGACCAACTGCTCAGCCAGCTTCAACTCCTGCGGCCGCAACTGCAAATTCTTGGCCCGCTCGCCATATCCGGCTACCTGGCGAATCTCATTCACGAAATACATCGTATGAATCGTGATACCGCCGTCCCGTGGACGCACAAACACCGTGTACGTCCGCTGGTGCATCGTAAATCTGGCAATCCCCACTCGCTGCGTCTCTTCAAGCGCCTTCAGCAACAGTTGATACGGCTTATCCGCATCTTTGTCGGGCAGCGCTAGATATGACGAATCGAAAAAGATGGGGTCGATCTGCTCGACCTTCACAAAAGCCAGCAACTCCATTGAACGCCCAGACTCCGGCGTGATCTTCGCCAAATCGGCTTTGTCTACGATGACGTAATGCCCTTTCTCGTACTCGAACCCCTTGATCACCTCGTTTCGATTGACGATCCTGTCGCACGTAGGACAAAAGAGCGGCTGACGCAATCGCGTGTGGCATTTGTCATGTAATTGATGCAAAGCCACACGCTGGCTTCGCGCGGCCGCGTACAGCCGAATCGGAATCGAAAGCAGTCCAAACGTAAGCGCCCCCTTCCACACCGAAGCTGCCATCGCATTCCTCCTCACCGTAGCGCCAGCGTCTCGCAGGCCGTTTTCTTGTAGCGCTGGCGTCTCGCCGGCGCCTTGTCCTTCGCTTCGTAACGAACGCCTTCGCGGCCAGAGCTTCAGCTCAGACATACAAGACCGGCGCGAAGCGCCATACCTCTGCGCGGACTCACCCGCAGCAAGCATTCCTCACTATCCCTACTCGAACACGCGGTCTTAAAGCCTACGCCGCTTTCCGATGCCGCGCCCTTGTCCGTGCGGCCTTCCGCGCCGCGCTTCGCATCTCTGCCGTGCCCTTGGTCCGGACCGCCTTCGTGGCTGCCTGATGGCGCGATCGCGATCCTCGCCGGCCTGCCGCCGACCGCGTCTGCCGCGAAAGGTTCCGTCGCGATGTAGCCGAATGCCCTTCACGTCGCAACGCACCACTCACTGCCCGCGAACGTGTCCGGGAGACTCGTCTACGAGAACCGCGCCGTCCCTTTCGCGTATCGCGCGCCGCCTGCCGCTTCATTTTTGCGCTGCCGCGCTTCGGCGGCGCCAGCCTCACGCCCGCGCGCCGTGCTTTCGAAAGACCAATTGCAATCGCCTGCTGCGGCGAACGCGCCCCGTGCTTGCCTTCTCTCACATGATGTATCTCTTCCCGCACAAATTCTCCTGCCTGCGTGCTGGGTGACTTGCCTTCGCGCGCGTCTTCTCGCGCTTTTTCTTCCACTTGTCTTTCTTCCGCGTCGGGCATACCAATCTCCTCTCAACGCCATAATTGGGCCAGGCAACAAACCAGCGTCTTCCCTCAACGCCGCCCGCGAAATTGGGGATTGCGTGTACTTTATGTATAAATATTCCCTAGACGCCGAAGCACGCTTCCCTGAGCTTGCAAAGGCTTCGGAGTAAGTTGAAACGTAGCGAGGCAGTCTTCAGCGCGGCATCTTGTCAGACTTGGACGACATAAAATTGAAAACTTTCCCTCGACTTATCCACTTTCCACCCGATTCTTCCGTCCTCTTTTTTCAGCTATTGTTCGGAAGAAGGTTCTGTAGTTCGACGTGCGGGCTAGGTAAGCCGCGGGGCAAGGGCTCGGGGAGCAAATCTGGTGCCATGGAAACAGTTCCATTCCGAGTGTCTCCTATGCTCGCCACCCTCGTGGACGAGCCCTTTTCGAAACCCGATTGGGTGTTCGAAGAAAAATATGACGGCGTCCGCATCCTCGCTTACAAGGAAGGCGGCAAAGTCTCCCTCATCTCTCGAAACGCGATTGATCGCACGGAACGCTATCCGGCGATCGCCGCCGAAATCGCAAAACTCAAGCCGCGGACGCTCGCACTCGATGGCGAAGTCGTAATTTTCGACGCCAAAAAGATCTCGCGTTTTCAACTCCTCCAACAAAGCCGTGGTCGCCCCCAGTACGTCGTCTTCGATTGCCTCTATGAAGGCGGCCACGACCTCCGCAACCAACTCTTATCCGCAAGGCGCGAAGCGCTCGAGCGCGTAGTGCAGCCGTCTCCCCCATTGCTCCTAGCCGAGCGGCTAGCCTCCGACGGCATCAAAGCCTTCAACGTCGCCACACGCCGCAAGCTGGAAGGCGTGATCGCGAAAAGGGCTGCCTCCCGCTATTTCGAAGGCCGGTCGACCGAATGGCTCAAGTTCAAAGTCCACCAGGAGGACGAATTCGTGATTGGCGGCTTCACTGAACCTGCGGGCGCGCGCCACTATTTCGGCGCTCTCTTGCTCGGCGTCTATTCTGGGAATCAACTCCGCTACGTCGGAAAAGTTGGTTCTGGCTTCGACGAAAAAACACTTCACTCGCTCCATGACAAATTCGCGCGCATCGTTCTCCCGCGTTCGCCTTTCGCGGCACCGCTAAGCGAACGCGGCGCCACCTTCGTCGATCCAAAGCTCGTAGCCCAAATCTCCTTCACCGAGTGGACGAAGGACGGCAAACTGCGCCATCCTGTTTATCTCGGCCTCCGCGACGACAAGGATCCAAAGGAAGTCGTTGGAAAGGCTTGAATGGCAGCGAAAGCCCAAGCCGTAGCGGCAACTGTATCCCATCCGGAAAAAGTCTTCTGGCCCGACGACGGATACACGAAGCTCGATCTCGCCAATTTTTATCGCGAAGTTTTCCCCGCGCTCCAACCGTACATCAAAGATCGCATCCTTACGCTCGAACGCTGCCCGGACGGCATGCTCGGCGAATGCTTCTATCAAAAACAAAAACCGCTGGGCTTGCCACACGGTACGCCTAGCAAAAAAATCGCCACGGCGCACGGTAAACGCGCCACAACCGAATACGTCGTTGGCGGCTCGCTCGCCACGCAACTCGCGCTCGTAAATCTCGGCTGCATTCCCGTTCACGTCTGTGGCAGTCGCGCGCAATATTTTCCTAAGCCGGACTGGATGTGCGTCGATCTCGATCCGATGTCCGGACAATTCGGCGACGCCGCCAACGCGTGCCTTCTCATCAAGGAAGTCCTCGACTCGCTCGATCTGCACGGCTTTCCCAAAACATCCGGCAGCCGCGGCTTGCATATTTTCGTCCCGCTCAAAATCGGCCCCAGCTCGGACGAAGTTCTCGCCTTCGCCACCACGCTCGCCCAGCGCCTCGCCGGTGCATATCCAAAAGAACTTACAACCGAACACTCTTTGTCCGCGCGCGGAAACCGCGTTTACATTGACGTCGCACGCAACGGAAAAGTCCAGACCGTCGTCAGCCCCTATTCCGTTCGCCGCAGACCTCATGCGCCCGTCTCGACGCCTCTCGCCTGGACCGAAGTAAAGCCTTCCCTCGATCCATCCAGCTTCAACCTCGGAAATTTCCACGCGCGCCTTAAACGCGCCGACCCCTGGTCCGATTTCTTCGCCACCCGCCAATCCCTGAAAACCGCCACCGCCCGCCTCAAAAAACTCTGACGGCTGATTAGCTGAACAAATCTCATTTGCCGCTGTTTTTGATTCTGTCGTCATTCTGAGGGCCGCGGAGAGTGGATCGAAGAACCACTCTTGCCTCTCTTCAGCACCTTCTCATCGCGCACCAAAACGTGTCACAATCATCCTAGCGAGGCCAACCAATGCCGCTCGACACCTACAAACAAAAACGCAATTTCAAAGTCACTCCCGAGCCTGTTGGCGCGCCACAAAAGAAACAATCCGCCTCGCCGAAGCTTCAATACGTCATCCAAAAACATCGCGCCACGAGCCTCCATTACGATTTCCGTCTCGAACACAACGGCGTTCTGCTCTCATGGGCCGTTCCCAAAGGACCGAGCCTCGATCCCTCCGTCAAACGCCTTGCGATGCACGTCGAAGATCACCCGCTCGAATACGGCGGCTTCGAAGGCATCATTCCCGAAGGCGAATATGGCGGCGGCACCGTAATGGTTTGGGACAACGGCACATGGGAACCCGATATTCCGGACATCGACGCGGCTCTGCAAAAGGGCGACCTGAAATTCACGCTACATGGCAAAAAACTGAAAGGCTCATGGGTGCTCGTGCACACGCGCGGCTTCGGTGGCAGCCAGAATTCCTGGCTCCTCATCAAACATCGCGACGAGTTCGCCTCCACCGAAGACATCCTCACCGACGAGCCGCGCTCCGTATTAACGCGCCGCCTCCTCGCGGACATCGCCAAAGCCGCAGGCGGCGACATAGCAAAAGCCGCCTCCGGCGACCCTCAGCCCACCGCACCGACCGCCCAAAAGTCTTCCGCCGATGCAAATAAATCAGGCGCTCGCACCCGCAAATCTGCCGCAAGCCGGCAAAGACGCGCCGCCCCAAAATCCCGCCGCGGCAAAACGAAATCCTGAGTCGTGGCGCAGGCACTCCGCACTGTGGCACAGCCACTCCTGGCTGTGTCGCTTTTGAATTTGCTTTTCTACTGGGCTTCGCTGCTTTTCTCCTGAGGCCCAGAGGAACTTCGCGCCTTTGCAGTAAATCCATTTTACTTTTGTGTCACAATGCCGCTACATGGACTCCGTCGACCACGACCGCATTCTCGATTGGGGCCACGCCTCCGCCGACTACGCCCGCTATCGCACCGGCTATCCGCCGAGCTTTTTCAACCGCCTTTCCGCCCTCGGCATCGGCATATCCGGTCAACGAATTCTCGATCTCGGCACCGGAACAGGAAATCTCGCACGCGAATTTGCACGTCGCGGTTGCTCGGTCGCCGCGATCGACATCTCCGAACAACAAATCGCCGAGGCCCTTAGACTCGCCGCCGAACAAAATTTACAAATAGACTTTCGTGTTGCGCTAGCCGAACAAACCGGCCTGCCCGATCACTCCTTCGACGTGATCACTGCATCGCAATCGTGGCTTTATTTCGACCGCGACCGCGCTGTCGCCGAAACAAAGCGCCTGCTCACGCCAGAAGGCAGGCTCATGACGTGCCATCTCGCATGGCTCCCACGCCGCGACGCCATCGCAAAGCAAACCGAAGATCTCATCCTCAAATACAATCCCGATTGGACCGCCGCGAATCTGAGCGGCCACATATCCTCCTGCCCCGCGTGGATTGGTAAAGATTTTTACCTCACCGGCTTCTTCCTCTACGACGAGGCGATTCCCTTTACGCGCAAAACGTGGCGTGGCCGCATCCGAGCCTGCCGCGCGATCGGCGGCGAACTCTCCGCCGCGGAAATGGAAAAATTCGACGCCGAACACGCCGCCCTCCTCGCGCGCACCACACGCGAATCCTTCACTATCCTCCACTGGATCGACTGCCACATCCTCGCCCCCGTGAGTACCTCCTGAATTCACGAGAGCGCGACCGATACACCACGCAAACGCCACGAAAATCTCGTCATACTGACGGCCGCGAATAGCCTCCCGGAGGACCTCTCTTGCTTTTCTTTCTACGCTCTTAGGCTGCGCGCTCCGAAATCTCTACGCTTACTACTGCTCTGTTGCCTTTGCCTTACGTAGCGAGCAGCTTTCTCTTGCCCCCGTATGGGGTTTTCAGCCCACCCACCTGTCAAACGCCTCACCTCATCGCGAATCAGCACCGACGTGGAGAGAGATAGGTTTAGGATTTAAATGTAGAGCTGCGGCCTTCAGCGCGGCACTGCCCCAGACACTCCGCAAACGATAACCGCGCTTCTGGGGCCCCTAAATGCCGTTCAATCAAAACTCCGCAATCACTCCCGAGCACAAACCAGCGCCGTAGGTGCGACACAAACCACCCTAGCCTCGTGCAGCAAATGAGGATCACCCCGCCGCGCAAAAAAGCAATAAATATGCCATTGCATTCTCCCGCAGCGCCGTGCCAAAATCTGCCCTGTAATATTGGATTCCAATATGTATCCAGTCACAAAGCCGCACCCCGATGGCGCAGCCACTCTTGGCTGTGCGTTTTTCGCGCATAGGTCGTCTCAATGAAAACATTTCGTGCTCTGCTCAAACGCCTCGCCGCTCTCTTCCATCGCGATCACCGCGACGCCGAACTCGCCGCCGAACTCGACTCCCATCTCCAATTCCATATCGAAGACAATCTCCGCGTCGGCATGTCTCCCGAAGAAGCCCGCCGCCAAGCCCTCATCAAATTAGGCGGCCTCGACCACACCAAAGAATCCGTCCGCGCCCCACGAGTCCTCCCCCGGCTCGAGTCTCTCCTCCAAGACACCCGCTTCGCCCTCCGCATGCTCCGCAAAAATCCCGGTTTCACCGCCGTCGCTGTCGTGACCCTAGCCCTCGGCATCGGCGCCAACACCGCCATCTTCAGCCTGATTGACACCCTTCTCCTGCGTTCCTTGCCCATCAGTGATCCCCAGCAAGTGGTGATGTTGCAGTGGTCGGCGAATAAACTGCCCTCCTATCACGGCCTCAAATCGTTTCGGGACTGCTTAAATCGATTTCAAGGCGACAATCCGACTGGGTGCGCGTTCTCGGGACCATTTTTCTATCAACTACGTCATCGAGAACGTTTCTTTTCCGGTGTTGCGGCTTCCGCCGGGGAGATGCCGGTTGACGTGAGCGGAAATGGCTCGGCAAGCGTGGCTCAGGCTGCGTTCGTATCCGGAAGCTACTTTTATGTTTTGGGAGTGCGCCCACAAATTGGACGCATCATTGTATCCTCTGACGACCAACCCGCCGCCGCCCCCGCAGCGGTGTTGAATTACGGCTATTGGCAGCGGGCGTTCGGCGGCTCGGTTTCCGTGCTTGGCAAAACGGTCTCCCTAAATGGTGTTCCCACGTACATTGTTGGCGTCGCCGAACAGCGCTTCGAGGGGCTTGCTCCAGGCGATCATGCCGATCTGTGGGTTCCTTTGTCGATGCAGTTGCGTTTAAGCAAAACTTGGAAGCCGAACCCGGACGATCCGGCAACCGCATGGCTTTTGATCCTGGCGCGTCTTCGAGTGGGCGTGAGGCGACAGGCAGCCGAAACCGCTGCAAATCTTCTATTTCGTGACGAAATGCTTTACGGTGCGAAAGCAATGTCGAGGCCGGAAGACAATCCAAGAGTATCGGTCTTATTTGCGCAGGGTGCGCTCGTCGGTGCTAGGGGAACATATTCGAGCGAGCTTTTCGTGCTGATGGCGGCGGTCGGCCTTGTACTACTAATAGCAGCAGCCAATGTAGCCGGTCTGCTGCTCGCACGATCAACCAAACGACAAAAAGAATTGGCAGTACGGCTCGCGTTAGGCGCAGGAAGTGTGAGGATCATCCGGCAGCTATTAACCGAGAGCGTCTTGCTTTCAGGAATCGGGGGGATACTAGGAC
>JBOGMU010000278.1:0-7642 GCA_050746865.1 Candidatus Acidiferrales bacterium
CTAGGTAGTCGAGCAACCGCTGCTTCACTTTTTCCAGGTCGTAGTGATCTTCGTTCAAGATCTCTTCGGCTTTGGAGATGTCGATTTGATCTTCGCCGGTCGCCGAGGTCTTGTTCCACGGCAAGGATGTCATCCATTCAAGATACGTCCGCGAGACCATGTATTCGGCTGAAGCTGGCGTCATCTTCGAGAGCCGCTTCAGTTCCCGATCGCACTCTTTGCGAGCCTCGGCAGACATGCCCGATTCTTCAACTTTCTTGCGAAGTTCGTCGATTTCGGCAACGCCGTCGTCAGACTCGCCTAACTCCTTCTGAATCGCCTTCATCTGCTCGCGCAGAAGGAATTCGCGCTGGCTCTGGTTGACTTGCTCCTGAACCTGATCGTGAATCTTGCTGCGCAGTTCGAGGACTTCTTTTTCCTTTGAGAGTTCGCTGATCAGCATTTCGAGCCGCTTGTGGACGTCGAACGTCTCGAGCAACTCCTGCCGGACCATCGTGTTGAGCGAAGGCAAAGTCGCCCCGGCAAAGTCCGAGAGCCGGCTCGGCGAGTCGATGTTCATTACCTCGCTTTGCAAATCGTCCGAAAGCTGCGGCGAACGTGCCACCACTTCCCGGAATAGCTCCTTGACGTTGCGTTCCAGCGCCAACAGTTCCGGTTCGCGCTCGTCTTCGAGGTCGGGCTGAACTTCCGCCTTGGCGCGCAAGAAGGGCTTGAGGCCGAGGATTTCCTGAACGCGGATGCGGTCGAGACCCTCGAGGAATGCGACGACGTTCCCGTTGGGCATGCGGACCATTTTATGGACCTTGGCGAGTGTGCCAACGCTGTGCAAATCTGCGCCACCCGGTGACTCGACGCGGGGGTCGAGCTGCGCGACGACGCCCAGATACTTCTCTGTTCCGGTTCCGAGCGAGTCTAATAGTGCGAGCGAGCTTTCGCGCCCGACCGGGAGAGGCATTACCGCGCCGGGAAACAGCACGGTGTCCCGCACCGGCAGTATTGGCAGCTCATCTGGAATGATTCGTTTTGGCTTGTTGCTCAAGTTGTCCCCCTTGGACAACGAAGATTCAACGACCGACAACAAGGAAATCGACCGTCTAAAGCGTTAGATGCAGGAAAAGGGGAAAGGACTTTTCCATTCTTCCGGTGACTTATAAAATGTGAGCATACAATGCTAAACTTATTGATTCAAGCCCTATTTGTTTGGAATTTACAGCCGAAACAACTTGTAAAATATTGCAAGTAAGCACCTTACGTTTCCTTCAGATTTGTAAACTCCTCCTGGACCATTCGTCTGGCACTCTCATGATCGGTTATTTTACCGTCAAGTTGAGCGTTTTCTAGTGCTTCCAGGATTTCGCGAAAGGCCGGTCCTGGCGTAAAGCCCATGGATTTCAAGTCCTCGCCGGTTAAGAGCCGCAGCGGCCGCACCTGCTCCGGTGGCGTCGTTTCGACGAAATGCCTTGTAAATCGGTAGTTTTCCAGGTTGCCGTGGCTGGAAAGGCAATCGAGCCTATGCAGCTCCAGATGCTCGTCGAAGCGCTGCTGGCGGACGAACCTTTTTAAAGTCGCTGGCTTCATGTTCAATACATCTTTGAACTTCATGTGGTTGGCGACAAGAGCCGCAATTTGATCGGTTTCCTCGTTTGAGAATCTGAACCGTCGGCATATCGCTTCGGCCATGCGTGTGCCCACCTCGGCGTGCTCGTTAAACCTAATGCGATCACCAGTTATCTCAGGTGGTGCGAAGGTTGGGGGCTTACCGACATCGTGGAGGAGGACGCCCCACGCAAGGGTCGAAGGGCACCCTGCCGCGAGCTTTTCCAGCATCAGAAGGGTGTGGATCCAGACGTCGCCCTCTGGATGATATTGAGGAGGCTGTGCGACTCCCTTCATTCTAGAGACTTCCGGGAGCAAATGGACGAGTAACCCGGTTGAATCGAGCAGCTCGAAACCGCGGCGGGCGGCGCCTTCGGTGAGGATTTTGGTGAGTTCATCGCGGAGACGCTCGGCGGAAACCTTGGCAATTCGCGCTGCAAGTGCGGCAATGGACTTGGCGCTATTTGGCTCTATTACGTAGCCAAAACGACCAGAAAAGCGCACCGCCCGCAGCATACGGAGCTTATCTTCGCTAAATCGACGCGTCGGGTCCCCGATGGCTCTGATTACGCCAGCTTCGATGTCTTTCCGCCCACCCACGAAATCGAGGACATTGTCCGTTTCGGGATCGAGCAAGAGACCATTGACGGTGAAGTCGCGGCGGCAGACATCTTCCTCGGGTGATTTCGTATAAGCGACGCGGTCGGGATGGCGACCGTCGGTATAGCCGACATCGGAGCGGAAGGTGGCAACCTCGACTTGAGCGGGACTTTCTAGGGCGGAATCGTCGAGGACAATGATGACGCCAAACTGCGCGCCTACGGTGAGGCTGCGCGGGAAGATCCTCTGGACGGTGTCCGGCGTGGCGTCCGTGGCAACGTCATAGTCGGCTGGCTCGCGCCCTAGAAGAATGTCACGCACACAGCCGCCGACCAGGTAGGCCTGATATCCCGTGGCCTTCAGGGTGGCGCAAATTTGTTTCGAAAGCGATTTTCCATCCATAAGAAGGCGCTACGTTCGATTTTCCGTTACGCGCAGCAAAAGGCAGGTTATGTCGTCCTGCTGGCGCGCCGTTCCGACGAAGTCATTCAGGTCGCCCATTACCCTGTCCCGGAGGTCCGCGGCGCCGATATTGGGCAGGTTGGTCAGGAGCGAACGCAAGCGGTCCTCTCCGAACTCATCGCCGTCTTCGTTGACAGCATCGATCACGCCGTCAGTGAAGATGAACAGCAGGTCGCCCGCTATTAATTGGATGCTGCCGCTCTCGTAGTGAGGTTCGGCGCCGTGAAAGAGCGGCAGGCCGAGCGGCGGCCCTCCGTCTTCGAGCCGATCAACGGAATGGGTTGCATGGATCAGGAGCGGAGCATTATGACCGGCGTTTACATAGCGCATCACGCCTGGTATCGGGTCAATTTCGGCAATGAATGCGGTCGTGAAGCGGCGGCCTTCCAGATTGTGCGCGCGGGCATAACGATCGAGGCCGATGACGTTTTCTTCGAGAGTTGCAGATGTACCGGCGAGCGCACGCAAGCTGGCTTGAAACGTGGCCATAAGCAAGGCTGCGGGGACGCTCTTTCCGGCTACATCCGCTACTGCGATCACAAGCGGCTGAACGCCGGCGGCGTTAGAGGGGCGAAGGAATGCGTCATAGCAATCGCCTGCAACGGTATTTTGCGGGCGCGTGGCGAAGGCTATGTCCAAGCCTGGAATTTCAGGCGCTTTCGCCGGAACGAGCCACTGCTGGATTTCGCGTGCGATTTCGAGATCGCGCTTCAAGGTGACGCGGTCGGCCAGTTCGAGAGTGAGAATCAGGAAGAGAATCACGGAGCCGAACCAGGAGACGCTGATGCGACTGAGTCCGCCGCCGACGTGAATGTTGGTGGGAATCAGAATGACAATGATGGCAAGAAGCAGCAGTATGCGGCGTGCGGGGCTGAGTTTCATCAGCATCGCCTGGAACAGACCCCACATCACGCGGAACGGTTTTTTCCAGCGTTTGGGTTCGCGATCGATCCCATCCCAATCGACGTCATGCGAGAAAAGGCCGTAGCTGGCGCGGGCTTCGGAGACGAATTGATCCCACAGCTGCTCGAGTTCGAAGCCGCCGCTAATGCGCTCCCAGAATCCGCGCACACGGCGGCCACGGTCTCGGATTGCGGTGATGGCGGCTGTTTCGCGCACGGCCATGAGGCGATTATAGAGGATTGCAGGGAGAGAAGAAGGGTTGCGCGCTCGAAAGGCGCGATGCTTCCAATTTTGACCGGCGCTAACTTGACCTGTTGCTTTCCCAAAGGTAGTGCTATATGCTCCCTGTTGCAAACCAAAAGGTCGGCACTCATGAAAGAAAAGACGGATGTTCCGCAGGGTACGCTGGCGCTGATGGTCCTGAAGACGCTCGATGTTTTAGGGCCGTTGCACGGTTACGGCATCGCACGGAGAGTCGAGCAGATCAGCGGCGACGTGCTCTCCCTGAATCAGGGAACCCTCTATCCTCTCCTTCTGAAGCTCGAGCAAGAAGGCGCAATCGCTTCGGAACGCGGCCCTTCGGAGAATAACCGCAAGGCGCGCTTTTATCGACTCACGCGGGCAGGGCACAAACAATTAAAGGCCGAAGCTCGGGATTGGGAGCAAACGACGGCAATGATCAGCCGTTTCTTCCAAGTGAAGGCGGAGGACTTGCCGTGAGACGAGTAAGAAGGCTCTTCAAGCGTTTGATCAGCTTTGCGGCGAGGGGGCGCGATGACAAGCGATTACAGGAAGAGATAGAGGAGCATCTCGCGTTGCAAACCGCCGACAATATAGATGCGGGCCTGCCACCCGCTGAGGCGAAACGCCAGGCGATACTGAAATTCGGCGCCGTCGAAGCGGTTAGAGAGGAGTATCGGGCTCAGCGGGGAGTGCCTTTCTTAGAAAGTCTGGTCAGAGATTTTGGCTATGCTATTCGCATTCTGCGCAAGAATCCCGGATTCACCATCATTGCCGTCCTAACCCTCGCCCTCGGCATCGGCGCCAACACCGCCATCTTCAGTTTTGTTGACGCCGTCCTCCTGCGCTCCATACCCGTGAAAGACCCGCAGCAACTCGTCGTCTTCAGTTGGAGCGCCCGCGCACACCCCAAACTCCAGGGCCATAGCTACTACGGCGATTGCGCGGACCAAACTGGCGTTGGCGATTGCTCCTTCTCCATACCCTTTTTCAAAATCGTTCGCGCGCAATCCAACGCCTTTTCCGGCATGGCCGCGTTCGCTGGTCCGCTCGACATCGATCTCAGCGGCAACGGCACTGCCAACATCGCCCGCGGCTTGTACGTTTCCGGCGATTTTTTCTCCACTCTCGGCATCAGCACAATCCTCGGTCGTACCCTGTCTCTCTCCGATGATTCGCCCTCCGCGCCTCCTGTCATCGTCTTGAATTACGCCTATTGGGTCCGCGCTTTCGGCAGTGACTCCTCCGCCGTTGGCCGAACGGTCCGCCTCGATAGCACCACCGCCACAATTGTCGGCGTCGCTGACCCGCACTTCACCAATCTCACACCCGGCAAATCCCAAGATTTCTTCATGCCGTTCTCCCTCGCGGATAGCGTCCGGGGTGAATGGTGGCGTAACCAGGACCGCCTCGCTGATCCGGCAAACTGGTGGGTCGTCATGCTCGGTCGGCTCAAACTGGGCACTTCCATCGGACAGGCGCAAGCCGCCACGACGACCATTTTCCGCAATGTCATGCTGCATAGCGCGTCGCCTGTTTTCAACGAGGCCGACGCACCAGCGATTCATCTGAAGCCTGCGCAAGCGAGTCTCAACGGCGCAACCAGCGACATCGCACCCGCGCTGTATCTGACGATGATTATTGTGGCTTTCATTTTGCTCATCGCCTGCGCCAACGTCGCAGGACTCACACTTGCGCGCTCCGCCACTCGTCAAAAAGAAATGGCTGTCCGCGTCGCACTTGGCGCCGGGCGCAGACGCGTTGTCCGCCAGCTTCTCACCGAAAGCGTTTTGCTCTCGTGCGCCGGAGGCGCGCTCGGAATCCTCTTCGCCGTGTGGGGCGTCGACGCGATTGCCCGCTTGGTTTCGAGCGGCCCGGGCCAGCCGCTTTCTTTTGTTGTTGCGCCCGACTGGCGCGTCCTCGTCTTCACCATGGTCATTACGCTGCTCACCGCAATTCTTTTCGGCATCGCGCCCGCCCTGCGCGGCGCGCGCGTCGATTTAACGCCATCGCTCAAGCAAAGTGCGTCTTCTCTTCCTGGCGGCGCGGCCCACAAAAGCCGCTGGTTCCGTCTCGGCGACGCGCTCGTGATTGCTCAGGTCGCGCTCTCTATCGTCGTCCTCATCGGCGCGGGCTTGCTCGTCCGCACTCTGCGCAATCTTCAGAGCATCAATCCCGGTTTCGAGCCGCACAATATCCTGCTCTTCGGAATCGATCCTAATCTCGCCGGTTACACCGATCAGCAAACGCAGCAGCTTTATGCCAGCTTGCAGCAGCGCTTCGCCGCGCTTCCGGGCGTGATTTCCGCCAGCTATTCCGAAGACGCGCTTCTGAGCGGCGGCTGGTCAGCCGGTGACGTCCATATTGACAGCGCCCCGCCAAAACAGTACGCGAATACCGGCAAACTTGCTGTTGGCCTGAATTTCTTCTCCACCATGCGTATCCCCATGCTGGCTGGCCGCAACTTCACTTCCGCCGACTTCGCTGCCGCAGCCGCGACGAACGCCGCGGAGAAAGCCTGCGACGCGGCCGCTGCGAAAACGCGTCCTGAGTCGTCCTCTCCACCTGCACCGCCCACGGCTCTCGATGAAGCCTACTATCATTCCGCGCCCATCCCGGTTCTCGTCAACGAGACCTTCGCGAGGAAATTTCTCGCTAATCAAAGCCCCGTCGGCTTGCATATGGGCAACGCACCGCGCGGCGACGTTCCGAATCTCGGCCCCGGCTACACCATCATCGGCGTCGTCGGCGACACGAAGTTTCCACAATTGCGCAGAGAGATTGTGCCCATCCTATTTTCCCCACTTGTCAGCAGCAGCGCGCATTTCGAATTGCGTACGGCCGTAAATCCCACCGCGCTGGTGAAAAGTGTCCGCGAAATCGTTTCGAACGCAGGCGACAATCTGCCGCTCACCGACGTGCGCACTCAAACCGAACAGATCGACCAGCTTCTCTTTCAGGAACGCCTGATGTCCCGCCTATCCACTTTCTTCGGCGCGCTCGCGCTCGTCCTCGCCTGCATCGGACTATTCGGTTTGCTTTCCTACGAAGTGGCGCGCCGCACGCGTGAACTCGGCATTCGCATGGCGCTCGGCGCGCAGCGCCGCGATCTGTTGCGGCTCGTGGTCGGTCAGGGGATTTTACTTGTGCTGGTTGGGACCGGGATTGGAATTGGAGCGGCGATTGGCGTCACGCGCTTTATGTCCGCGATGCTTTATGGAATTCACCCCGACGATCCGTTGACTTTTGCGGGCGTGGCAGTCTTGTTGATGCTCGTCGCGCTACTCGCTTGCTACATCCCGGCGCGGCGCGCGATGCGCGTCGATCCCATGGTCGCGCTGCGCCACGAATAGCTTCCATATTCGCGTGCCCTGCATCATCGGAATGCAAGCGTAAGCAAAGGCAATTCAAAAGCGCCCGACCGGGAAAGCGGGTCGGTCGCCACGAACGGCAACTGCGCGAGAGACGCGAATCAAGTGTACGGAGCGGGCTGCGTCATCTACTCGCGAATGGGTTTGTGGGCGAGGGAGCCGGCGAGCTGGAGTTTGTTGAAGCCGAAGCGATCGCGGAGGCCGTCTGTGGCGCGGGCGAGGCGTTCGAGTTTTTCGCGGCGGCCGGGATCGAGCAAGTCGAGCTGGCCTGATGCGGATGAAAACCCGCTGAGGGCGGCGCCGACGAGGCGCACGAGGCGTTTTCCGTCCCACGCCGCGGCGAAAAGGTCGCGTAGCGCTTTCAGGATCACGGCATCGAGATCGGAAGGTTCGGAGAGTGTGTGATTGCGCGTGATCGTCTTGAAATCGTTAAAACGCAGCGTGAGCGTGACGGTTCGCGCGTGCAGAGC
>JBOGMU010000279.1:0-2950 GCA_050746865.1 Candidatus Acidiferrales bacterium
GTGCAAGGAAAATTCCCGAGAGGCCGCCGGTGATAAAAAGCGAAACGAAACCGAGCGCGAAAAGCATCGGCGTACGGAACTGAATTTTCCCGCCCCATAATGTGCCGATCCAATTGAACGTTTTTGCGGCGGACGGCACGGCGATGCACAAAGAAAGCACCGAGAACGTGAAACCCGAATAGGGACTCATGCCGCTGACGAACATGTGATGTCCCCAGACGCCGAAGCCGAGAACGCCAATCGCGCTGAGGGTGACGACCATCGCGGGATAGCCGAATACGGGTTTGCGCGAGAAGGTGGAGAGCACTTGCGACGTCATTCCCATGCCCGGAAGGATCGCGATGTAAACCTCAGGATGGCCGAAGAACCAGAAAAGGTGTTGCCAGAGAAGTGGCGAGCCGCCGCTGTGAGTTTGCAATTGGCCGGTGACGACCAAGCCCGCGGGCAAGAAAAAGCTGGTGCCGAACGAACGGTCGAACAAGAGCAGCACTCCGGCAGCGAGCAAGACGCTGAACGAAAGCAGGATCAGGATCGCCGTGATGAACCATGCCCAGACGGTGAGCGGCATGCGCATCATCTTCATGCCGGGCGCGCGCATTTCGATGGTGGTAGCGATGAAGTTGATGGAACTGAGTACGGACGCGGCGCAGAAAATCAGGATGCTGACGATCCACAGCGTTTGTCCCATGCCTTCGCCGGGGCCGGTAATATCACCGAGACCGCTGAGCGGCGGGTAGGCGGTCCAGCCGCTGATGGGCGCGCCGCCTTGTACAAAAAACGCCGCGAGCAGAACGATGAAGGCAATGAAGGTGAGCCAGAAGCCGATCATGTTGAGAACGGGAAACGCCATTTCGCGCGCGCCAATCTGAAGCGGCAAGAAATAGGTGCCAAAGGCGTTTTGCGGCGCCGTGGTGAGTACGAAGAAGACCATGATCGTGCCGTGCATGGTAACGAGCGCGAGATATTGCTCGGGCGTCATGATGCCGCCGGTGATGAAGGGCAAGTGTCCCTTAGGCCACGCGAGGTGATAACGCATCAGCAGCGAGAGGATAATGCCAGTGGTGACGGCGATGAGCGAAAAAAACAGATATTGGAGGCCGATGACTTTGTGGTCGGTGCTGAAGACGCGCGCGGCGGCTTTGGCGCTCATTGGGCGGCCGCCTGTTGCTTGAGGAAATTTTCGTAATCGGTTTCGCTCATCACTTTCAAGACGGCGTGCATTTTCGAATGGCCGAGCCCGCAGAGCTGCGTGCAGACGATGTCATAATCGCCGAGCCTGTCCGGGGTGAAATGAATCGGAATGACGAGCCCGGGAACCGCGTCCTGTTGGAGACGGAGTTCACGAACGAAGAAGGAGTGGACCACGTCTTGTGAGCGAAGGAGCAGTTCGATGGGCCGGTCCACCGGCACGGCCAGAGTGCCAGAGGTGACGATATCGTCGTTGCCGTCGGGACTATTGGGATCGATGCCGAGAGTATTGCCCGTACTGGCGCTGATCAGGGCAGGATCGATGCGTCCGAATCGCCCGTCAGGGCCGGGATAACGGAACACGAACTGAAACTGCATTTCGGTGACTTCGATCTGAAGAGAGCCGGTCGGGGGGCCGGTATAACGGACAGCGGCCCACGCTTTGCGTCCGAGAAACCCGAGGCCGAGAAAAATGATAATTGCGGCGGTCCCGCCGGCGATTTCGATCGCGAGATTGCCGGCGAAGAAGCGGGCGCGCTGGCCGCGGTCGCGAAAAGCAAAGACGGCAAAGGCGAGGGCGAGTTGGGCTGCGACGAAGAGAATGCCGGTTATCCACAGCGTCAGATGATATTGATGATCGATGTCTCGAGCGTTCGCCGTGATCGGAGCAGGCGCGGCGTATTGACGCGAGACGAAGACGATGACGATGAGGGCGACGAGCGTGAGGATCGCAAGGCCGAAGAGGAGCGCAGTCGTCGTGGAGCCTGTGTGGCGATTCGTTGCTTGCATAGATGCCGCAGAGCGCAGCAGAAATAACCATGCATTCTACATGGATTGAGGGCGCGAGAGTCGCTTGAACTTCACGAGAGGCAGCGACGAGCAGCTCGTTGCGCCGGAGGCTGCTGCATGGCAACATATCGGCGGGTTCTGCGGTATCGCGCGGGGATTCGAAGCAACCGGCGCGAAGGCTGAAGCGTCTGAACGATTGAAACTTCCATTCGGCAAAAGGGGCAGTTCGTCCTGCGGGTGTGGGACAGGCCTGAGTTTGCAGTTTGCCACTGGGAACCTAGAACGCTAGCGTCAGGAGACGCGATAAAGAAAGGTCATATGCGATTTAAAACCGCAGTCATACTGGCCGTGTTTGCGCTTTTGTGTGCGTCGCAAGCGTGGTCTCAGGATGAAGAGGCACCGACGGATCAATTTGAAATCGCCGCAAACCTAACGGCGAACATGCAGGGAGAGACGTCCACCTCGGGCGTGACGGACCGGGCGACGTATTCCGGAGGCGTCCTGTTTAATGCACGGTATCGGCTTACCGAGCACCTCTATGCGGAAGCGAACGGCGGCTTTACGACGTACACGCAGTATTACCAGCCGGTGGCTGGCCAGGAACAGGCGAATATTTATGAAGGGACCGGCGGCATTGTGTATGAGTTCCGGCCGGTGGCGGAAAAGCTCCGGCCGTTTGTGGAAGTGGCCGGCGGCGTACTCTATTTTTCCCCAGTGGTGACTGGATCGACGCCGGGTGGATCGAAAGCGGTGCAGCCGATGGGCGCGGGCGGACTGGGCATCGATTGGAAGATGAGCAGAAGTTTTTCGTTTCGCGGCGGATTTCGTGAACTGATATACAGGCCGCCGTCGTTTGGAGTGTCGGCGCAGACGCTGAATACGTTTTCGCAGATGGCGGAGCCGTTTGTCGGGCTGTCGCTGCGATTCTGACGTTGTTTCTGTAAACCCAAACGAAGGAAGGGCGGGCCTGCGA
>JBOGMU010000280.1:0-13676 GCA_050746865.1 Candidatus Acidiferrales bacterium
GCGCAGTGCCCGTGGATAGAACGCAACCTGAAACGTAGAAGTCCAGTTCGTTTGCGGTCCTGGCGCCAAAATGGGCGCCAACCACTTCTCATATTGCTCCGAAGCGGATACTTCAATTTTGTTTCCCACCCACCAGTCGAAGGATGCCGACCCGTCGTTCAGCGTTTCGCCACCAGGAATAAAGTCTTTGGCTACCTTGGCGTGCCGAAATGAAAACTGCACGTTGCTGCGCGCATTTATGTGGTAGGTGGTCCAACCCTGGAATCCCTTCCCTTCGCGGCCGATCCAGCTGCCGATCAAGTCATTTTTATTCGTCGAAAGGTCGTGGTAGAACGCTTCCCAGTACACAAACTGACCAGCATTGCTCCGTGAGCTCACTGGATCGGTGTACCCGCCCTCAAGGCGGAGTTCCAGTCGCGAACTCCCAAACAGACGGGGCATGTAAACTCCGGAATTCCACGCCGCACGCGGGGGGCTCTCAAGCGGAACTACGTCGTCCATGGCGATCGTATCCGCATATAGTGTCAGCCAATTTGTGACTAGCGGCGGTCGGTATGAGAATTCGAAATTACTCGTGCGTTTTCCAGGGTTGGCTCCAGCTCGGTAATTGAACGAGGATTTTGTACTCGTGTAACTGTTCCAGATTCCGCCAAGGGTGAGGGGACGCCCAACTCCTCCAAGCTCAACGAGGCGGCTAAACCCAAACTCGATATTCCTTGTAGGCCTGAAACTAATTTTCTCGCCATGGAGAATAGGTCGTGCCGGGAATTCGTTCCCTGATAGTTTACCGATAAAAAATTCGGTCTTCGCAGGACCGAGTACTCGTGAGAGAAGCGGAATTTCGAATTCCTGTTCGGGATGAACACGGAACATATACATGGGTTCCGCATTGTTGGTCAGCATCAGAGCAGTGCCGTATTCCGGTCCCCACCATAAGCTCTGCTTCCCAAAGGAAAAGTCCCAGCCTCCGTAATTCGTCGAAAAGTATGTGTCGAGCAGCCTAAACTGATCGGTTTGCGCGATAGGAACCGCGGACTGTACCGGATTTGCGTCGGCCGTGGCGATTACTTGCCGCACAGCTAGCGGATACGCCGGTGCCCCCGGTGCGTGCTGATATTCCCCGCGAACATAAAACGTGAACCGTCCCGCCGTTGCATAACCGGAAAACCCGTCATACGTATTCAGCCCCTGCTGATACGGACGGCCATAGTCATTGATGATGGTTTGGCCGAAGTGGTAGCTGTCATTGAGAGGCAGCCCGCTGATGTTCGTCACCCGGGAATATATCGATTCGATGTGCGCGGAAGGCGTCCCCGCAATACTCATGTTTTCCAGATCGCCGTGAAATTCCTTCTGTAGTTCGGAATACAGCTGATCCGCTGGCACCGGCACACTATCGCTGTCGCGCATCGTGTCCGCGGCTTCATCCACTAGCTGCGCGCACTCGTTTCGCGTCCATGGCCGCATGCCCATAAATTCCGAATGGATATAGCCCATGGCCGCCAGCCGTTCGATGGCCGGATAAATCCAGCTGTCCAGTTCAACGTACGGGCTGCCGCCAGAACCGAACGTCTCCGCAGCGGCATCGCGCCACTCAGCATATGTCGGCCACGCTCCACCATCAAATTCCGGATCGTGGTGATGGCGATAAACTTCCTGGCCAATGAACCATCCCATGGCACTTCCAATCAACACGTCTGACGGAAAGTGTTGCTTCCCAGTTAACCTCGAACCGCTGATGCCTGTCGCCAGTCCGTACGCAAGCACAGACGTCAAAGGCCCCGGATATTCGTGCGCTATCACGCCAGCCATCGCCCATGCTGCCGCCGAGTGTTCTGACGGAAACGAATCGCCGCCCTGCCAAAAGCCGCCCTGATAATTGTTGTTAACTGGACGCTCACGCCCGAACGCGTATTTCAAGGCGTAGCTCGCTGCAAGGCTATCCACGGCGGCCTCGCCCGCCAAAAAGCCTGTCTCGCGTTTGTGTTCGTCGTGCGTCACGTGTCCCCAAACGTACATTCCAGCGCCGGCACTGACAAATGCCGCCAATCCTGCATTGGACAAATCCTTGCTGTACTTAATCCGCTTCGGCGAATTCGAAAGGTGCTTTTCAAACTCTGTATCCGTAGCAAACAGCCCGCCTGCCACCGCACCTAGTGGTAGTAGCCAATCGGCGTCCGCCAGTTTCAAATGATATGGGCTCGTCCAAATGGCTTTCTGATCATCCGCGAAGTTCCGCAGGGCAGAGAAACCCACTGAGTTCTCGTAATTCTTGTCCGCCGGCGAATTCACAATCACGGTTTGGCCCTGTTCTGCATTTCCATTTTCCTGCGCGTTGCACCGGGCAACAGACAGCAACGAAACCAGCACGCCACACAGCACTACCGCCGGAGCTTTTCCGCTAAACCTCAACTCTTACTTTCCTCAGTAACGCAGCGCGATAAAGATCGTGCTCGCGATCGAAGATGCCACTTGCGCCGACGTAAACAGGTTCTGCCAATTCTTTGTTCCCCCGATTGCGCGCTCCGGCACAATCACCGTATCGCCCGGCCTAAGAGCTGCGTTCAGCGAATCGCCTGAGAACAGACCTCCCTTACCGCCTACGACCGACCCATCAGCGCGAATCACAAAAATTGCTTTTTTATCCGCCAGACTGGTGGGACCGCCGGCTTGCTGGAGATACCACTTCGCGCTCTTGCCCGGTCTGTACGATACAGCCGTCGAATTAAAAACCTGCCCACTCACCATCACATAACTCGCCTTTTTCGGTATTGTCAGCGTGTCGCCGGCCCGGGCTTCGATATCGGAAGACGTGTCCTTCCAATGATTGATGTTGTCGGAAATACGAATGTCCACTCGGCCCGCTGGCGGATTTGCGGTCAACTCGGTCAACGTCGTTTGGTACTGGGCAAGGGCGGCTTGCCTCGCCTCTTTGGTGGTCGTGTCCGTTTCTGGCAATTGCGCGATATTCGATTGTTCGTTCTTAACCCGAAGAATTAGATCCTGTTGCGCGGCAATTTCCAGGTCGCGAACCTTTGTTCTTTGCAGAATTGCGCCATAGGGATACGCATCAGTTTGATATCCACCGGCGCGCTCAATAATAGAGCTAAGTTTTTCCCCTGGCCGGATCCCATACGTGCCGGGATGCTTCACCTCTCCCTTGATCGTGATTGACGCGCCGAGATCGTTCCAACCCGGCAGCTGGCGAATCGTGAGGACATCTCCGTTATGGACAGCTATATTCGCAGCAGGATCGCCCGTCAAAGCGGCGGAAATCTCTATCGCCTGGTGCTCACTTCCCAGTGCTGCCGGATTGGCTCCCGAGTAGTTGTAGTGCGTCAGATCAGCGGTCTGAGTATCGGCACTCGGCTTCAGCCCGCCACCGACGCGCATTAGGTCCGAAACCGTCATATTTGTTGTAAGCGGATAGCGCCCCGGTTTGCCGACTTCACCCTCCACATAAACGGTTGCGGGTTCGACTGCTTCAGGACTCTTGTGAATAAGCAGCCGGTCCCGTGAATCGAGCAGAATGTTTTCTGTCGAACTTCCCGCAAGCGCCGCCGCCAAATTCACACTGAAGATTTTTGAACTGCCATTGGGCAGATAACGGAATACCTGCGCATCTTCCGCATCCGCATCAGGAGCCATACCGCCGGCGAGATGAACCGCATCACTGAGGTGAATTTGTCCGGATGTCTGATAAGTGCCCGGCTTACGCACGTCGCCCAACACAGACACCGACGGCGCATTCTCAAAATCATAGCGCCCAAAAATGCGCACAGTATCCATTGGTTCAAGCACAGGAGCATTCGACGGATTCGCCAGCGCCTCCGCGACATTGAAGCTTTCGACCGTCGGATGATAGTCCGGAGGGTTCAGACGGATGATTTCGCCATAGTTCATTGAAGGCTCGGGCAAAAGGTCCTTGTAAGAGGAAAACAAGTCCGTAACCCGCATCTTCTCGTGATAGGAGTATTTTCCGGGACGGAGAACATGGCCCTCGAGATAAACAGCATTCTGGTTATACGGAGCAATCGGGAATATCCGAATGCGATCGCCGTCCTGAACTTGGAACGAATCAAGCTTCTTGGCAACATCAGCTTCGCTATCAGACGCCGAAATATCGAGGCTGATCATCGTCTGGTTCTGATGCGCCACGAGCCTTTGTACCTCGATGTGTTGCAGCGTCGCCGCGGGAAGCAGGCCTCCCGCAAGCTCGATGACACTTGCAAGCGTTTTCTCATCCTTCAACTCGAAGATCGCCGGGCGACGAACCATTCCCTCGATCGTCACCTGCGGACCAACCGACGGAACAAGAATGGTGTCTCCGTTTTCTAAAGGAGCCGTTCCAGTTCGCACACCATTGAGCAGCAGATCATATAGATCCGCTTCTCCAACCAGCTGGCTGCCGCGGTAGTGCTTCACGAGACGTAGCGAACCTTGCGGCGTCGGACCGCCGGCGGCAAATAGTGCGTTAAGCGGCGTCGAAAGAGAGCTGATATCGTAAGCGCCCGGTTTCGCCACATCCCCCACTTCGTAGACGCGAATCGTCCTCAGCCGCGAGAGGGAAACGTCGGCCGATTCGTCTTTGAACTGCGTCCGCAAGGCTGTCTGCAATTCCTCTTGCACGTCAGCTAGGCTCTTGCCGCTAACGAGGAGCGGGCCTATTTCAGGCAAACTTACGCGTCCTTCGCGATCAACTGTCCTCGCGAAACGCTGAGACACTCCGCCCCACAAATCAATCGACAATCCATCTCCCGGACCGACCACATAATCGGGTCCGGCAGGCATATCCATGGGAATCAACTGCGGATCGCGCGTCCCATTCTCAAAGACCTCGCTGCCAAATCGCGTCAACCCGGTTGGCTGAGGCGTCGCTTGAAGATACATGTCGTACAGTGAAGGTATGTCGAGGTACGGGTTAATTGCACGGACCAACTGCGACGATTGTTGCTGCGAGACCATCTGCGATCGCTTCTGCTCAAACACCTGATTTGGAACAACCGGAGAACCATACGGATGCGCCGGGGCAATGGTGTCTAGCTCCGGCGAAGAATTGCCTTGCTCATTGGCTACACCATTGGGAAATAGGCTCAGCGAATTACCGTCCGTATATTTTGTTGGTAGTGAGCCGTTCTCATCTATACCGTCAATCCCCTGTGCGCCGGCAATCTGTGGCGTAAGGCTCAGCCCAGCCAATTGCGGCGATGCAGCGGGCAAAGAGAGACCCAACATCGCCAGTCCCGGATCGGCCTGTCCATCCATCTGCATGAGCAAAGTCTGTTGTAGCCTGTTGCTGTTTGCGCCGCCAGCTACGGGAACGCTCGGCTGCTGTGGCGTAACGGACGGCACCGGTGAGGTGGGATTTCCGATCGGTTGCAAATTGCGCGGTCCGGCTGACGAGCTTCCTAACCCTGTTTGCGGCGTTTGTTGCGCGCAGTTCAATTTCGATTGCTGAACGCACGATGCGGAAACCTGAGCATCAGCCAGTTGTTGCTGGCGCTGTTGCGTCCTCTCCTCTTCCTCTTGCTGCGCGATCCACTTGGCGCGCTCCTGCATTAACAGTTCCTGCTGCTTGCCCAGCATCGACTCCGGATTCACCTTTGGCAGGAGATACCCGTATTGTTGGATCAATCGTGTGACGCTCGAGCGGAATGCCGCATCAATCTCCAGCCTCTCAAAAATGGCTTCTTCTCTTAAATCCGATTCGTCAACGATCTGCCCTGCCGACGTAGCCTCATCAGCGACCAACTGTTGTACGGCTACCATCAGTCCGGCATCCTGCACGAGAACCGTTTTGATTTGCACCGCAGACGCTGCGACCAAACTTGAATTCCGTTGCGCAAGCTCCGATTGACCCTGCTGCCTCGGCGTCGCGGCCTGTGGATTCGCGGTCGTCGAGAAGATCGTAGATACCAGTGCCAGCGCAATAGCTTGCCAACGCAAATTCGTGATCCAAGTTGCGTTCACGGCCGCTCCTTTCTGCGTCACTGCACCGTGGTGGAACTCTGCAGTCCGCCCCGCAATGCATTCAGCACTCCGGCCTCCGAGGCTTCGATTCGATTCGACTTCACTTGCAGGAATGCCCAATAAAAAACAGTCAAATTCCGATCCGGCGCAATAGCGATCACCTTGATGTTCGAATGCTTACGTAAGATCGCTTGGCAAAAGTCCGGGAGACGATCGTGCCCGTCGAGCGTCACGATCAGAAAATCGGGAGAACTTTCGTCGACCGCCTGTTCTATACGTGCTTCGTCATCTATTTCACCAACCACTTCAATGTCGGGCTGGTCTGAGATGGTAGCAATTACGAGCTCGCGCATCAGCCGCGGGCGGTTTGCAACCAGAACCCGAATGGAGTTCATTTGATCCTCCCCGCAGTGCGCAAGTATCGCGAGTTCAGTCCAAAGAGCACAGGCTCAATTGTGTCCCCAAGTGCCTGCGCGGAAGGTAGTACGAGAATGATATCTTGAAGAGAAGAGTACCGGGTACGTTTTGGGTACTTAGACGGATTCTTGCGCCTCGGAGTACCCAAATCCAGTGGTACTAGACGAAGCACATTGCCGCTGCCAGGCATTACAAACATCTAATCTATTGGCGGACTGCATCTTGCGCATCATCCGATGAATGTGATTCTTGACCGTCTGTTCAGAAAGATTCAGGGTGTTCGCTATTTCCTTGTTTGTTAGACCGCGACTGATTAGCGGTATGAGTTGTTGCTCGCGCCGTGTTAATTCCCAATTGACCGTACCCGCCTGGCTCGGAGCCTTCACGGACGCCGCTGCAACGTAATCGAACAGCACTCGCGTATAGGCGGGCGGACATGCGGCTTGACCTTGCGATACACAGCGAATCGCGCAAATCACTTCCAGTGCCGAGGCATCACGCAAGACGTATCCGCGAACGCCATTCTGAATGGCCTTCAGGAAATGAATGTGATTGTCTTCCATCGCCACCAAAACACAGCCAGGCTTGCCACTGGGGGCCGCGCCATCCTCGTTCGCGGTAGCCGACAAGAATATCTCCAGCGAATCGAGCACCAGGACGTCCGCATCGGTCGCTGCCATTTCGCTGAAGTCGTCAGGTCCTGAAGCCTTTGTGGCGACAACATCAAATTCGGATTTCTTTGAGACCATCCGAGCAATCGCTTCCGTAAGAATGCGATTGCTGCAGCTGACGAGGATTTTAGTTCCGCTTTTCACAGGCTTTTGATCCATTCATTCGCGTATTTCTAACGTTCCATCCTGCCCCTCGCTACGAGCTTCATTGTATTTACGGCAAATGTATATCGTAAGCAAGTGTATATTTTGCTTTGTAGCCTGAGCGTCACTGTTGGTGTAAGTTTTGTCTGACCTTGCATGAGGCTGTCGCTTAGAAGCCGCTTAAAAAACAAGAAATGCCGTTCTTACGTTTAACTATTTTTAATCCTTCGCCGCACACACACCTACGAAGCGTTCACACGCAAGACAATATTTATTTTTGATTGGCCGCACCTATTATGCACGTCGCGACACCAGGCCCCTGGGTCGCTCTAAGGGTCGGCACTCTCATCGCGTCGTCAGAACGCGGTTGCGTTACGAGTTCGTGGCGCTCACGGAATCTCGGAGAGTATATACCTCCATCGCTATCCCGCGCCCTAATAATTCAGAAAAAGCAATACACCAATACAGTAGTCATGCCTGTATCCAGCGCACTCTCTTCCCCAAAAACGCGGTGAACTGTTCCGCGTTTTTACTGCCCGACCGCCGCTGCGCGTAAGCGCATCGTGTCCTGAATCAGGTTTTTCATGTAAATCGCGGCAATGCGTGCGTTTTTATCAACGAAGTCTATGGCGGGCACTTTGCCGTCGATCAACGGCAACGGATGGCACAATTCGTAACTAAGATAGCCCTGATATCCCGTTTCCACTAAGCCGCGGATTTCCGCCGCACACTTTTCTCCCGGCGTTATCGTGACCCCTTGGGGTCCTTCATCA
This sequence comes from Candidatus Acidiferrales bacterium, assembly GCA_050746865.1. GTDB lineage: Bacteria > Acidobacteriota > Terriglobia > Acidiferrales > UBA7541 > Palsa-295. The sequence goes on from JBOGMU010000280.1 coordinate 7,976, forward strand.
TACTCACCGCCGTAGTGAGAGAGTACTTGCAGTCTGCCCACTTCTCTCGTCGCGCGCTCCACATCTGCCTCATTCATCTTCTTTTCTAGCCGACCGTCAAAACACACCTTCAAGTAAGGAGAGCCAATTTCGCGCAACATTCGCAAACAATCCTGATAGCCATTAATCACGGGCGGATGATTCTGCAACGCCAGCGTAATGCCATGCTCTCCGGCATAACGCGCTGTCTCAGCAAGCCCTTGACGGCACCATTCCCAGGTTTGCTCTTCAGGGATTGTTTCATGGACGTGTCGCCACGTTGTCTTTGCAACGTCATATGTTCCTCCGCCTTCCGGGAAGACCGTCACGCCCGGCCAAGCCAGAAACACGCGAAGCAGTTTCACCCCCAAGTCTCGCGTCACCGAAATGAGTTGCCGCACGTACACTAGTTGCGATTCGCGGTGCTCGGGAATTGGGCTGCTGAAATCGTTGTTAGCTGCGACCGCATAGATTTCAATGCCTTCTGATTCGGCAAAATTGCGCAGTTGCTCACAACGAGCCTTCGGCATGTCCAGTGGATTGCCATGGGGACGTTTACCGTCAATCTCTATGCCCGTATAGCCAAACCCTTTCGCGCGCAATATCACATCTTCTAAAGAGAGTGCGCCGCCGCGATACCACACGCCCAAATACGTAATACTGTATAGTCCCACTTTGATGTCAGGTTCGGATTTCTCTGATCTGATTAGAGCGCCGCTGGCAACGCCAGAATTATCTTTGCTTGGTTGAGACTCCGCAGTTTTTGCTTCGTAGAACTTATCTTTCGTCATGTGACAATCTCCATGTGAGCTCACAACGAGCCTAGAGCACGCATCTTCCTCTGCGTGCGAAGAAACTGTCAATCTAAACATCTGGTTATCAATACCCGTGATCCATGTTAAAGTTTCGGGCGTCTTTCGCAATTTCCCGTGGAGGTTAGTTTGCGCCAGGTGAAAATGAGCTTTGCAGTATTCTTAGTGTTAGGCATTGCAGCCTTCCTTACAGCGAGGACTGCAGCGCCACAGGCTACCGAACAGCCCGCTGTTAGCCAAGCCGGACCGGCACAGCCCCCCGCAGGTCCGCAAGATCAAGCAGCAACACCAAATGGAGCGCCAGGCCGTGGCGGTCGAGGAAGAGGCGGACGTCCAGCCGCGTATCCGGTGAGACCCCCGGCTAATCCAGCATTAGTCGCGCGCGGAAAACAAATTTTCAGTGCCAACTGCGCCTTCTGTCACGGATCGGATGCGCGTGGAGGCGAAGGCGGCGGACCAAACTTGATTCGCAGCCAACTCGTGCTGGACGACAATGAGGGTGAGCAGATTGCCACGGTCGTGCAGAACGGACGACCCGGAACGGCAATGCCAAAATTTAATCTTTCAATGGACGATATAAAGGCAATCGCCGCATTTATTCATAGCTTCCCGGTGGGGGGGCGAGCAGCTACCACAGGCGCCGTTGATCCTTTGGTTGGCAATGCACAAGCGGGCGAAGCTTATTTCAACGGACCAGGAAAGTGCAACACTTGCCATTCAGTCACGGGCGATCTAGCCGGAATCGCGGACCGCTACAGCGATCCGCGTGGAGTACAAGGAGCGATGCTTTCAGGTGGCGCGGAACGCGGACGAGGCGCGGCGGTTGTAGCGCAGCCGCCCGTCATTGAAACGGTCGCCGTCACTCTGCCCAACGGAAAAACCGTACAAGGAAAACTCGACAAAATCGACGATTTCTTGGTTTCGCTCACCGATTCTGACGGGAACCATCTCACCTATTCGCGAGATGGAGCCGTGCCCAAGGTCGTCGTCAAGAACCCGGTGCAACCGCACCTGCAAATGTTACTAACACTCAATGACGAAGATATTCATAATCTCACGGCTTATCTGGTGACCCTGAAATGATAATGAAGACAAAGCACATTCTGCTGGTACTATCGCTCGTTTCTGTGGGCTTGGTCGCCACAGCGCAAGGATTGGATCCGACGCTGCTAACAAAGCCGGCAATCGACTCATGGCCAACTTACTCCGGAGATTATTCCGGCCGCCGTTTCAGTACGCTGACACAAATCAATCAATCAAACGTTAAGGATCTTGGCCTTGCATGGGTGAATCAATTACCGGTCGGAGCGGGGGACACGGGAGCATTCTCCTTCGCGCGAGCTGGCGCACAAACGGTTCCCACCACTGTTGGCGGCGAAGCTGCGACCGCCGTTCCGGTGGGTGGAAACATCCGCGTTTCCGGCGCGGAATTGCTCGTTAACGGTGTTCTTTATGCTTCCGCTCCCGACAATGCATGGGCCGTTGACGCTCGCGACGGGACGGTCCTTTGGCATTATTACTGGAAAACCAAAGGTGGCACTCACATTGGCAATCGCGGAATGGCCATGTATGGAGACTGGCTCTTTCTCGAGACGCCGGACGACTATCTCGTTTCCCTGGATGCCAAAACTGGCCATGAGCGCTGGCACAAAGTCATTTCTGACTTCGATGAGCAATATTTCTCCACCATGGCGCCAGTGCTGATCGGCAATCACTTAATCGTCGGCACTGGTGATGACCTTGACGCGCCCGGCTTCATGGAATCAGTCGATCCCGAGACAGGCGACGTTCAGTGGAAATGGTACAGCGAGCCTGTCGCAATGGGCGATCCCGGCTCAAATACATGGCCGAACCTGGACGCGATGCGCCATGGAGGCGCGGGAGTCTGGGTTCCTGGAACTTATGATCCAGACCTACATCTCTATTACTTCGGAACGGCCAATCCCACGCCGGCGTTTTCCAGTGTTACGCGGGAGGGAAAGGATTTGTACACATCCTGCCTCGTCGCCGTGAATGTGGATACCGGAAAGTTGGCGTGGTATTTCCAATCGTCGCCCGAAGACACGCATGATTGGGATGCAGCGCAAACACCGGTCCTCGTCGATGGAACGTTCAACGGGAAACCGCGCAAGCTCCTGCTTAACGCAACTCGCAACGGCTACTTTTTTGTCCTTGATCGTGTGACTGGCGAACACTTGCTCACCGCAAAACTATCGCCGACATTAAACTGGTCCAGTGGGCTTGATGAACGCGGCGAGCCGCTCCGCAATCCGGAAAAAGACGCATCACCCGGCGGCGCTCTCGTCTCGCCTAATTCCGACGGCGTCGTTAATTGGCAACCGCCAAGTTACGACCCACAAACCGGCCTTTTTTATGTGCAAACAACGCAGCCCTTTTCCGTCTTCTACCGAACCGAACCGGACGTCAGGGCAATGCAGGGCCTCAACGGTGTGCAAGAGCAACAAGTTGGATCCTTCGGCAGATTTCTTACCGCAGTTGATTACAAAACAGGCAAGATCGCCTGGAACCATCCGCAGCCTTCCGCCGGCGGCGAAGGAGAGGGGGATACCGGCGTCACGACCACCGCAGGCCATTTACTCTTCACCGACGACGCCGACGGCAATCTCGTCGCCTATGATCCCGCTACCGGCAAGCCTTTGTGGCACACGCGCCTTGGACAGGTTTCAAACGCGGTCGAAACGTACATGTTGGATGGGCGCCAGTATATTCTTGTCGCTTCGGGTGCCTCGTTGTACGCGTTCTGTTTGAACCCGTGAGCCTACAGAACCTGTACATCGATCGAGTATTAAAGAGCTAACAAGAACCGCTCCGGCCTCGCATGAGACCGGAGCGGTTTTCAGTTCATTCCGATAACGCGCAAGCTACGCCGCTACGCGAGGCAATCCTTCATATACTTCAGCATCTTCCCAACTTCCTGCACGCTGTTCGAGCCCTCGGGCATCTTATATTCGAATTCGGCCACGGCAGGAATAGGCCACTGATTCTTTTTCAATAGCTGCATGGCCGCTTTGATCGGCGTATCGCCTTGACCATCCGGCATGATTGGACCATTGTTGCGTGTTCCGTCCTTCACATGCATGTGCGTAATGTTCGCGTGATTCGCTTCGATGAACGGCACAGCATCGAAGTTCGCGCCGGTAAAATGGCCGATATCAAGGTTAATTTTGAAGTACTTCGACATCATCATTGCCTTTTGAAAGCTCTCCGGCGTCGCGAACTGATTCGGGTCGGTGATGTTCGCGTGTCCGTGAAATGCAATCGGATATTTGTGCTTTTCGACAAACGGCACAAGCTTCTGCGCCACATCCAGCGTCGTCGACGTGGACATCACCACTGCCCCGAGTGCCTGTGCTTGTTCGAAGCATTTGTCGATCTCTTGCGGAGTAAAATCATCTCCTAGTCCATTCATACAGTAGGCATACACTACGATCCCGGCGGCGTCGAACTTCTTCTTTATATCCTCAAAATGAGTGATGGGCGTTAGTAGTCGCCACTCTCGAAGTTCGTCGCGCGCTTTAAGCGCTTCGGGCGTCATCCCGCGTCCCGGGCCTCTTCCCTGGCCACGACCTCCTGCAGCGCCGCGCGCACCCGCCCCCCCGGCCGCTGCACCGGCAGCCATTGCGGCCATGCGAGCAGCTCTGGCAGCGGCCTGCTGCATTTGATATTCGGTCACTGGTTCCACGTGATTGCTCATCAGTTCGATCAATCCGGCGCCGCAACCCTGACAATCCTGAATCACGTTGTCGACATGATCTTGGCCAAGCACATTCGGCATGTCATTGAAACTATATGTGATAGCGCCAAGCCTTACGCCATCCACGTCCGAATTAATCCGCCGCAGCATCATTGCGAGCGGTAAGCCCGCACCTAGAATTTGGCCAAACTCTCGTCTCGTGTACATGCCTTCTCCTTTATGTTCTCGCTTGCAGGACTTCTGGTGCTGCGCGACAGCGCCTCGCAACGCCGGGCAGTGGGAAGGGAAATTACATTTTCATTTCGTAAAAATCAAGCGCTTTCGGCACAGCCATCAAAGATGGCGTAAATAGATTTATTGAATTGGACATCCAGTTGACCAGTGTGCGATTTTTAGAACGTAGTTTTGGAAGCACCCACAAAGAGGATTGCCCGTCGCCTGCAGCGAGGCTCGGCTCGGGCTGTCAGTACTTTCGTAGAGTGAAAATTAAAATTCATTGACACTGCCGGCGACGCCGTGATAAAAACCCGCCGCCAGTAGTGGATATTCTTGCTCAGTGTCTTGCATCCGCCGCTTCGTATCTGCGTTCAGCGGCTTGTCGCAGTTTATACTCAGCTTAGGGTGTGGTCAGCATATCTAGAAAAGGGGTATTGCCATGACTTCGTTGCAGAAGCGTATACGTGTACTTTGCTTCGCGCTGGGCCTTGTTTTCCTTGTCGTCTCCGGGGCGCGGGCGCAGGAGACTGCCGACATCGTCGGCACAGTAACAGACGCCAGCGGCGCTGTTTTACCCGGCGCGATGATTACCCTCAGGAACACCGGCACGAACGTGTCGCGCACCTCGACAACCAGCGCCAGCGGCGACTACGTATTCAACCTCTTGCAGGTCGGGACTTATAGCGTAAAAGTCGAAATGAAGGGTTTCAAGACCTTCACCGCGCCCAGCATCACGATTGCGGCGGGAGATCGCGCCCGCGTCGACGCGAAGATGGAAGTCGGCGACATTACGCAGACCGTCGAAGTATCCGGCACTGTTGCCCCGGCCTTGCAGACGGACACCTCGACAATCGGATCGCTCGTCCCCTCACGGAGCGTTGAAGACCTGCCTTTGAACCAACGTAACATCATCAAGCTAGTCCAACTTTCCGCTGGCGCG
>JBOGMU010000281.1:0-8167 GCA_050746865.1 Candidatus Acidiferrales bacterium
AGATAGTCCTTCCCGCCCGGTCCACCAATATGCCAAGTCTTGGTGACTTGCCAGGTCGGCTGCTGCGCGCGTACAGGCAAAGAGATGGCCATAAACATAAGCAAGGCAGCCAGCGCCGTGAAAACGCATCGCGTGGTTCGCATGTATTCCTCCAAGGGGAAACGCAGGTATGGCGGGAGTTGATGCCGCGCCGGATTGCTAGAAGCAAAGCTGACATATCGACCTGAAGTGGAAATGAAGCATTTCGCCTGGCTAGGGCGGCAGAATGCGATTTTCGAATGCATCCGGCGCCTCCCAGAGAGTTCAGATGCCGACGCTCCACGCTGCATGTCCACTCCTCTGACCACGATTTGAAACTCTGGTCTTCGGTTGTAACTGTACTCTTCGTGCTAGCTCTTCAAGAAGTCGCTCCTAGTCACGCCAAGCTGTGGCTGATAGGCAACGATTGAATCGCCGCGTGGTTGTCAGAAGCTGAAGCGGGCAGACAACTGGATCTGGCGCGTCCCTGCATCGCCATTTAACTCGCCAAAGGTGCCGTTGATCTGGCCGCCGTTCTTATATATGGCCTCGTTATCCACGCTGTTGAACTACGGATGGTTGAACAGGTTGTAGAATTCGGCGCGAATCTGAAACGTCGCGCGATCCTTGATGGGAATGTTTTTGAACATGGCGACGTCCCAGTTGTTGGTACCCGGCCCGCGGAACACTACTTTCCCGGCATTGCCGACAAACGTGGAGTACTGCCCCATACTGTTGGGCGTGTTTACCGCCGGCTCCTGGATGGCACTGGTATTGAAGTACCCAAGGACGCCTCGCTTTCCGTGCGGAAGAAGCGGATTCCCGGTAATCAAAGCGCGCGGGCCATCCGATCCGCCTGTCAGGTCGACGCCGCTGGTGTTCAATGTGATGCCGTAGGGCTGGCCGCGGACGAATGAAACTATACCGGAAACCTGCCAGTTATCTAGCAGCTGGCGCGTAATTACGCTGTTCCACAGCTTGCTGGCTGCAGGTATATTCCACAGCGAATTGATCACGACGGAATGATCGCGGTCGTAACTGGCCAGTCCGTAGGCGTAAGCGTGTCGCGGCGCGAAGGTCGGCAAGGCAATGCCGGTTGTAGCGTCGGTGTAGTCCAGCGCCTTGGACCAGACGTAGTTAGCTCCGATGGAAAATCCGCTTGTAAATCGCCGTGTAATCGAAACCTGCAGTGAGTTGTAATTCGACGTTCCCCCAGATTCGGTGAAAGGAATGCTTCCCAATCCCGTATATGGGCGAAGGAAGTTATCCGAGAGCGGCTTGCCGGGCTTTGTCGGGTCTTGATTGGCGCTCATAAAGCGCGTTCCAGGTGCCAGTGCGTTGTCTTCGAAGGTTTGTCCCAGGTGGCGCCCCAGGTTTCCCACATATGCTACGTCGAGAACGGCGTGAAAACCGACGGCGCGCTGAACGCCCAGGCTGTAGTCATAGAACACCGGCCATTTCCCATTTGTCTGCAGCGCCCCGCTAAGGTTGCTGGGGAAAATCACGCTGTTATCGGGGTTGGAAAACAAGGTGCTGACGTTGCCGAAGGGATGAATCGGATTCTCCTGAATCGGCGGGTTGGTAGTTAGCGATCCGCCTAAAGTCGACGAGGTGCGCGACTGGTAGTAAATGCCTCCGCCGCCGCGGACCGCCGTCTTGCCATTTCCGAAGACGTCCCATGAAAAACCGATGCGCGGAGCGGCCACCAGCCCCTGACTTTTGACCGGGTTGCTCTGCTGAAAGCTCACCATGCCGTCGAAGGGATTTCCCGAGCCTGGAACTACCGCGCCGATCAGCTGCGCGTTGGCGGTGTTTCCGTTGCGCGGATCTACAGCAACGATATTTCCACTCCCGTCTTTTCCGGGATGGTAGAGCACAGGCGTTTGCGATTTGTCATAAGTGCTCGGGGCAAAGTTGGCTCCGATGTGCACGGTTTGCGGCAAGTCGTAGCTGAATCGCACCCCGTAATTCAACGTGAACGTCTTTTTGACCTTCCAGCTATCCTGTGCATACCATTCCAGAACATGCGTCACGGGATCGAAGTCGGGCGCGTTGGTGCTCTCCGTGTATGAAAGGAAGTTGCCAAGAAGCTCGTTGGCGAACGTATTGCCGGTGTCGAGCGGGTTCTGCGGATTCACGCTGAAGTCGTAAAGCCCGTTGAAAGTGCCGGCAACGTGGTGCTCCACGAATCGGTCGATGTGGAGGTAGAGGCCGACCTTGATAATGTGATTCTGCCAGGTCTTGGTGAGGTTGTCGTTAACTCCATAAGAGTACGATTGCGAGTTGATCGGGAACCGCGTGCCGCTGCTACCTGGGAAACCGATGCTACGTAGATCCGTCAGGCCGCCGCCACCGAACTGGATGGTGTGAATCAGGCCGAGCGGATTCAGTTGCGGACGGAACTGCCCCAGCGTAATGCCCACGCCCGACTTCTGCACTGCCGCCAGCTCGCTATTCCCGCGCGGCAGCTCCTGGTTTTCGCTCCACCCCGCGTACCCGACATTTAACTCGTTCACCAGAGTTGGGCTGGCAATGTAAACCAGGTTCCAGATCACGTTCGAACTGCCGTTGAAGTAGTTCACCGGAAAACTTTGCAGAAACTCCATCGGCATAGCGTTCGCGGCATTTCCCGTCGAGCCCACGGACATATTGAGACCGCGAATATAAGTCCGCCATTTATCCGATATGTTGTAGTCAACCCGCAACACCTGCTGATTGACCGGATTATGCTCCGTAAGATTGAGTATATAGTTACTCTTGCCAGAAGGATCCGAGTAACCGGGCGTCGGCAGCGGAAACACATCCAGCAGTTTCTGCATGTTAGCGTTGATTTCCCCGGACGGGATGGTGTTGTTGGAAAAGCATCCCGGGTCGCCTGTGTTTTTGCACTGCAGACCCTGGGCCGTTTTGCTGGGGTCAGCAACGGGCGTGGAAAAGACGCCGTTTCGCTCGTTGGCGGTAGGCACTCTCAGCCGCAGAGGATTGCCGTCACCGGGATGAACGGTAGGCCAGATCTCCTGGGAAAAGAAGAAGAAAAGCTTGTTTCGGCTCTTATTGAAACTGGTGCCGGGTATCAATACCGGGCCGCCGATGTTGTATCCGATCGTGTTGAAGCGATTCTGGCTGATCGGCTGCTCGGTTCCATTCCAATACGCGCTGTTAAAATAATCGTTCGCGTTAAACGCCTCGTTCCGGACGAAGTAGTAAACGCTGCCATGGAAGGCCTGGCCGCCGGACTTGGTTACGGCATCGATAGAAGCGCCGGAGGTACCCCCGTCTTCTGCCTGGTAGTTGTTCGTCAAGACCTTGGTCTCTGAAATGGAATCGGCATTCGGCGCCGTTGTGACGCGATTCAGTCGGTTAATGTTGGTATTCGCAATCACTCCGTCCATGCTCACGCTGCTGTATTCGCTGCGCTGCCCATTCACCGTGTCCATACCGAAAATGCCTAACTGATCCTGTCCCTCGGTGCCGGTCGCCACCACGCCGGGTAATACGCGGGTGAAATTGAGGAAGTCTCTGTTCGGAGTCAGTAGCGTTGCCATCTGCTTCTCGTCAATCTCCGCGGAACGCTCGCCACTCTCCGTTTGGACGGGCGTCACCTCGGCCGTAACGGTAACTGATTGCGTGGCCTCTCCGATCTCCATTTGCAGTGTCCCTGCCGAAAGCTGGTCGGATGCGCTTAGCGAGAGGCTTCGCTTGGAAAAGTTCTTGAAGCCCTTTTGCGTAACCTGCAAGTCATAGACGCCCGGCTGCAGCGAAGGGAAGACAAAGCTTCCCTCCTGATTCGTTACTGTCGTCCTCTGCCCGGCATTTTGTTCATTGACCAGTGTCACTACGGCCCCAGCTATTGGAGCGCTGCTAGGGTCTACAACTATGCCGCTGATTTGACCGCTGGCGGATTGCCCGTGCAATGGTTGACAAACCAAAATAAGACAGACGAGAGTTGTGACGCCGTACATTGCGAGGGTTCTCTTCATGATTGACTCCATCGCTGATCGATTTTTCAACAGCCCCATAAATCGCGAAAGCTTGCGCCGCCGACGTAATCATCACACGTCATACAAGACGCGGCAGAATATACGTACCCGAATATTGTGTTGTCAAGAGGAAAAACGCTATTTTTGCCAACTAAGACACGTTTATTTGACTATTTTTGCCTTGACAGGCGAAATGCAAGTCATATAGCTTTCTTGCGCTCCGTTAAACTTGTAGGAGGACTGACAAGATGAAACGCAGAGATTTCCTATCCACGTCCGCTTCGGCGGTGGCAGCAAGCGCACTTCCCGTCGGTATCACAACTGCCGCACCTGCGAGACCAGCCGCAGCCAAACCATCTCAGATTAAGCTCGGAACCGTATATCGGGGTCTGGACGACGATCATTTGAAAGTATTGGCCCGCTATAGTGTCACTCACGTTGGCGGACCTGCTCCGATTGCGGATAAGAGCCGCCTTTACGCAACTGTCGAAGAACTCGAACAAGCTCGCGATATATGTCAAAGGAACAGTCTCACCTACGAGATTGTTACACCTCCGTTTCTGGCATCCAGCAACATTGATCGCGAGCAGCATCCTGCCATCATGCTCGCGGAAAGCCCCGAGCGCGATCGCGACATTGATGCCTTCAATACATACATCAAGAACTGCGCGGCCGCAGGGATTCCGGCGATCAAGTACAACATGAGCATTCTCGGCGTCCTGCGTACTGGTCGCGTGCCGGGTCGAGGCGATTCCACATACAGCAAGTGGGACTTGGCAGAAGCTCATCCAGCAACCCCGCTCACGCGTGCCGGGCGCGTAGATGCCGACGCCTTTTGGGAGAGGATTACCTATTTCCTTGACCGCACGGTCCCGGTCGCTAACGAGTACAAAGTTCACATGGCTTGCCACCCTGAGGATCCTGGCGTTCCGCCAGAGGGATATGAGGGCATCGATCGCGTTCTGGGGACAGTGGATGGCCTGAAAAAATTCATTGCCATCCAGGAAAGCCCCTATCACGTACTCAATTTCTGCCAGGGCACGGTTTCCGAGATGCTTGAGAATCCCGGTGAGCAGATTTATGACGTGATCCGCTACTTTGGCTCGCGCAACAAAATTTTCAACGTCCACTTCCGCAATATCCGCGGCCATCGCAATGACTTCTTAGAAGTATTTCCCGACGAAGGAGATGTCGACTTTGTAAAGGCGGTCCAAGTCTACAAAGAGGTGGGCTATTCCGGCGCCTTAATCCCGGATCATGTGCCGCAGGCTCCTAACGACCCCGGTGGAGAACAATCTTTCGCCTATTGTTACGGTTACATCCGGGCGCTGATTCAGGCAGTGAACCACATGTGAAACGTGCGGGCTGGCCAGCAGATCGATTAATGCTGGCGGATTTCCGTCTTAGACGTTGTAGCAGGGGCGTAATCTGAGAGAATCCCGCAATGGATCGCGGACTCGGCGTGTAACGGAGGCATGCTCACAGGTGATTTCCTTACTCGTTTTTCTGTTCCTTGCTGCGAATCGTGCGGTATGCGGGCATTAAACAATGCAAAGATATCGGGGTCCCAAATTATGAATATGGATTTGCGTAAAGCTGCTTCAAAGCTTCGCGGTGTCTTCGGCTTCCCCGTAACTCCTTTTGGGCTTGATTTTTCGCTGGACCTGAATGCACTCGAACGTAATGTGGATGAAATGGCCAATTATCCTTTTTGCGCGTTGGTCAGCGTGGGAGGTACGGGTGAACTCTATTCCTTGTCCATTGAGGAAATCGAACAAGTGATTAGAACGACCGTGCGGGTCGTGAACGGACGAATGCCGGTGGTAGCGGGAACTGGATTCAATGTTCCTATGGGGATGGAAATAGCTCGCCTCGCTCGGAAAGCGGGAGCAGCTTACTTGCTCGTATTGCCTCCGTACTATGTAGGTGCTCCTGAACCTGGATTGTTCGATTATTACGAAGCGATCGGACGCGCCACAGATCTTCCACTGATGATTTACAGCAGGGATTGGGCTGCGTTCACGCCCGAGATGGTGGCAAGATTATCAGATCGGCTGCCAACTTTAGTCGCTTGGAAAGATGGCCAAGGGAATATTCGAAAATATCAGCGGATTATGGAACACAACGGTGACCGTCTGGCCTGGTTTGGCGGTCTGGGTGACGACTGTGTACCCGGCTATTTCGCCATTGGCATCCAAGCTTTCACATCGAGCATTTCGAACATCTCTCCTCAGCTCTCTTTAGCCTTAGCGGAATCGGGGATCAATCGGGACTTCGTTGAGTTAAACAGGCTGATGCGTTGTTATGTGAACCCTCTCTACACTCTGCGCGAGCGATCGAAGGGCTATGAAGTCGCAATTATGAAGGCAGCTATGGAAATGCTCGGTAAGACCGCTGGTCCCGTGCGACCTCCCCTTATGAATTGCCAACCAAATGACATGGAAGACTTGCGCAAGTTGATGGAAGTTTACCAGAGGGAGCTAGAGTTCTCCGGGAATGTAAGTACGAAGACGAGATGAAAAGAGCGGTATCAGACAGCACCCACAACGTTAGAAACAAACTCAAATTTCTGTCGCATATGGCATTCAAGTCGTCATTGTTGTTCGCCGTCTCAAATGAGGACTCTCCAGCCTTCAAGACGCGAGCCGCGAACATGAACTTTTTTTGTTTGCTTTTCGAGCTTCTTCCCAAGGCTCGCACCAACGCTGTTGAATCCTATCAACCGTCCTGTGCTGCGCAAAAATCCCGTCTGGACGTGAAATCTGACGAGCGCTCAGAGATCTCCGCCTATTGTCCCTACCAAAAACTCCATTTGATGTGCGTCCGACCGCGATTCGAACTCGCTGCTACGACGAGCTTATCCGCGAGTGCGCCCAGGGATGCGCACAGGCTCACTGATACATAAGCTAGGAAGGGGCGAATGCCGCGTAACGCGATCTCTACGCGGCGATTCGCTCATAGCGATGATGCAGTCCACCGACTTGAGGGATTTCACTGACTCTGCCCATCGACGGTGGCTGGACGGGTCGGCTGATCGGTGCATCCTTCTCCAGGGATAGATGAGTGCGGGATCGCTCGTAGTATTCGAAATAGGATTTGAGAATGCGGCGCAGACTGGCTTCGTTCAGAACGATCACATGATCCAAACATTCGCGGCGAATCGATCCGATTAGTCGCTCGACGTAAGCATTTTGCCAGGGAGATTGGGGTGCCGTCAGAATTTCGCGGATACCGAGCGACTGCGCTGTCTCCGAGAACTTCTCGCCGTAACTTCTATCCCGGTCGCGAAGGAGGTACCGCGGCGTGCTGTCCCACGGGAATGCTTGGAGTAGCTGCCGGGCTACCCACTCTGCGGTGGGATGCTCGGTGACGGCGACGTGGACAGGTCGGCGGCGATCGTGCGACAGAATCACGAAGACGAACAGAACGCGGAAGAATACGGTCGGAACGACGAAAAAGTCGGATGAAACCAAGTCCTTCCTGTGGTTGCTAAGAACGTTCGCCAAGTCTGCGAGGGTGGCTTCCGATGACGCGCCATGTATTTCGCCACAGTGGCTTCGCACAGCTCGAGACCGAGTTTCAACAGTTCTCCGTGAATGCGTGGTGCGCCCCAGCGAGGGTTGGCTAGGCTTATCTTGCGAATCAGATCGATGACCCCCTTCGATACGGAAGGCCTGCCCTGCGGATGGTGGCTCTTCCATCTCCAATACAACCGAAATGCTCGGCGGTGCCAGGCGATCACCGTTTTCAGGTTTGACGATCACGAGGGCAGATCGCCAGCCAGTCCACAGGCGTGAAAGCCAAGCCCAGAGGAGTCGGTCGGCATTACTCATCCGGAGTTTGCGTCCGCGATTCGTTCTCTGGAGGATTAAGAGCTGATGCCGAAGAGCCAGTATCTCGGCGTGGAGTGCAACTCGGTTTCGGAGACCTTGCCGGAGGGAAGAAAACAGCGAAAAAATGATCACGCCCATAAGAGCTAGAACGCTATAGTGACGCGCTTGCAAATTCAACTGAATCAGTCAGAACGGAGTTTTTGGTAGGGACAGGAGCAGAGTTTTGGCGAGCAACAACCTTAAATCGTCATAGCGCTCAGGCGCGGAGTTTAACGGATTCCTTCGAAGCACCGCCACGGAAGGCGACTTGCTCTCCGGCCTTGGATAGATCCCCAC
>JBOGMU010000282.1:0-7534 GCA_050746865.1 Candidatus Acidiferrales bacterium
GTACACAACCCATTACCGTTCCTGCCGGATTCCTGAACATCCCCGAAATCGAGCTTCTCCGAGCGGAGGTCACTGCTCCTTCTGGTATCGAAGAGCTTCGCACCAGTCTCGCCAAGTGGCTGTCAATCCCCAACGAAGATCGGGACCTGATCGACTTCTGCTTGGCCGTTTACAAATCTCACCAGATTCCCGGCGATCCTTTGTGGGGCATCATCATAGATGCTAGTGGTGGGGGAAAGACTGAACTCCTGCGCGCTTTTCGTAAACGCGACGACGCCTATTTCCTCTCCGGCCTGAGCGAAAAGACCCTCGTCAGCGGGTATCGTGATCCTAAGAACACGACCAAAGACCCTAGCCTATTGCCCGAACTCAATGGCAAGGTTCTTATCATCAAGGATCTCTCTCCCTTGCTTTCCATGCGTCGTGAATCACGCAACGCGATTGTGAGTCAGTTGCGGGATGCCTACGACGGCTTCACAGACCAAGGGCGGGGTAATGTGGGCAAAGTTGCTTACGAGTCGCGGTTTTCCCTCATAACGGCTGCCACGCTTTCCATTGATAGACAGGATACCGTAGACCAGGAACTTGGAGAGCGTTTCATCAAATTCCGCTGTCGCGGTGACGCCAGCAGAAGCAAGGTCGAAAAAGCCATCCGCAACATCGGATCGGACGACATGATGCGAGAGGAAATCGAATCGGCAGTTGCAGATTTCTTCAAATCGCTTCCGCCAATACGCAAGGTAACTATCGCAGATCGATTGGGCGAGCGCTTGGTGGTCCTGTCCGATTTCACAGCTAAAGCCCGTTCACACGTCACTCGTGACCGCAATGGAGATTTGCAGTACTTGCCGAAGCCGGAAGTGGGCACGCGACTCGGCAAGGAGTTAGGCAAGCTCCTCATCGCGCTTGCGGCGGTTCGTGGGAAATCCGAAGCAGATGAACAGGACCTCGCAACGGTGCAGCGCGTGGCTGAGGATTGCCTTCCGCCCAACCGACTGCTTGTTATCAACCACCTTCGTGGAGAGCCGCTTTCACAGGCAGACGTAGAGAGGGCAACCGGCCTACCGCACAAGACAGCGGACCGTATACTCGACGATCTGCGGGTCCTCGGAGTTGCAGAGAAATCAAATTCCCTCTGGACCCTCGATCATCAGTGGAAATAGACCCCCCGTTGCGTTCCGCAACGTACGGGGGTTCTAGGGTTTTATATAGGTAGCAGCAAACCTCAGTAGCCCCACCCGTACATCGCGGAACAACGACCGCTTTTAGCTTCATTCAGCAGTCCCCCCACCTAGCAGTCGGTCTCCAAACCAAAATCGGGTCAGAGAGATAGGTCGATGTGTGTTCCGATGAACTGATTCAAGAAGTGCAGTGTGTTAGTATCGGCCCCGCAACGCCGGGTCAAAGCACGGGCATTAGGAGAGGCCCAGTGCCGAAACGCCGGTATCAGGAAGGAAGGTTTTCGATAGAGAATGGGCATTACTACTCATTTTTCAATCGCGACCGGAAAGACCCCGATGGGACGGTGAGAACCGTAAAGCACCGCATTCGCATCGGGGAAGTTGGGAAGATGTCGCGGCTTCAGGCCCGGAGGGAGCACGACAGACTTCGCGACCAAATCAACCGGGAGCGCGGAAGCGTTCCAGTTGCGCCGAAAGGTGAGACGTTTGGTGATGCCGCGAAGACTTATATGAGCAGTGTTGCACCGCACCTCGCGTCCTCAACTGTGCGACAGCGGCAGTGTCACTTGCGGAAGCACCTTCTGCCAAGATTTGGAACATCCTCATTGATGAGCTTGGATGTTCCGAGTCTTCAGGGGTTCGCAACAGACATGCTTCGCACAACTCGGCGCAAGACGATCATCAATGTGCTCGGGACGTTGTTCGCCGTGATGGAGTATGCAGGAAAGTGCGGGATCAGAGTGCCGGGCACCAAGATGTCCTCGCTAATGATCCGGGCAGAGCGCGGCAAGCCGGAGACGCCGTTCTTTACGCCAGATCAAGCCAAGGCGGTCATTAACGAATCGCGCGACCCATATAAGACCATCTTTGCTTTGGCGTGGGCAACGGGGATGCGAGCGGGTGAACTTCTCGGCTTGACAGTCCGAGACATCGACTTTCAAAGGGGACTTATCACTCCTCGCAAACAGGCCGATGAACGGACGAGGGTATTGCGGGAGTTGAAGACGAACTCATCACTCGCGGCAATTCCGATGACGGAGGAAACCGCCACCATGCTGAAGAGCTATATCCAGAATCAGTGGCGTTCTAATCCGCTCGACCTATTGTTCCCGAATTGCAATAGCCGACCGCGGAGACGCGAGAGTGTTGTGGAGTGGGGTCTCAAACCAGTGCTGCGGAAAATTGGATTGCCGACAAAGGAAGTCGGGCTCCATGCATTCCGTCACGGCCTGGGGACTGCACTTTCAAACGCGAAAGTCTCTCCAAAGGTCGTTCAACAAATCATGCGTCACGCCGACATCAAGACGACCTTCCGGTATTACGTTCACAGCGATGTGGAGGTGCAGCGGAGTGCCCTTGAAGCCATTGAATTGGAACAAAGTGCCGGTTAACGGAACAAGGAAACCGAGAAGTCTTTTGTTTCAATAAGTTCTGGTGCTGGTGGAGGGAATCGAACCAACACGGCCTTGCGGCCACCGGATTTTGAGTCCGGCGCGTCTGCCAGTTCCGCCACACCAGCACGGTATTGCAACTTTATCTTAGTGTTTCATTTGCTGCAACCGCACAAGCGTGCTGCCGATGCGCGCCGGGTCTTACCTCTTTTACTATTTCTGCTCCGTGGTAGAATCCAGCCTCCCATGGACAAAGCTGGAGACCTTCTGGGCGGCGCAGTTCGCACAATGAAGCGCCCCGAAGCTATTATCGCGTGGCTCGCAAGCTCGTGGCCAACGATCGTCGGCAAGACTCTAGCCGCTCGGACGCGTCCTCTGCGTTGCGAAAACGGCCGATTGGAAATTGCGGCTGACCACAAGGACTGGAAAAGCCAGCTCGAGCCGATGACTCAGGAATTTTGCGCGCGCATCAATCAGGCCTGGGGCGGAAAGCTCGTCAAGGAAGTAAAATTCGTTGCGACGCCGCGAACCACAAGCAGATACAATGACGGTGCCAAGCCCGGCCTAAAGCGCGCCACCCGCGAATCCGACAACGAATACCTTCCTTTTATTCGACGCCGCAAATAAGCGATTTTAAGTCGTGCCTCGCACCGAAATTGCCCAAATACGGCGTGTTTACGCCGCCAAACGCGCCATTTTGCGTCAACGCCGTTGACGCTATCGGAGCACATAATGCCAGTGCCGGAGCGCCGGAGTGAGCGATCCCGGCTCGGGTTAGTCGGCGTAGATCGGTAGGCAGAGCGGCGGCTTGACGTGGAAATCGAGTCGCGCAATTTCGGTCAGAGCGTTCTGAAGCATTGCGCTGTCGCAAGCCTCAAGCGTCATAACGAACGACAATTCCGATTCGGGGAATCCCGGCTTTTGCAACACCGCGTCGATGCCGATGTGATACTTCGCAAGCACCGTTGCGATTTCCGCAAGAATCCCCGGGCGGTCGCGAACAACGAACCGTAAATAATGCGGCACGGTAAAACCACCGCTCACCGTGTCCGGCACCTGCGGGATGATCGGCAACGTTTCCGAGGGCGCCCCGGCAGTTCGCGCGATGGAATACAGATCCGAAATTACGGCGACAGCTGTCGGATCGCCGCCCGCGCCATATCCCGAGAACAGCATGCGTCCGGCATATTCGCCCGTTGCCATCACGAGATTTTGGCTACCCTCCACGTGCGCCATCATCGACGTGAGTGGAATGACGGCGGGCTGCACAGCGGCGAAAAGACGGAGACCGTCTTTCGTATCCTTCTGCGCGAGCGAAAGTTGGCGGATCGTGCAGTTGAGGTCGCCGGCGTACAGAAAATCCACAGCATCGATCGTAGAGATTGAACGTGTCAGAACTTGATCGTCGCGCACGTCCACACGAAGGCCTGCCTGCGCGAGAATAACGAGCTTGGCGCGAGCATCGTAGCCTTCCACGTCCGCCGTCGGATCTGCTTCAGCAAATCCCAGCTCCTGGGCTTCTTTCAGCGCCTCGTCGAACGTCGCCCCAGTTGAATCCATCTTAGTAAGGATGAAATTGCAGGTGCCGTTAAGGATGCCAGCGATTTTAAATAACCGGTCGCCGGAAAGGCCTTCCTGAATCCCTATAATCGCCGGGATACCGCCAGCCACGGAGGCGCCTAATTCCAGCCGCCGGCCGGCGTCGCGCGCGGTCTTCATGAGTTCCCCGCCACGCCGGCAAATCAGCTGTTTATTCGCCGTAACAACAGACTTCCCCGACCGTAACGCCCGATCAATCCACGTCCCTGCCGGATCGAGCCCTCCGATCAACTCAATGACGATATCCGCGTCCGACGAAAGAACGTCTTCGATGTCCTCTGTCCATTCAATCCGGCTCGGCAGCCCGTCCGTCTTCTTGCGTGCAATGTTGCGATTAAAGATGTGCGTCAAGACAAATGGGCTATTCGGGTCAGCCGATAGAATCTTCGCAACGGACTTCCCTACCGTGCCGTATCCGACCAGCGCAACTTTCCATTCCTTGCGCGAGGGCACAGGCTTTCTCTGAATCGAGACAGTGGCTGTACGAACATGCTTTGAACGCGTTTGCGGCACGAACTTACCTCTTCTATTGGTTTCTTTGAGCTCGTAGCGGACTACCGGACAGGACAAACGCCCTTTGCCCTTCCAGAGGATACCATCCTGTGTCAAATCGGAGGCATTTCGACGGGTTTTGCGTCACGTTGATGCCGTCGGAGCGGCGCCTGCCAGCCCAAGCGAATCCGCAACTTCGCGCAGTGCGGCGATACAAAACGCGATGTGTTCTTCGAGCGGGAGACCAAGCTCCTCGGCGCCTTTGTAAACGTCATCCCGGCTCACGCCGCGAGCAAAAGCCTTGTCCTTGAGCTTCTTTTTGACCGACAAGGGTTCCACTTCATGAATACTCTTGCTCGGCTTTACGAGTGCGCAAGCTGTCAGGAAGCCCGAAAGCTCGTCGCAGGCGAAAAGGGCATGATCGAGAGGCGAAACGCGCTCAACGCCTGAGTAGTTAGCGTGCCCAAGGATCGCATGAATCATCTCCTCGGGATAGCCTTGCTCTCTCAGGATCGAAGTTCCGGCGTAGGGATGCTCCTCGGTGGGGTGGTGCGCGTCGTTCGGCCATTTTTCGTAGTCAAAATCGTGCAGGAGGCCCGTAAGTCCCCAAAGTTCTTCGTCGCCGCCAAGCTTTTTGGCATAGGCGCGGACGCACGCCTCTACGGCGAGTGCGTGTTTGCGCAGGCTGTCGCTCGCCGTGTATTCGCAAAGCAGCTTCCAAGCATCGTTGCGGTCAGGCATTCGTTCGCTCCATGAAGCGATACGCTAACACAGCCGATAAGAAGTCTGAGTCAACGAAAAAAGATAAGTACTGATAGTAATGGTATTCATGGAGCTGTGGAAATTGTGGAAAACTCGAGCGCGTGCCGATTGAGTTATGCCGTGAACGGCGCAGACGCAAGATGGCATTGTGTTTAGAGCGTTATCGGACGCGATTCGTCGAGGCGAAGAAATCCGAAACCCACGTGCTCGCTTAGAAACGCGCGCAAACTTCGTATTTGTAACGCTCACGAGGGTATGGCTAGAATGAGTGCCGGTGGAGGAGCAAAATAGGGCTTGACAATAAATGGCACGCTGTGGAGAATCCCTTCGCGCCAGCTATCTGCCTTCCCTGAAAGTGTCACCTCCCCTTTTGCTTCACCGGATCGTCTACAAGGAGAACCGGTGGCGGAAAAAGATGGTTTAGAAGCCAACATAGCAATGGACCGTGAAGTCATACGTTGTCAGGTATGCGGGTTGGTGCAGTATCGCACGCGCACAGGGAATTGCCGCCGGTGCCTGCGCCTGCTCCCACCCACGGTGACGTTCGTCATTCCGACGCCGTCGCCGCAAGACTTGCCGGGCGATGACCGGCAACTGTTCGAGAACTGGCCCAACCGCGAAACTGTGGAGAACATCGGCCAGCGCATCCGGCAGTTGCGCGAATCGCGTGGCATGACGCAGAGCCAGTTGCAGGCGCGCTCGCGCGTCTCGCGTTCGTATTTGTCCAGGATCGAGAGCGGACAGATGACCCCCAGCCTTGGCACGCTCGAGAAGATCGCCGAAGCGTTGGGTGTTGGCTTGAACCGTTTCTTTATTCCGGAGTCGAATGGCGAGACCGTCCTCGAAGACCCGTTCATTCAGGGGCTTCGACCGTTCCTGCGGCAGCTCGATTGGACTCAGTGGCAAGGCATTCTCAGACGGTTGCAGGCGATCAGCGAGCACGTCAACACGAGCCAACAGGTTCGTCCGCTGCCGCCACAGCCGGCTGTGCGAGTAGCCACTGGCGTTCCGAGGCGTCAGGCGTTTCAGCCGGGGCACGTTGCGGCTGTTAATCGCTGAGTTGGCTGTCTGGAGATAGCTCTTCGCTTGAAATTTGGGGCGAAGCCGGTCGGCACGAGCCGTGTGAGCACAGGTTCGGGCCGACAGGTCGGCTATTTGGACGCCCGCAGATCCTCGCTCATCAATCGCGTCACAAGCTTCCCAATTACTCCGCCTGGACCGCGATTGTAGGTCTCGACCGACAATCGTTAGCTAAATGCTGAAATTCCTGTGATTTCGTTGCCGATGATCAGCGTGTGGATATCGTGCGTGCCCTCGTAAGTGTAGACGGATTCGAGATTGGCCATGTGGCGCATGATGCAGAAGTCGTCCACGATGCCGTTTGCGCCGAGGATTTCGCGCGCGAGGCGCGCCGTTTCGCGGGCCATCCAGACATTATTCCTCTTGAGGAGAGAGATTTGGGGACTTTGGAGGCGGTTCTGGTCCTTTAATTTGCCTGCGTGCAGCGCGAGGAGCTGCGCTTTCGATATTTCGCTGATCATCCAGACTAGCTTCTCCTGGACGAGCTGGTGGGAGGCGATGGGGCGATTCTCAAACTGCTTTCTCTCTTTGGCATAGCGAAGTGCGGTGTCATAGCAGGCTTGGGCGGTGCCGACGGCTCCCCAACCGATTCCGTAACGTGCCTGGTCGAGGCAGGAGAGCGGGCCTCGTAAGCCAGCAACACCCGGCAGGACATTCTCGGCCGGGACTTCACAGTCGCTCATAGCCAAACCGGCAGTGACGGAAGCTCGCAGCGATTGCTTGCCGTGGACCTCCCAGGATTTAAATCCCGGAGTCCCCTTCTCTACCAGAAAGCCGCGAACCTTTTCGTCTTCGGATTTGGCCCAAATCAAGGCTATATCGGCGATGGAGCCGTTAGTAATCCACATCTTTTCGCCGTTGAGGACGTAGCCGTCGCCTTTCTTGACCGCTCGCGTGAGCATACCGCCGGGATTGGAGCCGAATTGAGGCTCGGTAAGGCCGAAGCAGCCGATGGCCTTGCCCTGTTGCAGCAGAGGCAGCCATTTTCCCTTCTGTGCATCTGAGCCGTAGGCGTGGATAGGGTACATC
>JBOGMU010000283.1:0-6521 GCA_050746865.1 Candidatus Acidiferrales bacterium
GACGCCCTCTCCTTTTGCACGGTCTTCACGCAATGAGTAAATTGCAAATCCTTGCTCCCCCGGAAGAAGTTCGCTCGGACGCTCAAATCGGTGCTTCACCCGATCTAAACCCTAAAGTCCCTGCATCGCGAGCCGAGGTTGATCGAGGCGACCGCTGGGTTGCGGCAGCCTTTTTTCTAACCTCGTGGGTCATGCCTGCGCTCCTCACGCTATACCTAAAATGGCACGCAATGGCGGACTCGTCTGGCTTCTCTCGCGTCGCGAGGTCCATTGGAGTTGAGCGGCTTCGACTTCGGGATGTGCTCAGTGTCTTCCGGGCGGATTTGGTAGTCGGTTTTATAGCAGTCCCCGTGGCCATTCTCTTCTTTGCGCGATACACCAAACCGCGGCTAACGGCTGTCATTCTGGGGGTTATCAGTCTCACCTCCAGCCTGCTGCTTGCGATTCAACTTCGAGCTCTTGCTGAGATTGGGCGATACATTTCCCTTGGTACTATGTGGATCGCGCTCAAGTGGGGCCTCCATGAGCCGGGTGCGAACGTAGGTTATCTCTCGCCAAAAGGCATTGCGGCTTGGGGCGTTGGCTGCACCGCCACAATTGTTCTTCTCCTGTGGGCGGCGCGAAGCTCGGCGAGGCCATCGCATTCTCCAGGTCTGCGCAGAGCGTTGAGAATTGGAGGAGAGCTTTATCTGCTTTTTATAGTTGCCATTCTCGCGGCTGGGTGGAAAAGTTCCGTTCCCGCCACTCCCTATCATAAAAGCACGCTCGTCAGATCAGTAGCTTCCCTTTGGAATGGCGATGCCGTCGATACGGGCGAGTTTGCGGCATTTAATTTTGACCACAATAAATTAAAGGAGGCGAAACTCCCGCCTCTTTCTCGCTCCGGCCTCATCGCTAATTATCGAGAATTGACGAGCACACCAGCTCACGAGATTGATCCACGTTTTTTCGGCAAACAGGCGGGTTCTAACGTGATATTTTTCGTTCTCGAGACCACGCCGGCCGATTTCCTTTCTGTCGACGACGACCTGAAGCAGTTTCCAAATCTGGCGCGTCTGAGGCAGCACTCTTTTCTCGCCGAACGCCACTATACGACGCTGCCCGTCACGGTTTCAGCGGTCTTTTCGATCTTCACATCGTGGTATCCCAACGATAGCTTGGAAAGCCCCTGGGGATATGCGAGTGGTGAAAGCGCGCCCGATCTGCTGCCGCGCTTGAACGCAGAAGGAGTAAAAACAGCCGCTTTCACGCCGCTGCATTCGGATGTTGACGAAGCATCGTATTCTGCTCTCGGTTTCGAGCAGGTGGTCGAGCCTCCAACAGCCGCCACCGATCTATACGACGATGGCACAGAATGGAAGGCGCAACGCAAAGCCAACGATGTGGCAACGCTGCGTCTCCTCGAAAACAACATGGAACAGTGGCTGGATTCGCACCAGAGATTTGCGTTGGCCTTCCTTCCGCAGATTGCCCATTTCCCCTATCCTGACGCCTATTCTCCGAATAGCACGGACAATCTACGCCAACGAGGCCGCGCAATAATCGCCCAAGAGGACTCCTGGCTCGGCAAAATGATGGACCTGCTTCAAAAGCACGGCCAACTTGACAATACAATAGTCGTGGTTGTAGGCGATCACGGGCGGCGCTCCAAGCGAGAGAATCCGGATCTTCAGCTTGGCACGATCGACGGAACTGCCTTCCACGTCCCGTTGTTCATCTACGCTCCGCGCGCACTCGATGAACCGCGGCATATTCCCTGGATTACCTCGCACATCGACATCGCTCCGACGGTTCTGGACTTGCTCGGCGTAAAAGATGGACGCGACTCAGAGCAGGGTTTGCCGATTTGGCAGTCCAACCTGGCTCACAGAACCACGTTCTTCTTCGCCCAACCGACTTTCGGAGCCGACGGCTACGAAACCGATTCCAGGTTTTACATGTGGCACTATTTCTCCGACTCGGTCTATGCCAACTCGCAAGCTGACTTTGATATGCGCAATTTCATCCCGAGAACGGCGCCTCTCGCCAGTGACATTACGTCCAAAATTTCCACCATGGTCGCTCTGGAAAAGCAATGGCATCAAAAATTTGCGCAAACGTACCCAAAGCCACCGGATCACCCCTAAGAAGCCGCCAAATTCGCCCTAACAGTATCCGGAGCGGGTTGCCGCCTCCGCCACATGGTTCTCAATACCTGATTTTCAGCGCCTCGATCCGGCTTACAATACGCCCTTAAACCGAAATTCCTCCGGTGATCACCCAATGAATACGACAGTATTTGATCCTCGCCGTGCGCAGACGGAAGAATCTCAACAGCGTGCTGCGGACCAGCGATACCGCCAGGAGCGCGAACAATATTGGAACGAGTTCGCCGACTCACTCGGTGCGCAGTCGCTCGACAACTGGCAGCGAATCCGCGGCTATTATCAGCAACGGCTCGCAGAAATCTATAAGCATCTCGTGCCGCCGAGAATGCGCGTGCTGGAACTAGGCTGCGGCCAGGGAGATTTGCTCGCCGCTCTCGAACCGTCGCGCGGTGTCGGCATCGATCTCTCCGAAAAGATGCTCGAGCGCGCCCGCGAACGCTATCCCGATTTCCAATTCTTTCATGGCCACGTGCACGACGCGCTGCCGTCCGAAAAGTTCGACTTCGTTATCGTTTCCGATCTCCTCAACGATCTTCGCGACTTGCAGCGCGTGCTCGATCTTGTGGCGCAATGTTCGCTGCCCAGCACGCGCATCATCCTCAACGCGTACAGCCGCCTCTGGCAAGGCCCGCGATGGATCGCCCGCATGATGGGTGCGGGAAAACTGCAACTCGATCAGAATTGGCTTTCGCGCAAGGACGTTGAAAATCTCCTTTATCTTTCCGGCTTTGAAACGATCCGCGCATTCCCCGAAATCATGTGGCCCGTCAAAACACCCGGCTTCGATACGCTCTGCAATCGCTATCTCGTAAAAATTGCGCCGTTCCGTTGGTTCGCACTCACAAATTTCATCGTTGCTCGCCCGCAGCCAAAACAGGCAACACAGGCCGCCACCGTCAGCTTGATTATTCCCGCGCAAAATGACGCTGCCAACGTTCATCGCATTTTCGAGGAAACGCCGGAAATGGGTTTCGGTACGGAGCTCATCTTCGTTGATCGCCATTCAACGGATCACACGTACGAAGCAATCGAGCACGAAATCGCGCGCTGGCCCAATCGCCGCGTGAAGCTTCTTCGCCAGACAGGCGAAGGCACAGCCGACGCTCTCCGTCTCGGCTTCGCCCATGCCGATGGCGACGTGCTCATGACGCTTGATGCCAGTTTCACGGTTTCGCCAGACGACCTGCCGCGTTTTTACGAAGCCTGGTGCAGCGGCAAAGGCGATCTCGTCAATGGCGTCCGTCTGATCTATCCTGCCGAAGCCGCTCCGATGGATTTCGGCAGGGTAATCGCCTACAAGTTTTTCAGTATGATCTTTACTTGGCTCTTCGGCCAAAACGTGAAAGACACGCTTTGCAGCACGAAGGCCCTCAGCAGGAGCGATTACGAGACGCTTGCCGCAAACCGCGCCTATTTTGGCGACTTCGATCCTTTCGGCGATTTTGACTTGCTTTTTGGCGCGGCTAAATACAGCCTAAAGGTTGTCGACCTGCCGATTCGCTGCGAGCAGTTGGCTGCCGACGCGACAAACATTGAGCACTGGAAGCGCTGCTGGCTTCTTCTGAAAATGGTGGGCACCGCGATGAGAAAGCTCAAGTTCGTATGACGGAGCAGGGTAACGGCGCTCGCACGCGCCGCGCGTTAATCACCGGTATTACTGGCCAGGACGGCTCATTTCTCGCTGAGTTCCTTCTGTCTCGCGGCTACGAAGTTCACGGCATCGTCCGCCGCGCCTCCACGTTTAACACCGAGCGCCTCGACGCAATTTACGCCGACCCGCACAAACACGGCGTCCGCCTCCGCCTTCATTATGGCGACATCACGGACGGCGCCGCACTACACCGCACGCTCGATCAAGCGCAGCCCGACGAAATCTATAATCTCGCGGCGCAATCTCACGTCCGCGTCAGCTTCGATCAAGCTGAATACACGGCAGACGCAGTAGCCACCGGCACTCTCCGATTGCTCGAAGCTGTTCGCGATTACACCGCCGCAGGCCACGCCGTGCGCTTATATCAGGCTGGCTCTTCGGAAATGTATGGCGCCGCGGCGCCTCCGCAGAATGAGAAGACGGCCTTTTACCCGCGCAGTCCATACGCCGCCAGCAAAGTCGCCGCGCACTGGTACGCCGTGAATTATCGGGAGGCGTACAAACTCTTCATCTGCAATGGGATTTTGTTCAACCACGAATCCGAGCGCCGTGGCGAGACGTTTGTCACGCGCAAAATCACGCGTGGCCTCGCCCGCATCAAACTCGGGCTTCAGGAAAAACTTTATCTGGGCAATCTCAACGCCCGCCGCGACTGGGGCTACGCGAAAGACTACGTCGAAGCGATGTGGATGATGCTCCAGCAATCCGAGCCTGACGATTACGTCGTAGCCACCGGTGAATCGCACTCCGTGAGCGAATTTCTCGATCAGGTGGCTTCCTGCCTCAGCCTCGATTGGAAAAAGCACGTGAACGAAGATCCGCGCTATCTTCGCCCCACCGAAGTGGATTTTCTCTGCGGCGACGCGACCAAGGCGCGCACCAAACTGGGATGGACACCGAAAGTGACCTTCGAACAACTCGTCAAATTAATGGTTGAGCACGATCTTGAACTCGCCCGGCAGGAGACCACTCTCACCAAAGCCGGCCACCAAGTTGCGCAACGCGGTGCCTCGCAAAGATGAGCTCCAATCGCGCGAAAAGTGAAATGGATCGGACGAGCCGCATATATGTCGCAGGGCATCGCGGTCTTGTCGGTTCCGCGATCTGCCGGCGCCTGCAATCCGCAACATACGCCAACGTCATCACGAAAACGCGCCAGGAACTCGATCTTCTCAATCAATCGGCAGTCGATCTTTTTTTTGCAGCCGAGAAGCCTGAGTATGTCTTCCTCGCGGCGGCGAAAGTCGGCGGCATTCTCGCCAACGCCACGCATCCAGCCGAATTTCTGCGCGAAAATTTGTTGATTCAGACCAATGTCATCGACGCCGCCTATCGCCACGGCGCGAAAAAGCTTTTGTTTCTCGGCTCATCCTGCATTTATCCGAAATGCGCTCCGCAGCCCATTCGCGAAGACGCGCTCCTTACCGGCGCCCTCGAGCCGACCAACGAAGCCTACGCAATTGCCAAAATCGCCGGCCTTAAAATGGCGGAAGCCTATCGCAAGCAGTATGGATTTGACGCGATCAGCCTCATGCCGACGAATCTTTATGGCCCGCATGACAATTTCGATCCCGAATCGTCCCACGTTGTACCCGCGCTGATTCGCCGCTTCCACGAAGCTGCGCAGCGCAATGTGCCGGAAGTTACGATGTGGGGAACCGGCACGGTCCGTCGCGAATTCCTGCACGTTGACGATCTCGCCGATGCTTGCGTTGTTCTGATGCAGAATTACGATGAGCCCGAGATCATCAACGTCGGCATCGGTGAAGACGTCACGATCCACGATCTTGCCGAAATGATCGCCGAAATCACGGGGTTTCGCGGACGCATCATGCAGGATACGTCCAAGCCTGACGGCACGCCGCGAAAACTTCTCGACGTTACCCGACTGCATGCACTAGGCTGGCGCGCCCGCATCGGCCTGCGCGAAGGCCTCGAACAAACCTACCGCTGGTTCACAACTCACATCGCCGACGTAAACGCGAATCGGCAAGGCACAGCCTCAGCCCTGCCTTAGTCATAGGCTGTAAGACTTAGCGTAGCGCGCGGCCCTGGCGCTTGTGAATTCAGTGTCGCCTGTGGTGGCACAGCCACTCTTGGCTGTGTGCTTGTGAATTTTTGCCGCTGAATTTGCTTTCGTTTCCGTAGGATGCTTACGGCCTTGAGGGTTTCGTAGCGACCGGCTCTCTTGCCCCCGTA
Organism: Candidatus Acidiferrales bacterium; assembly: GCA_050746865.1. Classification (GTDB taxonomy): domain Bacteria; phylum Acidobacteriota; class Terriglobia; order Acidiferrales; family UBA7541; genus Palsa-295. The sequence goes on from JBOGMU010000283.1 coordinate 5,998, forward strand.
GAGGGTTTCAGCCGGTCACCGCGCGAATGCCTCTCATTATCGCGGAACCACGAACGCCCAACTACCTAACCGCTTCTGCCGTCTTTCCCTTATCTTGAAACGCGGCCAATTCAATTCACGGTTTTGATTTCGAATCTGTGCCCCGGCCGCCATTGCCGGAATTCGCGTTCGGCGCCACCTTAAAAATATATTCTCCCGGCTTCGCCAATCCCATCTCTTCGCGTGCGATCCGCTCCACGGATTCCGGATCCGTCTTGAGCGCCTTTACCTTCGCCTCAAGCTGCTGATTCTGCTGGTTGAGCTGTTCGATTTTTCTCTGAATTTCACTCGCTTGCTTCTGCGAACGTCGCATCGCCAGCACGCCGTGCGTTCCGAAAACGTCTGAAATCAGGAGCAGCGCCATTCCTGCCACCAGCAGCAAAGTCGCATTCGTTTTCAGGAAGCCGCGAAACTGTTCGCCGAAACTCAACTTTTCTTCAATGACGTGATTCATCCCTCGATCCATTTCCGCACATCCCGCGCGC
>JBOGMU010000284.1:0-9376 GCA_050746865.1 Candidatus Acidiferrales bacterium
ACGCGTGGCGGCACGCTGGCCGGCCTTAGCTTCAATTTCAGCCAGGGCCCCTCGAATATCGACGGCGCACGCACGGGAGACAGTATCATCACGCTTGATGGAGCTCCCGCGGTGCGGACTCGGTCGAACGGCACGAGCATCGGCGCTGCTGACGTGGACTCAACTCAGGAAATCCAAATTATGACGACGGACTACGCGCCAGAATATGGCCGTTCATCGGGCGGTCAAATCCGCATTACATCAAAGAGCGGCACTCAGACGTTTCATGGCGCCGCATATGAATACGTCCGCAACACCATCCTGAACGCAAACACATGGCAGCGGAACAACGCCGCTGCCACCAAAGGTGTCACTGCCCCAGTTCACTACAACCAATTCGGATACAACATTAGCGGTACCCTCTACATTCCCGGGCACATCAACACAGATAAGACTAAGTTCTTCGGCTACTGGGGCGAGGAATGGGTGCGGTACATCTTTACCGATCAGGCCAGCGTAGCGACCGTTCCGACGGCACTCATGCGACAGGGGAATTTCAGCGAACTGCTCGATCCGAATAACATTTTCTACGGCCACGCCGTCCAGCTTGTTGACCCGAAGACCGGCAACGCGTTTCCTGGCAACATCATCCCAGCACCGGGGAGTTCATCGAGCGGTTCGGTAGCAAGTGCCAACGGTTTGGGTATCCTTAACTCGTACCCACTGCCGAACCTGACTACACCGATCGGCAAACAAAACTGGCTGTTTTTCGGGAAGCATCCGCAATATCAACGGAAGGATACGCTTGCGCTGGACATCAATCTGACCCCCAGCCAGCGGCTTCGGATTCGTCGTGTAAATTTCGCTTTCTGGGAGTATCAACCCGTGGACGGCGGCACCAACGAAACGCCGAAATACTTCAACCGCCCAAACCAGACGAACTCGCTGGACCATACGTGGGTCATCAGTCCGTCTAGAGTAAATGAGATATTGTTCAGCTATAGCCAAGACATCGTTCACATTCCGACCGACACAGCGCACTTCCTGGATCGCACGAAAGGCGTGGGGCAGGGCGCCGGTTATTTTGGCGTGAACTACCCCTACATATACCCGGCGGGTAAGGAAATCGAAAACCGCATTCCCACCGTGAACATGTCGTCATTTTCCGGACTCAGCGGCGGCCCATACCCGTCGCATTCCGCCGGCCCAATTTACACCCTCTCTGACAGCTTCACGTGGGTCAAGTCGAGCCATACCTTCAAATTCGGTGCGCTTTTTGAATATGACGGTGAGAACGACAACGACGAGATCAACGTGCAGGCGTGCAGTACGTGCACAAATAACCAGAACGGACAGTTTCTCTTCAGCGACAACGGCGGAAAATTTGTCCGGCCCGGATATGCAGCAGCGACAACCGGAGCGGCGGTAGCGAATGCTGCGCTAGGCCTCTTTGACACATATTCGGAGATCGGGCAGCGTGCCTACACCGTTTTTCGCGGCTCGATGTGGGAGGGTTTCGGCCAAGATACATGGAAGGTCAATCAAAAATTGACCCTAACGTATGGCGCTCGCTATTCGGTGATGGTTCCGTACCATGCGATTTGGCAGAACATGATCGTCTTTGACCCGAACTACTACAATCCGGCTATTGCAGTGAGCATTGATCCCGCGAGCGGGCTGATTACGGGATCACCCACAACAGCACAGCTTTACAATGGAATGGTTATTCCCGGCGGGCGCTTTCCCAATTCTGCTTTTGGCCGAGTGCCAGCGGCGGATTCGGGCGCTTACAACGGACTATTTCATGGCGTGCCGGATCATTATTCCAAGGTACAATTTGGCGATATACAGCCGCGATTGGGCATCGCCTACCAACTGAATGACAAGACCGTAATCCGCGCAGGCGGCGGAAGCTTCTACACCCGCGTGGGCGTGAGCGATTCCATCTTCCTGGGCGGCAATCCTCCGTTCCAACCGAATGCCAGCGTCTCTTTCGGCTCCGCAGACAATCCCGGAGGAGGAGGCGCTGCCAGCATTCCTCTGATTGTTACAACACAGGCAAAAGATTATAAGACGCCGATGTCGTGGGGCTGGAACTTCACCGTACAGCGGGAACTGCCTGGCCAGTCGATTCTTAGCGTTGGCTACGTCGCGCGCCGTGGGATACACAACCTGCGACAGGCCGACATTAATCAGCCGACGCTCGCAACGGTTCTGGCGAATCCCGGAGTCAATATCAACGCATTACGGCCATATAAAGGATTCGGTTCTATCCGGCAAATTAATGGCGTGGCGAACTCGATGTATAACTCACTGCAAGTTGCCTGGAATCGTCATGTTACCAGCACATTGCAATTCGGCGTGTCGTACACGTTTTCGAAGAGCATGGACAACGGCTCCAACGATCGCGACGTGGTTCCAGACACCTACGATACGAGCATGCTTTGGGGACCCTCCGAGTTCGACGTGCGCCACATCCTCGTCATAAACTATCTCTACGAACTCCCATTCTTCCGCGGGGATTCTTCAATCGCCGCGAAAGTTTTGGGGGGATGGCAAATTAGCGGTATCACCCAATTCCAGACGGGCACGGCTTGCGGAGTTGCGGGTTCAAGCGATTATGCGGGTGTTGGCCAGGATGCCAACTACGGATGCGGCGTTAACGGCCAATATTGGAATGTAATCGGCAATCCGAGAATTATCGGTACGTTCGGATCGAGCGGTCAGTACTTTGCAACCAAAAATCCGGATGGTTCAGCGATCTTTAGACAGCCGGCTGCCGGCACCTTCAATACGGAGCGCGTTCGCGATCTTATCCACGGACCCGGTTTCCAGAACTGGAACATGGGTCTCTTCAAAACCATTCCGGTAAACGAACGGGTCAATTTCCAGTTCCGCGCCGAAGCATTCAACGTGTTCAATCATCCCATTTGGAGCGCGCCGAGCTTCGATCCGACCAGCTCAACCTTTGGGAAGGTAACTGCCAAGACCAGTGAGCGCAACATGCAGCTCTCGCTAAGGCTGCAATTCTAGAAAGCAAGTTGCACGTCTAGCAGCTGCGGAAAAAGAGGCAGAACCGGTACTTCAGGGGCTGAAGCCCAACCTATTTGCTGCCTTTACGGCCGGGCTCGAAGCCCCGCCCTACAATTGCCCGCAATTTTTCAGCGGCCTGCCAGGCTGAAACGGAAGGCGCGATTCGCAGGCGAAATGCCGAGGCGAATCGCGCCCTTTATTTTGTGTCACTCATTTCGCAGAGCCTGCATGGGGTCCAGTCGCGCCGCACGGCGGGCCGGAATCGCGCTCGCGGCAGTGCCGATCGCCGTCAATATCAAAACAGCTGCGGCGATCGTGACCGGGTCGCGCGGCTTCAACCCGAACAGCAACGAACTCGCGGTCTTGCTGCCGGCCAACGTCAGCACAATTCCAGCCGCGACGCCAATCGCAATCACGACGGAAACTTCCTGGATGATCAGCTGCACGATACCCGAAGGCTGCGCGCCCAGCGCCATGCGAATGCCGATTTCGTTCGTCCGTTGCGCCACGGTGTACGAAATCACTCCGTAGAGCCCGATCGCAGCCAGCAATATCGCGAGCCCGCCGAAGAATCCGCAGAGCGTAGCCATCAATTCATCTTGCGCAAGCGATTGGCGAATCTGCGTCCGCAGCACTTTGAACTCGATATAGATTTCCGGATTCACAGCCGCCATCGCGTCCTTCAACGACGGCAGCAGACCGGCCATGCCGATGCCGGATCGAATCAGAAACGCAACGTCCGTATCAGGGTCGTCCTGCTGTGAACGCGGGAAAACCATTACCGGCACGAACGGTCTGTGCATGTCGTTATAGGTCGAGTCCTTCACCACGCCCACAACGCTGTAATACGGCTCGCGTTTGCCAGGGCTCTCCCATTTGCGAAATTGCTGCCCGACAGCCTGCTGCTTCGGATCGAGAAACTTTTTTACAAATGCCTGATTTACGATGGCCACCTTGGGCGACGCGGCCGAGTCGTTCGCGTCAAAATCGCGTCCCGAGAGAATCGGCGTCTGCATCGTGGCGAAATAGCCCGGACTGATGTAATCGACCCAAGCGGAATCTTTCGTCGGAGTTCCGTCCTTCCCGAGGATCCCGTCGTTGCTGCTGTTTCCGTTAACGGGCGATCGCTGCGACGCCGCAACCGCCGCAACTCCCGGAATCGCGCGGATGCGATCGAGCAGCTCGCGGTCAAACGGCACGCGCTGCGCGGCGGGCAAATTCAGGCGCTGAAAATCCGTGTTCATCACGAGGACGCCGTCCTGCTGAAAACCTGGGTCGCGCGTCAGCAAATTTCGCAAGCTGCGTGCGAAAAGCAACGCGCCCGCAACCAGCACCAGCGACAGCGCCACTTGCGATGCGACCAGGATGCGCTGCAACCGAAAGCGTTCGCGGCCAGCCGTCATTCCGCGTCCGCCGGTTTTCAGCACCGAACCTGGCGGCACGCGACCCGCGCGCAATGCGGGTACAAGTCCAAAGAGAATGGTCGTGAGGATTGCAAGCGCGGCGGCGAAGCCCAGGACGCGCCAATCCGTCGGCATATCGAGGAAGATCGGATCGTTCGGCTTGCTCAACAGCGCAATGAGGGCACGGCTCAATGCGGCCGCGAGCAATCCGCCGCACACTGCGCCCGCGATCGCGAGCAGCGCGCATTCGGAAAGAAGTTGCCCGGTCAATCGCTTTCGCGAAGCGCCCAACGCAAGCCGCACCGCGATCTCGCGCTCTCTGGTGCTGGCGCGCGCAAGCATCAAATTCGCCAGATTTGCGCACGCTATCAGCAGCACCAATCCCGAAAGCCCAAGCAGCAGCCACAGAGGCGTCGAAGCCTGCTGTCGGAGGTTCGAGAAACCGTTCGCGGCGGGCAGCGCCTGCAATTTATATTGCAAATAATGCTTCACGCCGTCCGCGTCGTACTGCGGCGGGATCGTCTCGTTGAGCACCGCCGGCATCACAACGTTCAACTGCGCCGTGGCGCGCTTTAGGTCCCATCCTGGCTTCAGCCGCCCAACCATCGCGAGCCACCAGCTTTCGCGCGGACGCTCCCCCGTAATGCGGCTGTATTCGCCGCTGATAATCGGCTCAGCGCACACCGGCACGGCCACGTCAAACTGGTCGCCAATGGACACGCCGTAAAAACTCGGCTGCGTGACGCCAAGAATGGGAAACGAGTGCCCTTGGAGCGTGAGCATTTTGCCGATCACATTCGCCTCGCCGCCGTAGCGGCGTTGCCAGAACGAATAGCTGAGGTCGACGCCGCCCGCGCAGCCCTTTTGATCATCGGCATCGGAGATCAGGCGGCCCAACATCGGCTTCACGCCGAGCGCCGTGAAAAATTCGCCGCTCACCCAGATCGCGTGTGCGTTGTCGACTTGGCCTCCGGTTGCCAGATTCAGGCCCTGGCCGCTCCACACGCCAATCGACGAAAACGCCTGCTGCCTCTGCTGAATCTGCTGCCACATCGGGAAGCTGAAGTCGGAATAGGGACCGTTGAAATTTCCCTGGCCCCAATGGTTGCGGTCGAGATGAATAATGGCGAGCGTCGAGGGATCCTGCACCGGCAGCGTGCGTAGGCGCACCGCGTCGATCAATTGGAAGATGGCTGCGTTCGCGCCAATCCCCAGGGCCAGCGTTAACACCGCCACCGCCGCAAAACCCGGCGACTTCGCCAGCATCCGCACGCCATAACGCAGATCCTGGATCAATGCGCTCATCTCGCCCTCCTGCTAATCCGTACGCAATCGGTCTGCGGAACGTTCCCTACTGAAACACTTGCGGCGTGAGCGTTCCTCGCCGTGCCGCCCAGGGCGTGTTCATGTTACACCTTGTAACAGATAGCATGTCAATCGGATTTCCATGGAACAACCGCTTTTGGCTGTGCATTGGTTAGGAATCTGCATAAAAGAAAAAAGAGCCTCGTTGCCCCCCTAACTGTGTTAGAAATTGGGCGCTTGCGGGAACGTACACGGATGGGCCAAAGCGGGGCAAAAAGGGGGACGAGCTATGACGGATTCGAAACTGGACGCGAAGCTGGATCGGCGCGGATTTTTGAAGGCGGGAGGCGCAACGGCATTGACGGCGCCGATTCTGGGAGCTGCGGGCGCGGAGGCGGCATTGGCGTCGCCGGCGCCGCAAACTGCCGCCGCGCAAAATGCGCCCGCTGCGACGGGGCAGAATCAGGCGGGACAAAAGCAGTTTCCGCAACTGGCGATGATCGTTCCCTACTCGCCGCAGAATCTGGCGTTTGCGTCGTCGGCCGGTTATCAGGGCGTGGTGGTGCCGGTGGCGAAAGACTTCGGTCCCGATATCGGCGACGCCGCCATCGACAAAATTATCCAGACGGCGCGCGACGCCAACATTCGCATCATCAGCATTGAGGCGATGAACGGCTTTAACCACAGCGATCCGGACCCCGCCAAGCGACGCGACGCGCAACAACGGTTTACGCGATGCATCGAATTTGCGCATCGGCTGGGATGCAAATTCGTGGGCACCTTCAGCGGCGGAATCCCCGGCGCGAGCGCGGACGACCAGGCGAAAGCGTTCGCGGACGCGTTCAATGAAGTGTATGCGCCGGTGCTCGAAAAGCTCGATATGTCCATCGGTTGGGAGAATTATCCGACGCCGCCCAATTTCGCGACCGTGCCCGCAAATTACGACAAGGTGTTTGCGCTCGTGCCGAACAAGCGGCTCGGGCTGGAATTCGATCCGTCGCATTACGTGCGGCAATTTATCGATCCGATTCAGGTGGCATGGAATTACAAGGACCGCATTTTGGCCGTCCATTTGAAAGATACGGAGATCACGCAGCCAGTGCTGCAACAGGTCGGCATCCACGGGACGGGCTGGTGGCGCTATCGCATTCCGGGGCAAGGATTGGTGAATTGGCCAGCGTTTTTCACGTGCCTGCTACAAGCCGGGTTCAGCGGCGGAATGGCCGTCGAGCACGAGGATCAATTCTGGGATGAGCCGCACACGCCGCAGGTGCCCGAACTGTGCCAGGCACGCAAAGACGGATTTAATGAGGCGATGCGGTTTTTGCGGCTGTATATGCCTGGGCGCACGGCGTAAGTTCCCGGAGGCGGGAGCCTCCGGGCTGGGAATGTGAAATTTACGACCCGCATTGAAGCGAGTGGGCGCAGCAAGCATGCGCCCCTACGGAGGCGTTCTCAAGCGCGGCGCCTCTTGCGGAATTTCCACATTTCCTAAATTTCCACATGCAAAATCAGCGCCCGTGCTGTTGACTCATTTTGCTTGCGGAGTTACAACCGATTGCGTCAGAGGCGTTCGAATCGAACGAGCCTCGAGTGGCACGGCAAGCGCAAGCTTGGCGAGCCGCGCGGGGCACGCGAGAGAAGAGCAAATCAGACCAAGTTCGGAACGGTACGGCGTCGCGACGAGACGCAAAGCGCGGCCCGGATTCGCAGCGCTAGATTAGGCGAGGCAGCAATGCCTGGCCAAGTCGGGCGAAGCAACCACGGACCGCCGAGTGTTTTCTGTCGCGGCCTGCTTTTCACGCGCAAGCGGGTAAAGCACGGTAGCCGCAACCTTCACGACTGAAGATGAGGGGCGAGCAATCGCCCCTTTTCTTTTTCCCGCCTCGAAATACACAATCATTGGATATGAAAGCCGCTCCAGCGAGTTTGCAAGCAAAACGTGTTGGCCTTGCTCGGGCGCTTTCGAAGCTGGGCTACTGCTCGCGATCGAAGGCGGCAGAACTGATTCGCGCGGGGCGCGTTCGTCTGAATGGCGCCGTGCGGCGCAATCCTGAGACGCCGGTACGCGGGGCCCAAGACCGGATAGAGGTCGATTCGCAGCTGATTTCACGCGAGAAGAAAATCTACTTGATGCTCAACAAGCCGCGTGGCCTGGTGACCACAGCTTCCGACGACCAAGGCCGCGACACAATCTATTCATGTCTAAAGGACGATCTGCCCTGGCTCTCGCCGATCGGGCGGCTGGATAGAGCCAGTGAAGGATTGCTGTTGCTGACGAACGACTCTGAGTGGGGCGCGCGAATCGCGGATCCGGAGAATCATCTGCCGAAGACGTATCACGTGCAGATTTCGGCCGTGGCGGATAGCTCGCTCACAGAAAAGCTGATGAAGGGTGTGCAGGTGGATGCGATCGGCTGGATGCGCGCCAAGAGCGCTGCAATTCTGCGTCAAGGCGAGCGCAATTCATGGCTAGTAATCGTTCTCGACGAGGGAAAGAACCGGCAAATTCGACGCATGCTTGATGCGCTCGGGATTGAAGTGCTGCGGCTGATCCGCGTGGCGATCGGTCCGGTCGAACTGGGCGAACTTTCGAAGGGCGCGTATCGGCAGCTAACCAAGGCCGAAGTCACTGCGCTAAATGTTTCTTGAAGGGAATGGCTGCTAATATAGCGGCAATGCTGCTCGCTGTATCCATCATGGCGGTATTTCTGGCGTTCGGAAACTGGGTGTTCTGGCATTTCGATCCGCAACAGCCGCTCTGGCGGCGCCTGCTTAAAATCGTTCTCACCCTCGGAATAACCGCCGCTGTTTCGCGTTATTTTGGGACGATCGGTGTGGCGATCTGGTTTGCAATCACTGCACTGCCGCTGATTTACGTTCATGCGATCTGGCTGCCTCGTCACGGAGTGAACGGTTGGACGGGCGAACCGCGGGCGAAATATTACAAGTTGCGCGGCTGGCCTCCTCCTGACGATTGAGAAAGCGCGGATAGCGACTTGAGCATTCCGAAAACTGTTTTCCACAATTTCCGAAATTTTCACACAGAAAAACGTCGCTCGTGCCGTTGACTCATTTCGTGTGCGGAGTTACAACCGTTGGCGTCAGAGGCGTTCGGATCGACTGAGGCCTGAGTGGCACGGCAAGCCCAAACTTGGCGAGCTATCAAGGTCACGGAAGAAGTGGACGTTTCCGACCAAGTTCGGAACGGTACGGCGTAGCGGCGAAACGCAAGGTGCGAAACGGGTTCGCGGCGCTAGGCTGAGCCAGGCAGCAACGCATGGCAAGGCCGGGCGAAGCAGTTCGGAACAGCCCAGCGTTGAACGTCGCGCCAGTTTTTCTCGCCCAAACGGGAAAAGCACGGTAGCCGGAACCTTCACGACTGAAGACGAGGGGCGAGCAATCGCCCCTTTTCTTTTTGCCTGGATTTTTCCAGCCCGCGTAAATCAGCGACGGCCTGCGAAACCGCACGACAAACAGTTCAGCTGTGTGTTAGATTATTTTTTGTAGAGCGGTCGACTGTTTTTAGCGGCCGGTGGTGTCTTGGCAGGGACAGCTGCCATCGCAATCACGCCTGTTGTTTCTTCCACGGTTTGGGGACGTAGTTCAGTTGGTTAGAACGCTGCCCTGTCACGGCAGAGGTCGCGGGTTCGAGT
>JBOGMU010000285.1:0-15119 GCA_050746865.1 Candidatus Acidiferrales bacterium
GATGGGCGCGACGGCGAGTCCGAGGCGGCTGCAGATTTTCTCTTCAATATCCGGACCTAGATGGGTGCATGTGCCCACGGCGCCGGAGATTTTGCCAACCGCGACCTGCTGGGCAGCCGCCTCGAAGCGCGCGAAATCTCGGCGATTTTCCGCGTACCAGTTTGCGACTTTAAGCCCAAACGTGATCGGCTCGGCATGAACGCCGTGTGTCCGTCCGATTTCAGGTGTGTCTTTGAATTCCCATGCGCGCTTTTCCAGAGATTCGCCGAGCCGTTCGATCCCTTTTCCGATCAGATCCGATGCTTCCCGAAGGAGCAACGCTTGCGCCGTGTCGACAACGTCATTTGAAGTCATGCCGTAATGCAGCCAACGAGCGGCTTTGTTGTCGCCTACGGATTCCTGCACGGCAATGGTGAAGGCGATCACATCGTGCTTCACCTTGGCTTCGATTTCGTTGATGAGAGCAATGTCCACGCGGGCGCATTCGCGAAGCTTGGCGGCGGCTTCGCGCGGAACGATGCCGGCTTCCGCGAGCGTTTCGCTGGCGGCCAACTCCACATCAAGCCACTTGTGGAATTTATTTTCTTCGCTCCAGACGCGGCCCATTGCGACGCGGGTGTAACGTGCAATCAACTTCGCCTCCTTGTATCTCGCAGGTTGTTTTGCGTGCGGCCTTCAGGAAACCCCATGATAACCCGAATCCTCCGTTAGCTTGACGCGCAGCGCCGTTTTGGCTTCGGGTTCGATCGTGATGATTGTGACTTCCGGACGGCAAAGGAAGCGGATGGGCAGCGCCGTCCAGCCGATCCCACGATTCACGTACATTTTGGAGCCGCCCTTCGCGTACCAGCCCGCGACGTAAGAGCCGCTGTAGTCGGGTAACCAGAACGTCGGGATCAACGGGATATGAACCTGACCACCGTGCGTATGGCCGGCGAGCACTAGGTTGACCCGACCTGCGATGTGGTCGAAGTAACCCGGCGCATGGAACGCGGCAATCTTATATGCGTTAGGAGGTACGCCCACAAGCGCCCTGTCGAGGCGAACCGTTCCGCTGGAGGGATCGTCCAAGCCGATCAGCCAAACGTCAGGGCGTAATTGCACATTTGCGTTCACGAGGAGGTGAACGCCCGAATCGTCATAGAACTGGCGTTCGCGGCGGATGGGACGATAAGGATGATTATTTTCCCAGTTTCCGCGCACGAACCACACGCCAAGGGGAGCATGAAGCTGCTGGTAGACCTGCTGGACCTCTTGCCAAGTCCCTCCGTAGCCGCCGAGGCTGTCTCCGGTGATCACGATTACGTCCGGCTTTTCGGCAGCAAGGATTGAAACCATGTGGCGCTCACGCGAGCCGAGCCCGTGCGTATGGAGGTCGCTAAGGGCTGCGATCTTGAGCGGAGCCGTGACAGCACCCGCAATCTGGTAATGAGTGGTTTGGATCCGATACGGTTCACTGAAAGCATCCACACAAAGTCCAAAAGCCACAATAGTGGCCAACCAGACTAACGGCCTTTTCCAACGGCGGCGGGACGGCCGGGCCGCAGTATGAACGGACGAATTCCTCTCCAGAGTGACCTGCGCCATTGTGGTGGATTGCGCGTTCGAAACGCTGCACTATAACTATACAGGGCATCGCGCCTCGGGAAAATGCATGCCCGATTCGAAGCATCAGGCAGAATCAAAATTGGCGGGCGGAGGCCACGCCGATATAATCGGCTCTCATGACCAGGCAGCCCAATCCCAGCCATGAGAAGCGCTTGGCGGCGCTCGCTTCCGTCGGGTCTGCGATCATACTCGTCACGCTGAAAGTCCTTGCCGCGGTAGCGACGGGCAGCCTGGGCATAATATCCGAGGCGCTCCATTCAATCCTTGATCTGGTCGCTGCGGTGATTACCTACCTTTCGATCCGAGTCTCCGATCGCCCTGCCGACGCCACACATCTCTACGGCCACGGAAAATATGAAAGCTTTTCGGCATTCGTCGAAACGGGCCTGCTGCTGTTAACGGCGTTCTACATCATTTGGGAAGCGTTCCAGCGGCTCCTTTTCAATGCGCCGCACCTGCGGCCAAGCGTGACTGCGATTCTTGTGCTGCTGCTCTGTCTGATGATCGACTTGCTGCGCTCACGCAAGCTAAAGCGCGTTGCGCAGAAATATCCCAGCGAAGCTCTAGAAGCGGACGCGTTGCACTTTTCGACCGATGTTTGGAGCACGTTGGCTGTCATCGTAGGCGTTGCGGGAGCGTGGTTGGGTGTTCGGCTCGATATGCCGTGGCTTACGATGCTTGATGCCGTCGCTGCGCTTTGCGTTTCCGCTGTGATTTTGTGGGTCGGCTCGCGGCTTGGAAAACGAACGATTGACGCGCTGCTCGATGTGGCTCCTCGGGGATTGCGCGACGAGATCTCTCGGGCAGTGGACGAAGTAGAAGGTGTGCTGCAAACCGAACGAGTGCGCTTGCGGCGCTCGGGACAGCGCTATTTCGTAGACGTGACGATCAGCGTGCCGCGTACGGCCAGCCTGGAGCAGGCTCATGCGGCCAGCGAAAACGTGGAGCGTCGTGTGGAGGAGATCGTTCCGGCAGACGTGGTGGTTCATGTGGAACCGCGAGCGCGCTCGGGCGAGCACCTCTTTGAGACGATTCGGGCGATTTCGCAACGTCGCGGTTTCGCGATTCATGAGCTTTCCGCTCATCACTACGAAGGCCGGCTCTTCATCGAGTTGCATCTGGAGGTGGACGAGAGTGCAAGTCTAAAGGAGGCCCATCATTTCGCCACTGAACTCGAGGACGATATTCGGCGCGAGACCGAACCGGACGCGGACATAAACATCCACATCGAGCCGCTTGGCATAAATATCGTCGGTGCGGAAGAAATGAAGGAACTCGAAGCCGCTGTGCAACACTATCTGAATTCACTGCAAGAGGAATATCCGGACCTCGTTGATTGCCATGAAGTTCGAGCGCGCGCGGCGCAGCATCGCGTGTTAGTTTCCTGCCACTGTTCGATGGAGGGAAACTTACCGATCACCGATGTACACGATCTGACGGCTACGCTCGAAGATCGCGTTAAGAGCAAGTTTCCAGAGATCTCTCGGCTTACGATTCATCCGGAGCCGGTTGGTGAAAGTTGATCTGTTTTTTGGCGGGCGCGCGGTTCGAAGGCTAAGGCGCCAAATGCGAGGACGATAGGGAAACACTCCAATACGTATCGCGGCTCAGGAGAATCGGCAAAGGAAGCGATGAATGTCGTTCGCAAAATCACGAACAATAAGAGAAATGCAACTCCTGGACGGTCCCACACTTTGAAAAGCCCGACGATTGCAAGCCCGACGAACCCCACATTTAGAGCCGCCAGCGCCAGCGTCATCAGAAAGTCCGGTCTGTCCTCGTCCCATTCCTTGTAAACGGGCGTTAAATGGCCCGCAAGAGGCAACAGCTCTGTGCGAGGCGTGAACCAGAGTGCAAGACAGCGCAGGGCCGGAATTTTGAGATACGTGCGCAGTGGATGTCTCGCGGTTCTCTCTCGTGCGATTTCGCCAAACTGCGCGTCCATTGCATCTGTTTCCGTGAGTGTATCGTCGTAGTTGTCGAGCAACGCCTCGACGCGATCGCGTTCCTCTCGCGAATCGAACGCGCTGGGTGGCATATCATCCACGGAAATTGGGGCGTCGTTCAGGTTCCAGGTGACGAGATACACGTCCCGCATCCGCCACATCCATGTATTAGTCCAAGCCGTGAAACCGCGCGGGATGACTTCGCCCGGTAATTGACTATAGCGCGGCGCAAGAAACTGAACTTCATGGAGCGTCCGCAAGTTGCGAGCCACCCATGGGAGCAGCGGCAGCACAAGGCCAGTGCCCATTAGCAGGCCCACTCGAACGGTCTTTATCCAGTCGTGGGGACGCCACCACTTCGCCGCTGCCGTCGCGCCCGCCGCTGCGAGCACGAGAGGAGTTTCCGGGCGCACCAATGTCCCCAGCCCTGCGACGATTCCAGCGAGAAACCAAGCCATGCTCGTTCTCGAGTTCCTCCACTTAACACCGCCCGGGCGCCCGATTTCCGTTTCCAGCAGCACGAGGAACGCTAGCGCGGTTAGAAACGTCACGAGCACCTCACACAGGACAACGGCCGTATAGTTCGCGATAAAGGGGCAAAGGGCGGCCAGCCAAAGCGCGGCAAGCACCACTCTTCGGCGCGATTCCGGCCGTGCTAGCAGTGACGCTAGCCCTACGACCAGAAAACAGGTGGTGAGATCGACGGCGACCTGTACGAGCATCACGGCGCGCTGCGAATTTCCAGCAACGGCAAAGATCGCAGCGAGGAATGCGGGATAGCCGGGGACGCGCATGTCGACAGGTGTCAGCCTCCCGTCGATGGAGAACCCGTAGACGCCCTTTTTAAGCCAGTTAATGGCTAAACGGATGTAGAATGGGCCATCGCCGGTGTCGAAGGCCGGAAATTTCAGTACGAAGAGCAGGCGCAGGCCCAGCCCCACGCACACAGCTAGAGCCGCATTCGCACGCATCTTATTTACGATCATTGACACGCTTTCGATGGATCGCTAGCTTGGAATCTCCGAATGGCTGAACGCAAGCCCATTTTCTACGATGAAGAAAGACACCGTTGGCGCCGTACGCGCCGCGCGCTGGAGATTGCAGGCGGCATTTTCACGTTAATTCTCATCGTCTTTCTCATAAACGTCTCCCGCAAGCCCGATCTGCCGCAGATTCTGCGGCCAGACGTCGGCGAGGGTCTGCATGCCGTGCGCACGGTTTCCAGGTCGCGGCCTCCCGTTCGTGCGCGCCTGCGACATGTGGCGGCGCTTGGAAAAATCCCAGAAGGCTATGCGCCTGTCGTCCGCGCTGCATTTTACGTCAGTGATGACGCTATGAGCTTCACTTCTCTTCAGCAGCACTATCGTGATATTGACCTGCTCATTCCCGACCTTCTTCATGCCGTTAAGGCTAATGGCAGCTTGGAAGAGGATCGCCCAGCAAAGCTCGAAGATTTTCTGCAAGGCCTGCGGAAACGAAACATCGAGCTGCCCGTGATGACGATGGTGAATAATTATGATGATCTCGCAGGCTGGTGCCCACCGGGTTTTATGCAAATGCTTGCCAGTGCGCCAGCACGAGCACGCCTTTCAAGGCAGATCGAACAGTATGCGGATGCCCAGCACCAGCCAGGAGTGGTGGTCGATTTCGAGTCGCTGCCTGACAACAGGCAGAAGGACTTTAAATCATTTGTGCACGATTTAGCCTTCGACCTTCATGCGAAAAACCTGAAGCTGATGGTTGCTTTGCCTGCCGCCGACTGGAGCTATGACTACAAGTATTTTGCTTCTCAAGCCGACGAAATCATTTTGATGAACTACGATTTTCATTGGAGCTCATCAGCGCCAGGGCCGATTGCACCGCAGGACTGGTTCCAGACAAATATCAACAACATTCTAAAGGTGATTCCAGCCCGCAAGATCGTCATGGGCATCGCCAACTACGGTTACGACTGGCCGGCAAAGACCAAGCAGGATCTAAAGCCAATCGCGCAGCCGATTTCCTTTCAGCAGGGAGTAGTGACTGCCGTCGAATCGAGTTCGGATGTTACGTACGATCCGAACACTTTCAACCTGCACTATTCTTACGATGATGCGAATGATCGATTGCATACGGTTTGGATGCTCGACGGCGTGACGGCTTACAACGAACTTCGCGCCTCCGAGCGCGCCGGCGTTGCCGGAACAGCCCTGTGGCGTCTGGGCACCGAAGATCCCTCAATGTGGACGATTTGGGATGCCGTTCACGCGGATAATGCCACGCGTACAAAGTTGGATGAAGTTCCCGCAGGCTACGACTTGATTATGGAAGGCGCGGGCGACATCTGGAAAATCACAGCCATGCCCCAAAGTGGCCGCCGCACGATCGACTACGACTCGGATAGCGATGTCATCGATGACGAAAGCTTTGAGAGCTATCCATCGGCGTGGCGCGTGCAACAGATGGGGGCCGCGCCGAAGGAAATCGCGATCTCGTTCGATGATGGCCCCGATCCGGAGTGGACGCCGAAGATTTTGGATGTATTGAAAGAGAAGCACACCACCGCAACGTTTTTCGTGATCGGGGAATCCGCTGCGCAAGAAGCTGATCTCGTGAAGCGCGAATACGCTCAGGGCAATGAAATCGGAAATCATACGTTTACGCATCCCGATTTTGAGACGGTCTCGCCCGCACAGATCGAGCTCGAATTAAATCTTACGGAGCTCTTTCTGGAGAGTCGCCTGGGCGTAAAGACTACGCTTTTCCGGCCGCCCTATGGTATCGATCATCAGCCCGAATCTGCGACGGAGTTTCGGAATCTGCCGGGGGCCCAGAATCTGGGCTACATCATCATCGGCGCCACAATCGATCCGCACGATTGGGGTGAGTTGAATGGCGGAGCTCCACCACCGGTTGACACCATTGTCCAGCGCGTAATGGCCGATGTAAAGGCAAACCGTGGCAACGTCATTTTGATGCACGATGGCGGGGGCGACCGAAGCCACACCGTAGCGGCGTTG
This sequence comes from Candidatus Acidiferrales bacterium, assembly GCA_050746865.1. Taxonomy (GTDB): domain Bacteria; phylum Acidobacteriota; class Terriglobia; order Acidiferrales; family UBA7541; genus Palsa-295. The sequence goes on from JBOGMU010000285.1 coordinate 6,554, forward strand.
CCGGAAGTCATCGATCAGATCCGCCAAGCGGGCTATCGGCTCGTTTCGGTTTCAGGCTTGCTGGGTCAGACACGCGCCGAAGTGATGCCGCCGCTTACCTCGCATGAATGGCTCCTGGCGCGTGCCGATGCGCTGATTTTTGACGTGTTCAGCTGGTTCCGTTCAAGCATCGCTTTTATTTTCATTGCGGGCATTTTGCTGGTAAGCGCGCGAGCGTTGATCGTGGGATTGCTGGCTCTCGCGGAGAAAATCCGCCCGTCGCCGCCGGAACATCCGGATTATCAGCCGTCTGCCACAGTGTTGATTCCTGCATACAACGAAGAGAGTGCAATTGTTCATACGGTTCGCGCAGCGCTTGCCTCGATGTATCCAAGGCTCGAAGTGCTGGTCGTGGACGACGGGTCGGCAGACCGCACCGCGGAATTGGTGCGAAAGAATTTCGCGGACGACGCGCGCGTTCGCCTCCTCACGCAGGGAAATCATGGCAAGCCGGCCGCACTGAACCATGGATTGGCGGTGGCGAGCGGCGAAATCATTGTTTCGATTGATGCCGATACGATTGTCGATCCCGAGGCGATTCCGCGGCTGATACGCCATTTCGCGGACCCCAAAGTCGGCGCCGTGGCCGGCAATGTGAAAGTGATCAATCGTAATAGCTGGATAACGCGTTGGCAGGCGCTCGAATATATCACGAGCCAAAATCTGGAAAAGCGCGCGTTCGATTTGTTGAATTGCATACCGGTAGTGCCGGGAGCCGCTGGGGCGTGGCGCGCTGAATTACTTCGCGAGAGCGGCGGCTTCTCTGGCGACACGGTCGCGGAGGATACGGACCTCACGCTCACGATTCGACGCAATGGATGGAGGATTCTGTATGACGAGGACGCCATCGGCCGCACGGAAGTGCCGGACACAGTCGAAACATTGATCCGCCAAAGATTCCGGTGGACGTTTGGCACACTTCAAGCCGTGTGGAAACATCGCGACACAACCGCAAAGCCGCGTTATGGCACGCTTGGCTGGGTGGCAATTCCCAATATTTTCTTGTTTCAGATTGTGTTGCCGATGGTTTCGCCAATCATCGATTTCCTGTTTTTGCTATCCCTCGCGCTTTGGGGCTTGGCGCAATTGCGGATTCCAGCGCTGCCACAGCTTTGGACGTCGCAGGATGTTGAGCGCTCGCTCATTTTCTTCGCGCTCTTCATGGTAATTGACCTTTTCACATGCGTAGTCGCGTTCGCACTGGAAAAAGGCGAGGACTGGACGCTTCTCGCGCCGCTGATCATTCAGCGCTTTTATTATCGTCAAATGATGTATGTGGTCCTCTTCCGTTCGCTCAAGGAAGCTGTGCGCGGCAGGCCGGTCGGCTGGCGCGGTGTGGTCGAGCCACAAGTGCCTGAAGGCGTAGCGCACGCCTGATTCGAGGCGGATAGCGCTAAATTCTGTAACGTGGATCGCGAGAGGTTGGTCCTGTTTCCGGACGATCGCCAGATTCGGCGGCATCCGCCTCGATCCTTTGTTGCTGCTCTTCGACGTATTCCACGTGATGATTCGGATCGACGAACTTTTGAAACCCCATCAGTGCGGGAGCCAATTGTGAGGCGTGCCTTGCCTCGGTTTCGAACTCTTGGTCGGTCATTTCCGAATACCGGTCGCCAGTGACGGCTTTGTAGATGCCATAGAGAATCAGCGCAAAGATGAAAAGCCCGACGACGTAGGGCATGGCCTTGTCCTTCTGCGGGGAAGCTTGGTTTCAGCTACAGCGATTATATTATTTTCCCGCGAATTTCGCTGTTCTGATAGCATGACGGTATCGGGCTGCATCCTGCTGATTGGGAGCGGCACCGGAGGCCAACATGAGCGGTATACCCCTTTCGGGCGACGGCAAAATCACCGTGCCTGAGATTCTTTCTCGAAAATCGTTCGCGGAAGACAGTTCTCTCCACACAAGCCACAAGGTTACGTGCTTAACCGCTTACGACTATCCGACTGCGCGCCTCCTGGATGAAGCAGGCGTTGACGTGATTCTCGTTGGCGATTCGGTCGGGATGGCCGTGTTGGGATATGACAGCACGCTACCCGTGACGATCGAAGACATGCTGCACCATGTTCGCGCAGTGCGGCGCGGAGTGAAGCGCGCGTTGTTGATTGCAGATATGCCCTATGGAAGCTTCCACGTCTCGATCGAAGATTCGGTGCGCAATGCCGTCAGGCTGGTAAAAGAAGGCGGTGCAGAAGCTGTGAAATTGGAGGGTGGCGAGCGGCGCATCGAATTGATCTCGCGCCTCGTGGACGCGGAGATTCCCGTGATGGGGCACGTCGGGCTCACACCGCAATCTATTCATGCGATGGGCGGGTTTCACGTGCAGGGCAAGTCTACGGAAGCATCGCGCCAAATTGAGCGCGATGCGCGTGCCGCTGAGAGCGCGGGGGCGTTTTCCGTTGTGCTCGAATCGATTCCGCGTGAACTGGCTGCGCAAATTACAGAGAAGCTGCGCATCCCGACGATCGGCATCGGCGCCGGGCCCGATTGCGATGGACAGATTCTGGTGCTGCACGATCTGCTTGGGCTCACGGCAGGCCGTTTGCCAAAATTTGCGCGGCGCTACGCCGACCTTTCCGGCATAATCTCGCAGGCAGTGACGACCTATTGCAACGACGTACGCGGCGGAAAGTTCCCAACCGACGCGGAATCCTATCACGCGGCTGCTGCGTTGCACGCCGAATCGTCTGCTCGAACGCGGCGCTGATCCTTTATTGGGGAGAGAAAATTTATGGATGCCGCCGATTTTCGTGTGCTTTGCGAGTACAACCCCTGGGCCAACCGCCGGACGCTGGAAGCCTGCTCCGCACTCACACCCGACCAATTCCTACAGGATATGAAATCGTACTATCATTGCGAGCTTGCAGCGCGGGCGACCGCCTGACGCAGCCACGATGGAAATCGTCCGCACCATTGAATGGATGAAGCGGGTTTCCCGTGCTCGCGAGCACGTTTTGGGTTTTGTGCCGACGATGGGCGCCATTCACGAAGGGCATCTGTCGCTGGTGCGCGAAGCGAAAAGCCAATGCTCGCCTGTGGTTGTGTCGATCTTCATCAACCCGACGCAATTTGGACCGGCCGAGGATCTCGCAAAATATCCGCGCCCTTTTGAAACCGACTGCAACGCCCTCGAACATCTTGGTGTGGACTACGTTTTTGCTCCGTCGGATGACGAGATGTACCCCAGGGGCTTTTCGACAGCAGTTTCTGTGGGCGGCATAGGCGATCGATTGGAGGGGCGCTCGCGTCCGGGGCATTTTCGCGGCGTTGCCACTGTTGTCCTGAAATTATTTGAAATCGTCCAGCCCGATTTCGCCTTTTTCGGACGGAAAGACGCCCAGCAGCAGGCTTTGATCCGCCGCATGGTTCGCGATCTCGATCTTAATGCGCAGATCGTCACATGTCCGATCGTCCGGGAAGCTGACGGTCTCGCGCTTTCCTCCCGAAATGTGTATCTCAAGGGCGAAGATCGGCACGCTGCAACAATTCTCTATAGCTCACTCCTGGCTTTGCGCGAACAGATTGATCGCGGCGAACGCGATATAGCAAGGCTATTAACCACAATGCAGGCCGTACTCGGGCGCGAGCCGGCCGTGGCATTGGAGTATGCCGAGATCGTCGATGCGGAAAATTTCGATAAGACAATGAACTTGCGCGGTAGCTGTTTCGCTCTACTCGCTGCCAAAGTTGGTGGGACGCGCCTGATCGATAATGCTCTGATCGAGCAGACGGTCGATGGGTTCGCTGTCAGCTTGTAAACCCTTGCGTTTTCAGCCCTGTTCGACCGCAGCGAGAACTTCCGCCGCGTGCCCTTTCGCCGTAACTTTTTCCCAGACACGGCGAATTACTGCATCAGGGCCGATCCAGTAAGTGATTCGCGCGATCCCGAGGAAACTCTTGCCCAAAAAGCTCTTCATACGCGCGGCATCATAGGCGTCGATCACTTTGTGTTCCGTGTCCGCGAGCAGAGGAAAGTTCAGATTGTATTTCTTCTTGAATTTCGTCTGCGACTCTGTGGAATCACCGCTGCAACCGATGATTGCCGTGTTCAGCTTGTCGAAATTCGGAATTCGGTCGCGAAATTCGGTCGCTTCATTTGTACATCCGGGAGTATTAGCTTTGGGATAAAAGTAAAGGATCACATTCTTCCCGGCATAATCGCCGAGCGAGACAGTCCGGCCATCGTCAGCCGTAGCGCGAAAAGTCGGCGCCCGTTCACCCTGTTTTGGCATCGTTTTCATCCTCACTACTCTTTACGCGAGAAGCCGCTTCAGAATTTCATTCACGGCCTGCGGATTCGCCTGTCCGCGCGTTTCGCGCATTACCTGCCCGACGAAAAACTTGAATACTCCTTCGTTCCCCGCGCGGTATTTTGCAACATTGTCCGGATTCTTCGCGATTACATCGCGCGCAGCCTTCTCGATTGCCCCGGCATCCGTGATTTGAGCCAGACCCTCGGTGGCGATAATTTCCGCCGCGCTCTCGCCCGTCTCAAACATTTTCGCGAAGACTTTCTTTCCGCTAGCCGCCGTAATATCGCCTTTTTCAACTTTCGCGAGCAGTTCGGCCAAATCGGCAGGTGCAACCGGGCACCCATCGATCTCTTTACCTGCATCATTCAACCGCCGCAGCAGTTCGACCGAAATCCAGTTGGCCGCAGACTTTGCTGGGGCGCCTGCTCTCACACACGCCTCGAAATAATCGCCGAGCGCGCGCGTTGCCGTCAGGACGCCGGCATCATATGCACTCACTCCGTATCCGCGCAAAAAACGCGCGACCTTTGCCGCTGGCAATTCCGGCATCGCTGAGCGTACATCCTCAATTTCGCGATCGCTCAACACGATGGGCAACAGATCCGGATCGGGGAAATAGCGGTAATCGTGCGCGAATTCCTTCGAACGCATCGGTTCAGTACGACCGGCTGCAACGTTCCACAGTCGCGTCTCCTGCGCAACCTTGCCACCAGTTTCGAGTAGGCCTATTTGCCGCTCGATTTCATACTCAAGCGCATGCGTCAGATACCGAAACGAGTTTAAGTTCTTCACTTCCACCTTGGTGCCGAACTTATCCGCACCGCGCAGCCGCACGCTGACGTTCGCATCGCAACGCAGCGAGCCTTCTTCCATGTTGCAGTCGCTCACTTCAGTGTATTCGAGGATCTGCTTGAGCGTATTCAGATACGCGTAAGCTTCGGCGGCGGTGCGCATGTCAGGTTCGGATACAATCTCGATGAGCGGCACACCGCAGCGATTAAAGTCGATGTAGCTCCATGAGTCCGAATCTGAGAAGCCCTCGTGCAGGCTTTTACCTGCGTCATCTTCCATATGAAGGCGAGTGATCCCGATGCGCTTTGAGGTGCCTTCGACCGTGATCTCCAGTTCGCCTGCGGCCGCCAGCGGCAGCTCGTACATGGAAATCTGATATCCCTTCGGCAGGTCGGGATAAAAATAATTCTTCCGCGCGAAGATCGACCGCTGTTGCAGCGTGCATCCCAGCGCTAGCGAAGCACGGCACGCGAGCGCGAGCGCCTTTTTATTCAGTACTGGCAGTGCGCCGGGAAGACCAAGGCACACCGGGCACGTATTCGAATTGGGATCTGCACCGAACTTCGTGGAGCAGCCGCAGAAAGCCTTCGTCAATGTACCGAGTTGCGCGTGTACCTCAAGCCCGATAACCGCCTCGCAGCGGGCCATCACCTCGGGCGCAATGTGCGCCGTCTCTTCGACCGTTCGAGCCATAAGACACGGATTATAACATTCACGCGAGCGAATCATGCGCTGACCGGCCAATGGCATTGGAATAGGGCCTCGGCCACGACTTGCGAGCATTCATGCGCGCGAACACCGCGCACATGTCACACGACTTCGCGGCCGCCGCCCGCCAAAGAGATACGAAAATGGCCGAGGGCCGATAAAGCTCTCAATCGGCAGCCAGCCTGTTTTATTGACGACTTGAGCCGCCGGGCAGGTTCACACGAAGTCCAGCCATGAAATTAGCGCGCAAGGCCGGAAAGCCGAGCGATTCCTCATACCCTTGGTTCGCGAAATTGTTCAGCTGCCCGAATAGCTCTGCACCGAGGGGCAGTTTGACCGCAAAGCCTGCATTGACGTCCACATAACCTGCGTTACGGAACAGGCACGGTAGACTGAGCTGGCAGGCGAATGTGCCGAAGTTCGGTTCGAGGTCAAGCGTTGCTCCACGGATTGACGCGTTCGTGTCAATCGTGAGACGACCGTGGGTCCATGTGATGTTGTAGCCGGCCGAACTATGCGGTTGACGAACAAAAGGATCCCCGACAGCGAACGGAGGTTGCACGGTGCTGAAGCCGTTGAGCGCGAGATATGCTGTGTTCAGCCACGTGTATTCGGCTGTGACTTGGAGCGAACGAATGGGCTGAAGTCGAAGACTCGTTTCAATCCCATATGCCCGCGAGTTCGCAATATTCTCGGAATCAAAGGAATCCGGACCCGAGAACGCGTTTCCAAGCGTGACGATCTGGTCTTTGAAGCGATTGTAAAAGTAGGTGACGTCAAGCGAGGCGCGGCCGGAGAAGAAATGCTGCTCGACTCCTGCGTCAACGCTGATGCTCTGCTCAGGTTTGAGTGTGGGATTGTTCGTAAATCCAAGTTCGAAGCCATTGGGCGGACGAATTCCAGTACCGAAACTGGAGTGAATTCGTGTGGTGCCAATTAAGCTGGTATCGCCTGCGTCGTGGGCTAGATATGCTAGCGAGACCCGCGGATTCGCTTTTGTGATCGACGCGGCCGGTATATCGGGACGGCCTGCATCGATTTCATCGGCAGGCAATCGGCTGGTTCGGATATTGTCAACGCGCAATCCCGCACTCACAAACCAACGACTTGCAAGATTCAGTCGATTCTCCGCAAAGAAAGCGAAGCTATTGCGCGGTAACGTGAAGGGAGTGGCGGACGCATCTGTTACATAAGTGTCCTTGTATGACTGGCGATTGTATTCAAATCCGGCTACAAGCGTGTCGCTGTCGGATATAGCGATTTCGCTGCGGGTGTTAGCGGTGAGGTTTAGGTTGTTTGTGAAAGAATCACCAAATGGTGATGGAAAGGAGTACCGATCCGTCGAAACGCTAACGCTGCTGACCTGACGCACCCGATGCGAGATCTGCTCTGTGTACCCGGCCTGATACCCGAAGAGTTCGCGCTTCTGTTGTGACGTGTCATTTCCGATTCCCGGATAAAGCCCATCGGGATCGGAACCATAGGGTCCCGGATTCAAAGCCGCACTGGAATCGCCGAAAAAGTGGAAAACGAATTGCCGACGCTCACTGTGCGAATAGTTCAAGCTGAGGAACGAAGTCTGGTTCCAGAAAGTGTCGTCTGCAACCGGTCCTTGCGTGCTGTAGCGTCCGAGATTAAAGGCCCAGCCAAGACCACCCGTGCGGCCGGAACCACCTGCATTCAACAAGTACGAATCATAGCTGCCGCCTTCGCCTTCAAAGCTGAACTGCGGCGAGCCATTGCCGCTCGTCGTAACGACATCGATGGCGCCGGAGATGGCATTCGATCCGTAGAGCGCGCTTTGCGGCCCACGTAGTATTTCGACGTGATCAACGCCTTGCGCGGGAAGTGTGGAAAGATCGAAGGCGCCGCCGAAATCATTGAGAGGGATTCCATCGAGCAAAACCAAATTGTAATTGGAACTGCCTCCGCGAATGAAGGCGCTTGTGACCGCGCCCATCTGTCCGGTGCGGCTAATTTCCATTCCGGGCACATCGCGCATCGCATCGGAAAGCGCCGTCACACCCTGGTTTTGAATTTCGTTTTTGCTGATTACCGTGACGGCAGAGCCGGTTTCGGGCGCGAGTGAACCCCCGAGGGACGCTGAAACGACCACCTGCTGCTGTGCGGCGCTCAGTTTTAACTGAAGATTAAGTTCAGAACTCTGATTGTCGGTGATCGTGATGTCAGTTGAGAGGCTTGTGAAGCCCGGTGAATTAGCAACCACGCGATACGTCCCACTTGCCAGCCCGGAAAAACGGTAGGCGCCATGCGCATTTGACTGGGTGCTTGCTACGACGGCGGCAGTATTCAGGAGTGCGACCTCCGCGTTTGCAACGACGGCTCCGCCTGGATCGGTTACGGAGCCGTGTATCGAAGCGGTCGATTGGGCTGAGCTGGGCGAGCCGAAGAACAGAACGGTTGCAAACAGAAATACTGTGGAAAATGCAAGACGGCGTGAAGTCTTCATGTAATTCCTCCTCTCCCTCTCGCGCGGGAGTTGAAGGTTGTCCCTATCGGGTTCCGCAAAACGCGCGGTCGTTAGGGCTGAGACTCCGTCGGTCTCCTGGCTTGGCGAAGCGATGCTGCGGCATGGCCTTCCCAACGTGCCGGCGAATCTGAGACATTCGCCGGCGCACCAGTGGCACGAGCCGATACTTTTTCGCCTTACAGTCGCGCGGCGGCGACGGATTTGCACCGTCTTCCCGGGCACGGAGTCTCTGGTGATTGTGCACAGCGCCTTTTCAGCGCTTCTGGTTGCACGGATCTTCCC
>JBOGMU010000286.1:0-16747 GCA_050746865.1 Candidatus Acidiferrales bacterium
GCTCAATGATACGAGCATGCTTAAGTTCTTACCCGACTGGGAGAATACCTAATGCGACGCTTCCTATTCATGTTTTTGTTCGCGGTCGTCTTGTCTTGTTCTGGCCCCCCGGCGTCAGCAGCAATTCAACTAGTCCAATCAAGCGCAGGAGACAATAGCAACGGAAATGGGGGACCCTATACCTTGCCGTTTTCTACTCCCAACTCGGCCGGCGACCTAATCATTGTCTCCGTAAGCGATCTCAACAGTAATCTCACATCCGACAGCGTCTCTGATACTCTCGGAAACGGCTATATGCTCGCGACGAACACGACGAACAGCGAGCCGAGCAACACATTGCAGAGCCAAATCTACTATGCAGCGAACATCGCGAGCGGAGCGAACACGATCACCGTCAACTTTAGTGCTTGGGACAACCGAACCACCGTTCAAATATTTGAATATTCAGGCGTGGCTACCACGTCGCCACTCGACCAAACGACGAGCAACGTTGGTAACAGTAGCTCTTTGGACAGCGGTCTCGTGACGACTACGCAAGTCAATGAACTAGTTTTCGGAATCGGCTTTGGCAATTCCGGCGGCACACTTATGGAGGGAAGCGGTTACACGATGGAGCAATATTTTTCGTGCTCTGCGTGCTCCACTCATCTTGGCGGAGAAGATCGCGTTGCATCTACTATAGGAACATACGATGCGACATTTACGGACAGCAATTCTTACGGATGGATTGCTCAGATTGTCACGTTCAAAGCGGCTGGCGCGGCTGGTGCAGGAATCTGCGGCGAACCGGTGACAACGGGCTCCGCCGCCCCTCGGCGCCTGCCCTCCAATTACACAACGCAGCCTTTGCCGACGCAGGGAGTGGCCTTCACTGACACGGACTTCAACACTACGAGCCCATGCGCGTATTATCGGCTCTCGACGGGCGACAATGTATCTCCTGCGATACCCACCTATCACTCCTACATCTATTCGCCGTTCAGCTGCGACGACAATCTTGAACTCGTCGGCACACCTGACGTGGGCACCTTCGCGATCATCAATGTTCCAAGCGGAACCGTGTACCGGTCTAGCGTGCCTTTCGGTGATAACAACTCCCAGCCACTCTGGGCGCATTGCGGACACGGCATAGACAATATCGATTCCAAGGTCCTTTACTATCACGACGCCGCAGGGACGAAGCTGTATCGGTATCACGCCGATAGCAACCTCACGGATGTCATTCACGATTTTTCGGTCGACGGCTATACATCGATTTGTTTCGGTTGTAACACAAACGGCCCACACTCCGGAATGCAAACGAACCTCGATGACACGATTGGTATACTCGCGCAGAAAACGGACGGCAGCTGGGACAGCTTCGTTTATGACATGCGCAACGGGGTGCAGATCACGGCGACAGCAGTGCATAGCGCGACCCGCCCGGATTCCAACCAATCTTTGCCTTCGCATCGCATCATCGTTGGCGATTCGAGCTGCACCTGGAGTCTGTACGACACTTATGGGAATTTGGTCCGTATATTACCGAGCATCGGCGGTTGCGTGCACAACATGGCATCCGGTTATCTTGCCAGCGATAATACGATGCACGAAGCGATCTTTTATGACGCGGTGAACGATTCGAATGGCGGCCCCTGTAATGTGCAATACGGCCACGGTCCCGGCATCGCTCGGCTCGATGTCGATTCACTCTCGAAAGGATGCGTCGCAGACGTGGGCTGGGACGGGCACCATATTTCCATCACACAAGACGGGAAATGGATAGCCACCGGGCATTACGACAGCGTTAACCAGCAAACTGGCTGTACCAATGCCTATTATCAGGCGAATCCGAGCCTCAATTGGCAGCAGTATTTCACCTTTATTCCGGGCGAGGTTACGTCCCTCTACACTCAGGAACTCGATTTGGCGAGAACCGACGGCAGCACGACGTACCGCCTAGCCCATCATCGTAGCCGCGGCATGGACAATTCGACTTGCACGGAGAGCATCGATGGTGGCCCATATGATTATTGGTCCTATCCTCGGAACGCGATCAGCTACAGCGGAAAGTGGATCGCCTTCGATTCCAACTACGGCACAACCTACTACCCGACGACCGGGCCTCATCCCTATGCAGATACGTACGCACTCTTGACGGGTTTGGTCCAATAACTCTTTGGCCGAAGGTAAGTTGAAAATGCCGTCCGGGGGGATTTTGGATTGACCTTTTTCTGGCGTTCCCTTCGGGGCTATCCGGTACTTCATCTTCGCTTGATCAACTTGCATCGCACAATCGAAGTGGTGAACTCTTGTGACATGCGGCTATGGAGCAATCGAAATCGCCGTATTGGCACTGCCTCGAGAGATTCAAACAGGAACGGGCTTTGCTCCACTAATCGTTCGAACCTAGAAATGGTCATCTGATTAAGGCCCCCTTCAACCTCCGCAAAATGGTTGGCTCCGTCGGAACGCAAATCGGACCTCCAGCGAATAAGCGCCCTTTCGGAAAAAATCAGGTGTGACCAGGGGAAGACGGAAAAAAGGTGTCCCCCAAGGGGGTGGTACCAAGTTGGGCCAAAGCTTGCGAAAACGGCACCGTCGGGCTTGAGGAGTTCGTGCATTCTGAGAAGGATCGAAGCAGGGTCGCTGAAGTGCTCAAAAGAATCCACGGAAACGATTGCGTCCACTTGTTCGTCTACATCAGAGCAGAAGTGACAGATGGCTTGGATTCCTTGGGAGCAGGCGTTCTTGCGGGCCCGTTCGAGGACAGATTCTCGAATATCGATTCCAATTACGCGGAGAGAGCCATTCTTTGCTAGCGCAATGGCATCGTTCCCTTCGCCGCAGCCAAAGTCGATCACGACTTTTCCGCGGAGCTGGTCGAAGAGCTTGTCGCCTAACAGGGCTCTGATTTTGGTTTTGTCTTTATAGACCTCGCCGGACATGTAACGCGGTTCTTGAGGCGAGATCCATTTGAGGAAGCGATACTGGAGGTAGTCCAGCCTCGAGATGCAAAAATCATGCCGGAGGTCTTTCGGGACACTATTTTTGATCTTAAGGGCATCCAGTTGCATTACTAACCCCGTTTGTCGAGATCATTCTCCCACGAGCACGCAGGATGGAGATAACCACAAAAGTCTTAGATCGGAAATGCGGGCATTCCCTGATTTGCGCTGTATGCTATCCCTTAGCTGCGGGTGGCTCAGCCAATCAAAAGCCGACCGGCGGGTGGGCCACTCGATCGAAGCGCAACAACACGCGACCCCACCGGATCGCTGCTATGGCTCACATTCCTCGCGTGGGTGCCGCAGCTCGTTGCCGGGTTTGCAACGAGTGCGGGTTTTCTCCGCGCCGCCAAGTCCTACATTAACAGCCGAGATTCGCGTTGCGCACAGGAGCAAAATGCGAATCAGCCCAATATGACAAGACAGGATTCTCGACGAATTAGAAGAATTGGTCTTCGCGTCCTTCCCTCAAGGAATTCAGCAGAAACCCAACTGATCGGCATCGATTATCAGAATTGAGTCAGCCACATCACCGGAGTTGTCGGAGAGGGGCAGCCTGTGGCAGATGACTGAAGCGCGCCGCATTCGGACCAGTAAAATTTGCAAAACCGCAAATTCTTAGGCGTCAATTTTCGTGTCCATAAAGACACACTTATGACGAACTGGCGTCGGCCATCCGTTAAGCGTATTTAAGCCGTTTTAAGTGCCAAAATGCGCCAAAAACGGCCGCAATTGTCGCTTTTACGGCGGCAAAAGAAGCATTTGTCGGCAGCCTCCCTGCCGTATTTACCCCGATTGGCGCACGCTCTGCGCCGTCTCCGAGGGGTGCTGAACGCGCTCCCGCATCGTCCGCAATGAGAGTCCGCTGCGCACCAGAGCCGCCATCCCGAGCAGCAGCAGCGGCAGCGTGAGCGCAATAAACACGAAGATCGAAAATCCGGTGGCCGTCGTCTTGTCCACTTGAAACACGCTAAGTCCTAGCACGCAAAAAAATTGGTATGACCCCACGTTTGCCGGCGCATTCGGCAGCGAAATGCCCAGGTTGATCACCAGCACGACGACAACGGCCACAAGAAACGAGAGGTGCAAACTGTAAGACTTCATCATGGCCCACATCGCCAGTATCTGAAACCCCGGCACGAAGAGCGAAATCAGCACGGCCGGATAGAAGCTCGGCGCCGTTCCCATGGCATGCAGCGCGGACAACGCGCCCAATACCTTTGCTTTGAAGCCTTTGCCTTCCTGCTCCGCAGACAGATCGTCGGAGCCCATCTTAAGTTCGAGATAAAAGATGAGTCCGACGATTACGATCACCAGCGCTAGCGTGGCTATGCCCAAAATATCCGCTGCACGCCGGAACTGCGGCGGCAGATCGACGAGCAGTGACACCAATCCGAGCGAAGCCGTCGCAATCACTAAGTCAACAAGCCGCTCGACTCCGATCGAGCCAAGCGTGCGCCCAAGCTTGATATCTTCGGAGCCCGAAAGCAGGTAACCGCGAAGGACTTCGCCGGGCCGGAGAGGCAGCACGAGATTCGCAAATATTCCGGCAAAAACGGCGCGAATCGTCTTTGTCATCCGCACCTTGCCAAACGGTTTGAGCAGCAGCTTCCATCTCCAGGATTGCGCCACATAACTGCTGACGTCACACACCATGCCGAGGACGACCCAACGCCAGTCAGCGTTGGCCATATCTCGCAGCGCGCGCACCACATGGAAATCGCGCAGGACCCAAATGAGGAAGATGATGGATAGGCCGTAGCCGAGGTAGCGTAGAACGCTCGTCCGGGCCGGCTGGTCTGGCTCAAACAGAGTCATCAATAGGAGATTTCCGGTGTCATGATAGCGGCACCGCGGCTGTGATCGTTCTCGTTAAAGGGTATAAGGCTCTTAAAATCACCCCGTCAGCCTACGATAACCGCCCTCTTTGAGGCAATCCGAGACTCTACGGACCGATCGGGCGTATAATGTTGCTACCGATGATCCGGTTTGGGCCACCTCTCCAGCAAATGCCAGCTATGCCCCGATGAAAGATGCTCGTCCTGTGGAGCGCCGCGAGCGCGTGTTGCTCGTGGGCGTGAGCCTGAAAAGCGCGCCCAAAGGCGGCAAGAGCGCAATCAGCACCATCGCCCGAGACAGCATGGCCGAACTCGAAGAACTCGCGCACAGCGCTGGCGCTGAGGTTGCGTCCACAATGCTACAGGCGCGCGAGAAGATAGATCCCGCTACGCTCGTTGGCCGCGGAAAACTTGAAGAAATCCGTACCGAAGCCCGCGTGCATAGGGCGCCGCTCATCATCGTCGACGGAAACCTTACGCCTGTCCAGCTTCGCAACATGGAAAAAGGTACGGATTGCCGCGTGATCGACCGCACGCAATTGATTCTCGACATTTTCGCCGCGCATGCGCGCACTCGTGAAGGCCAAATGCAAGTCGAATTGGCGCAACTGAACTATCTGCTGCCTCGCCTCACGGGACGCGGCGAAGAGCTTTCGCGCCTCGGCGGCGGCATCGGTACCCGAGGTCCCGGCGAACAAAAACTTGAAACCGACCGTCGGCGTATCCGCGATCGCGTGAGGAAAATTAAAGACGCTATTGAAGTTGTACGGCGTCAACGTACTACTCGCCGGCGCTCGCGCGAGGCCATTCCTCTGGCGACAGTTGCTCTAGTCGGTTACACGAACGCCGGCAAATCCACGCTTTTTAATGCGCTCACTTCCGCCGACGTCCTCACATCTTCGCAAATGTTCGCCACGCTCGACCCCACGATACGAGGCGTTCGCCTGCCGTCTCGCCGGCGCATTCTCCTATCGGATACCGTGGGATTTTTGCGCGATCTGCCGCCGGATCTCATTGCTGCATTTCGTGCAACGCTCGAAGAACTGCAGGAAGCCGCACTGATTCTTCACGTGACCGATATTTCCGACCCGCAACATACAGAACACGATGCCGAAGTTCTGAAGGTTCTGGGCGAACTCGGCGTGCAGGATCGGCCCCGGCTCCACGTCCTCAATAAATGTGACCGCCTGTCCGAAGCCGATCGCAAGGTGTTTCAGGAATCCTCCGGCAACGGCCATCCTCGCATACTTGTCTCTGCCGCTACGCGCGATGGATTGCCGGAACTCTTGCAGCAGATTGACGCGCATATGCCGGTCGATCCCATAGTTCGCTCCCGGCTCCGTATCCCCGTGTCAGATGGACGTCACCTCTCGCTCGTGCACGGCTTTGGCCGGGTACTCCGGTCCGAAGTGGCTGGCGAAGATATGCTCCTTGACGCTGAAGTGCCTCAATCGCTTCTCCGCCGCGGCCTGGAACGATTCATCGAATAGACAGTCGGCCCATGTTGCGTAAGAGCTTGTCTGTGGAATTTCTGTGGATAAAGGTACTAGCTATGTCGTTCCTGCGCTTTCGCTCCTAAATGTCTCTCATAGCAGACTCAAACCCGCAGATCGATAACTCATTGTAATGCCTGGCTTTAGGCCATGGCTGCTACGACTTTGTGCGCCAGAAGGGGCCATTGCGCGGTCGTTCCCCGCCGTGGCGAGATTTGCACAGATTTGAGGCAGTTCGGCGTTTCGACACGTCGTTTAAGCCGGTGCTAAGCTGCGAGATTGGCGGTATTTATGGCAAGTGACGTCGGCCGACTGGGGCGTTGACTCGATGGCGGGGCGGGATTATAGTCAAATCGCTGAGCGCACGCCGAAACCCAGAATACAACGGCTCTGTGTGAGCAGGATCATGAGCAGAAACATCACTCTGCCAAATCTACCGAACAGCCTTACCATCCTGCGGATTTTCTTCGTCCCCCTCATGGTGGTCGTTCTGCTGACCAAGCAGCCCAATTGGCCTGTGCATTTCGAGGCATGGGGCGTGCTGATTCTCCTGCTTGCCGCCGCGACCGATTTGGCGGATGGCTACTTTGCCCGCAAGCGGCGCGAAGTAACGACGCTCGGAATCCTGCTTGATCCGATAGCAGACAAGCTGTTGATTGCAGCGACGTTTATTCCACTCGTCCAGATGGGCCTCATGCCCGCCTGGATGGCCGTGGTGATCATCGGCCGGGAGTTCATGGTTCAGGGCTTGCGGGAAATCGCTTCGGTTGAGGGACTGCTGATTCCGGCCGGCGTTCTCGGAAAAACGAAAATGTTTCTGCAGGTGATTGCGGGCTGCGCGGTGATCATGACGGCGAATCATCCAGCGCTGCGCCTCGTCGGCGTGATTCTTCTGTGGCTCGTTGTCATAACCGCGCTAGCTTCCGCGTTTCATTATTTCGTGGCGTTTTGGGGCCAGATTCGCTTCCGTGTCGATGAGCGCCGGCGCAAGACTGTTGTACTAGTCGATCGCAAAGAAAAAGCGCAGGATGTCCTCACTCGTTGAATGCGAGAAGAAAGTTCTTCTCGAAGTTGCACGCCGCACGCTTGCCGCAGCTGTTCGACACAGTGACATGCCCAGCTTGCCGGATGTGGCGTCGTTATCGGTTCCAGGCGGCGCATTCGTTACGATCACTCGCAATGGGCGGCTACGCGGCTGTATCGGCCGATTGCCATCCGACGCGAGCCTTGTTGAAGTTGTAGCTTTTTGCGCGCGAGCCGTCGCCTCAGAAGATCCGCGGTTCTCCCGAGTGCAGCCGGACGAACTCCCTGCGATAGATGTGGAGATTTCGATATTGTCGCCGCTCGTCGAGATCAGACCGAAGGAAATCGAACCAGGAAAACATGGCCTTTTCGTTAGCAGCGGCATGCGCAGAGGAGTTTTGCTACCACAGGTGGCCCTGCAGTTTCACTGGGATGGGATGCGCTTTTTGGAGGCAGCCTGCGAGAAGGCTGGGCTTGCACGCGACGGTTGGAAGCATCCTGCCACACTAGTGCAGGCTTTTACTGCCGAAGTTTTCAGCGAGCGAGAGTTGCGAATTGCTGAACCCTCGCGCTAAGGACTATTCGACTTCCACGTAGTCACCCGAATAAATCTCATGCGTGGCATAAGTGATCAGCACCGTGGAAGAATTCTGGCCGGTTCGCAAAACTATGCCTTCGCCCAAAACTTCGCGGGGTGTAGTAGTCCAGTCGTATTTTGCCGGAACGGAGCCGAAGCCATATCCCGGGCCGCTTGCGAATTGCTGGTTAAAAGCGTATCGCGGAGTCTGATAGACGACCTCATGTTGCGTACCGGTATAACGGAAGATTCGGAAGTATTGGCCGACATGCACACCCTGAGAGTTTCCAAGGTTCACGTACATGACATCGTTGTTGCCAAGTTCATTTCGGAAGCCTTTGCCGGCAATCACCATTGCCAACGATTTGCCATCGGGCGGTGCGTAGCGCTGGAACTCGCCCATCGGCTTCAACGTGGGAGTTGGCTCTGCGGCAAATGGAACTGCGATATCGCCCCGTTGCACCATATCGCACATGTGGTCGACGACAGCAATGGAGGTCTTAGGCAGCACCTGGACCACTTTCGCGCGCCCTAAGTCCACCCAGAGCGTCCCCATTTTCCTGAAGATGCCGTCCTGCCATTTGGTCCATTCGACCGGCGACGGGTCCTGTTCGGCACGAATGAGTGAGAATTCGTCTCCGACCTTGGCGCCTTCGTCCGAACCTTTGTTGATGTAAACCGTGTCACCCAGAGTATACGTCAGTCGGGCGTCTGACTCTTCGCCTGTGATGACGAAGTTGTGCGTGGGCACGCTGGCGGTGCTCACCAACCCGGAGCAATAGACGTCGTTGGGGAATGATGGAGGGGCGTTTTGCGCCTGCATCGATAGCCCCGATAGGCCCAAAATTAGACCAGCAAGTAGAATCTTCCCACGCATGGCTTTCGCTCCTGTTTTACTTCAGGCGCCCGGAAAGGTTGCGCCCCCATGCACCGACCGTAGCATCGGCCCCAGGGGGGGTCAAGATAATGGTCGGTCAGGCTTTACATATCGTGCACCTACGTGGTAAGAAGCAGGACCGACGTTTTCGGGGTGGATCATCTCGGAGCGTTTACGCCGTAATCCACTGAAAATACACATGATAGGGAAAG
The DNA here is from genome assembly GCA_050746865.1 of Candidatus Acidiferrales bacterium. Classification (GTDB taxonomy): domain Bacteria; phylum Acidobacteriota; class Terriglobia; order Acidiferrales; family UBA7541; genus Palsa-295. Next base: position 9,008 of record JBOGMU010000286.1, read on the forward strand.
ACAAAATCTGTGCGGTTGTGGCCGCACAGGATGCAGCGTCCATGCTGCGCCAACTCGCTATTGCGGAGAAGGGATCTCGTACTATCGAATTGCGGCTTGACTGGCTCGCCGACGACCGTGAGATCAGCCGCTTCCTTAGCCATCTGGCTGCACGACGCCAAAAAGCCACTTTGCTCGCCACCTGTCGTCGCCGTGCAGCCGGTGGGCGTTATCGGGGCTCTATCGGGCAACAGCTGATCCATCTGGCAGACGCGATCAAGGCTGGCTGCGCCTGGTACGATCTCGAAATCGAAACGTCAGCGCTCTGTCCGCCCGAACTTGTGCAAGTCTTGCTTGGCGAAGGGCGTCAACTGGCCTCCGCTCATTTCTTTAAAGCCATGCCTCCGAGCCTGGCAGCCGTCGCCGCTCGCCTGGAACGCAATAGCCCGGATGCCATCAAGATTGCCGCGCGCTGTCGCTCGTTGCACCAGTGTAGAAAGCTTGCCCAGTTCGGCCGCACGCGCCGCAACGCAATCGTCATTCCCATGGGCGAAGTCGCCCTACCGCCCCGGCTGCTCTCGCTTCGCGAATCAAACGGCTTCGCATACGCACCGGTTGAAAACGCCACAGCCTCCGGTCAAGTCGATCTATGCGAAATCTATCGAGTCTATCGTGCGCAGAATATTACTCGGGCAACGAAAGTTTATGGCGTAATAGGCAATCCGATTGGCCATTCCCTTTCGCCGCACTTACAAAACGCAGGTTTTGCAGCTCGACAGGTCGATGCGACCTACCTGCCTTTTCTCGTCGAGCGGTTGCCGGACTTCCTCGATTCCATCGGGCCACTGGGCATTAAGGGATTTAGCGTGACGATTCCGCACAAGGAACGAATCGTCAACCATCTGGAGGATTGCGATCCGGTGGCACGCCAAATTGGCGCGGTTAATACGGTCGTCGTTCGTGGCGGCGGCAAACTTTACGGATACAATACGGATTATGTTGGGGTTCTTAAGGCTCTGGAAAGTCGCGTTCGCTCGCGAGGTAGCCGCGTGCTCATCGTGGGAGCAGGCGGAGCGGCTCGTGCCGTCGCCTTTGCGTTGGCGCAGGCCGGCGCCACCGTCTGCATCTGTGCTCGCCGCCAAAAGAAAGCTCGCATAATCGCCAATGCCGTCAGTGGTTCCCTCATTGACTGGAGCCGGCTCAAGCGTGAATCCTTCGATGCGATCGTGAACGCAACTCCGGTGGGCATGTATCCCCTCGAGAATGACTCGCCGCTCGAGGCGCGGGATTTGAACTGCCGGTTGGTATTTGACACGATTTATCGTCCGCGAAAAACCAAGCTTTTGCACCTCGCCGAACGCCGCGGCATCGAAACAGTCTCCGGCGTCGAGATGTTCGTAGCGCAGGGCGTAGCGCAATGGGAAATCTGGACAGGCCAGCGCGCGCCAGTGGATCAAATGCGCCGCGCCGTGCTAAACGCGCTTTTGCGTGAGGAGAAACTTCGAGAAAAGAAATGATCGGACCTGACTACAAGACATTTGAAAAGCTTTCGCGAGAGGGAAACCTCGTCCCTGTCTACGACACATACACCGCTGACCTTCTTACACCGGTCGGCGCATATTTGCGCCTCGCGCACGGCGCGAAATACTCTTTCCTACTTGAGAGCGTCGAAGGCGGCGAGAATATCGCCCGCTACACATTCGTCGGCGCAAATCCTTCGGAGGTGTTTCGCGCACGGGGCCGCAATTGCACGCTGGAATCGGAAGGCAAGAACAGCGACGTCGAAGAGGATCAGGATCCGATCGAGCAGCTTCGCCGCCTTACGCGTCGCTATCAGCCCGTTCGTATCCCCGGGCTTCCTCCGCTTACTGGAGGTGCGATTGGCTACTGCGCGTACGACATGGTCCGCCTCGTTGAAGATATCCCGGCAACTGGCCGCGACGATCTTGGCCTCGATGATTGCGTGATGATGTTTTATCTCGGCCTAGTCGCATTCGACCATGTACGCCATCGAATTTGCATTATCCGGAATGTCTTTACCGGCGGGCCCGGAAGACTGCGCTCTAAATACGACGCTGCCGTCGAAGAGATTCGCCGCACCCGGCAGACGCTCGAGGGGCCTCTCCCCAAGCAGCCGCTTGAACGACGCACGGGACCGCTGCGCGTTGAATCCAATATGACGAAGGCGCGGTTCACCGGAGCTGTTCGAAAAGCGAAGGAGTACATCCGCGCCGGAGATGCGTTCCAGATTGTGGTCAGCCAGCGCTTCTCGGCTAAGACAAATGCCGACCCATTTGAAATCTACCGGGCGTTGCGGGTGATTAATCCTTCGCCCTATTTGTATTTTCTGAATATTGGCGACGTCTCGGTCGCGGGCAGTTCGCCCGAGATGCTCGTGAAGGTGCAGGGACGAGACGCATTTTATAAGCCGCTTGCCGGCACGCGACCGCGAGGCCGCGACGAAAAGGAAGACGCTGAACTCGAGGCAAGCCTGCTCGCGGACCCCAAGGAGCGCGCCGAACATGTGATGCTTGTCGATCTGGGGCGCAACGATCTCGGACGCGTATGCGAGTACGGCAGCGTGAAAGTCGAGCGCCTCATGTTCGTGGAGCGCTTCTCGCACGTGATGCACATTGTCTCTGAACTGCGTGGACGATTACGCGAAGGCGTCGATTGCTTTGATGCGCTGATGGCTTGCTTCCCTGCCGGAACGCTCTCCGGCGCGCCAAAAGTCCGCGCCATGCAGATCATTGACGAACTCGAGCCCACGCGGCGCGGCATCTATGCGGGCGCGATTCTTTATTTGGATTTTTCGGGCAATCTTGATTCGTGCATCGGGCTGCGAACGCTTGTCGCGAAAAACGGACGCGCCTACGTTCAGGCGGGCGCTGGCATCGTGGCGGATTCGGTTCCGGAAACGGAGTTCCAGGAATCGGCGAACAAGGCGCGGGCCGTCATCAAAGCTCTGGAGACCGCGCACAGCGGAAGCAAAGGCTAGACTTTTCCAGAATGCCCTTTTGATTGCGATTAGAAGCGGGGCCGTTCCTTTGTTTTCATGCAGTTACGTTGATTTTTAATTCTTCGCAGTTGCGATTAGAAAAGCGCGAAAATCACGCACTTCTCGGCTCGTTTTTTCCGGACAGCGCAACAGCACTACATACATAGTAGCGTTGCGCTGTCTGGAAAAGTATCGCCTCAATTTGCGGAGCGCGGCAGGGCGAAGGCTACGTAGGCGCCTTGCGTCGGCGCGGCACTGCGCCCTTGGCCGATTTCGACGCCCGCGTCGCACACGACGAGGTACTCGCGTCCACCGGCCTCGTAGATCACTGGGACGCCTTGTGCCGCGTAGTTGAGGTGCTTTTCCCAAAGGACTTTGCCAGTTTGCTCGTCATACGCGCGGACAAAATGATCGCGCGTCGCCGTAAACACCAACCCGCTAGCCGTGATGACCGGGCCGGATTTCATTTGCCCCGCGCCGGTATTGTGAATGCCTTTCGCCGCGAGCGAAGGCACGTCGCCGAGCGGGATCTGCCATTTGATCGTGCCCTTGTTCAAGTCGTAGGCCGTCAGGGTTGACCAGGGCGGCGTGATCGGCGGCACGCCAAGGCTCGTGTTCATGTAGCCGAACCCGCGCATGTAATACTGCGTGATCCCGTCGCTGGTCGGATCCGGCGCCTGCGCCGTTGAGCCACCGGCGGGAGCATCCGGCACTTGCAAGTGGAGGATGGTGGGAAAATCCATGGAAGCCACGATAAAAATGCCGTTCTTCGCGTCGGCTGCCGTGTTGCCCCAGTTCGCGCCGCCTGCATTGCCGGGCATTTCCATCGTGTCATTCATATCGGGCGGCGTGAACATTCCGTCGTTGCGCGAAGCGTCGATCTGCTGCTTCCATTTCGCCGCTTCCTCGGGCGGAAGATAGGGATTCAATTCCTTGGATGTAAACGATTGGCGCGCAAATGGCGGCGGCGCGGTCGGAATCGGCTGCGTGGGATAGGTCTCTTCGCCAGTCATATCCGATTTCGGCTCGGGCTTTTCCACAATTGGCCACAGCGATTTGCCTGTGACGCGATCAAAGACGTAAACCCAGCCAGTTTTGCCGGCCTGCGCGACAACGTCTTCCGACTTGCCGTTGTGCATTACGGTGAGGAGTTTCGGCGCCGACGTATTGTCGTAATCCCAAATATCGTGATGGACCATTTGGAAATACCAGAGCAGCTTGCCCGTACGCGCATCGAGCGCGAGCAAGCAATCGCCGTAGAGGTCCGCGCCGTGGCGGTCGCCCCCGTAGAAATTGTATTTCGGGGCCGCTGTCGGGATGAAGACAATCCCTCGCTTCGTATCAAGAGAGATTTCTCCCCAACTGTTCGCGCCGCCAACGGTCTTCCATGCGTCCTTGGGCCATGTGTCATAACCGGGTTCGCCCGGATGCGGCACCGTGTGAAAAGTCCAAACAAGCTTGCCGGACGGGATGTCAAACGCGCGAATATCGCCGGGCGCCGATCCCCATCCTTGATTCGTGGCCGATCCTTCGATCAGCAGATTTTCGAAGACGCGACCGGGCGTCATCGACTGCACGACGGTCAGCTTTGATGTGTCGCGGCCGAGTCCCTCACGCAGATCGATCGTGCCATTCGTGCCGAACGCGGTGATCGGCTTGCCTGTTTGCGCGTCGAGTTCCTGCAAAAGCTGATTGCGCGCGAAGATCAGGCGACGATCTTTGCCGTCCTTACTTTCCCAGTAATTAATGCCGCGGTCGGTCATGGCGACCGTTTTGTCTTCGGGTTTCCATTGCCACAATTGCTCGCCGGTTTCCGCATCGATCGCACTGATCGAATGGCCCGCACTCATCGCGTAAACAACGCCATGCGCTTGCACGGGCTCAAAAAAGTAGCGCGCTTCATCTCCAGTCGGCGATCTCCACGCGACTTGCAGCTTGCTTACGTTTGAAGGATTGATCTGCGTGAGCGCGGAATATTGCGCGGAATCGGGCCCGCCGCCGAAGTCGCTCCACTGCGTATGAACCGTCGCCGTTGCCGGTGCGCTTGCTTTTGCTGCGCTTGCTTTTGCTGCGTTTGCTTGCGCCCTTGCCATGACGGCGTCCACCAGAAAGGCTACACCGACTGCCACAATCGCGAAAATCAACGCGCGCACGAACCCTTTGGTCAACTTCATCCAATCCTCCCCACAGAACTAGGGTTAGTAGCCTACACCAAAGCTGTCTCCAATGCCTCTAAGCGATGCAACGACAGGAACTCTCGTGCGGTACTATCTAGGCGGATTTCGCCGGAGGATAGCTCGTTCGAAAATGAGCAGACGGCACGCTACGTCCTAGAGCGGTTCTTACAGTTAAACGAACAAATGGACCAAATGATCGTTGAGATCGAACCTATGGCTTCGCCCGAAGAATATCGCGCGTTTAAAAGGTCGATTGGTTATGTCATGTACGAAGTCTTTGACAAAGTCATTGAGCCAATTTGCAAGCGCCACCCATCGCTAAGACTTCCAGGAATGACTGACGAAAGGCGAAGACTTCCATGCTAATTCGCCGCGAAATCTTCGTTCGAAGGAGACATGTGGTCCTGGCCTGTCTTTCCTTGGTATTGCTTGCAGCACCCTCTGTTGTCGCTCAAGTGAAAATTAACCTGCCAACCGGGCGCTATTCAGTTGGCGATGAAATTCGCGCAAAGGTTGAAAACAGGAGCAAGAGTGCCATTGCGATATGCATTGATATTGGGCGGACGTCAATGAACCGGGGTCAGCAAGAGTCGACGCCCAGCCCCTTTTGGGTGGAAAAGAAGGGGCAAGGAAAACGGAGCATGCTTTTGGCTCCTGATGACCTTGGTTTTTTCGAGGTATCTCAGGTAGTAGCGTCCGGTGAATGGTTGGAGTTCCCGCTCCGGCTGTTAGACAAAGGAACGCTGAGGCTTCGACTTCAGTACTGGCAAGGAGACCTGCCAGACCTAAACTGTATGAAGCCGGGGAGGAGAGCTAAAATTGCGAGCTCGCCGGATTTTGTTCAAACAGAGGATCACGGACGCGATGGAGGAGGAGCCGGCCATGGTAAATCAACGCCATAGTGCGCTGACGCGGCGCGAAATCCTGTTTCAAACGGCGCTTGCAGGAGCGACTATTCTTGCTGGTCGAATCAAAACCACTTTCGCGATGGCTTCACAACCCACAACGCGCGTTGATTTCGATGTGCCGCGCGGCGCGTGCGACTGCCATACGCATATCTTTGGCGATCGGCACCGGTTCCCTTTCTTCGCGGGGCGCACTTACACACCAGAATCCGCGAGCGTCGCCGAACAGGAAAAGATGCATCGCGCGCTGCACGTCGATCGAACCGTGATCGTGCAGCCTAGCGTCTATGGCACGGATAATTCATGCACGCTCGATGCGCTTCGCCAGATCGGCCCCAATGCCCGCGGCATTGCCGTGATCGGCGGTCAAACTACCGTGACGCAACTTGACGACATGCATCGCAGAGGAATTCGGGGCATCCGCATCAATCTGGAAACGTCCGGCATTGAGGACCCAGCGGTGGCGAAGCAGCGCTTCAGAGCCGCCGTAGAGGTCGTGAAGCGCCGGCACAACTGGCACATTCAGATTTACACAAGTCTGGGACTGATCGCCGCGCTCAGAGACGAAATCGCAGGCTCATCCGTGCCCGTTGTGTTCGATCATTTTGGTGGAGCGCAAGCGGCTGACGGACCGCACCAGCCTGGCTTAGGCGAATTGATTGCACTTGTTGAGAGCGGCAAAGCCTACGTGAAGCTTTCGGCGCCATATCGCGTTTCAAAATTGGCGCCCGATTTTCCCGATGTCGCGCCGCTCGCAAAAGCTCTTGTCGCGGCGAATTCGCAGCGCATGCTGTGGGGCACAGACTGGCCGCATCCGCAAACGAAAGCCGGTCGGCCTGCGGAGGAAGTCACGCCGCTTTACCAAATCGACGATGGGCGCGATTTGAATCTGTTTGCGAAATGGGTGCCGAATGCCACGACACGGAAAACGATTCTCGTTGATAATCCGGCGCGTCTATACGGCTTTTGAGAGCGCATCGCTGCCGGGCTAAGCAAGCCTGAAACTCGAGAGTCGCAGTGCTTTCTCGCCAAATGTCAAAGTATGACGACAGCCCGCGCGACATCCAAGCTCCGCGATCAAAGCATCCGCGAATGATCCACGGCCCTCTTTTAGCATAATCATCGCAGTAAAAATTTCCTGCTCATTTTCGACGAGAAGCACGTCGGTGTGAAGCATGCGTTCGATGGCTGCGACGATTTCCCGATCGGCCAAACCATAGGCGCGGTCGAGTACCCAGACAATCTCAGCCATAACAACAACACTGATAAAGCCTGGATTTTCATTTGTCAATCGTCGCTCTAAAATTTCGGTCGCCTTTTGAGATTGAACGGAATCGTCCTGTGTGAGGTAACGGATGAGGATGTTCGTGTCGAGTCCGATCATCGACGCTTCTTGCGCGGTGCAAGACTCGCTGCACCTTCATCTGCAGCCGCCGTCATCCCAGCGATTGTCACAGGTGTACGACGCCGTGACTTGACGATTCCCCGCAGAGCCGACGCAGACACTTTAGGAAGCAGAACGACGGTGCCATCGGGATGGACGAAAAACTTAACCCGATCTCCGGGCTTTAGCCGGAGATGCTTGCGAATCGCCTTGGGGATCGTCGCTTGACCTTTGACAGTGATCGCAGATTCCATAGCGGTCTCCGTTACATTCTATAAAATGTAAAACCATATATCG
>JBOGMU010000287.1:0-7444 GCA_050746865.1 Candidatus Acidiferrales bacterium
ATTCTGAAGCGTCTTTCGGGAAAAAGCGACTTGGTTGTGACGATATTGGCGGCGCTGCCATACCTTGCGGGATTTGTGACACAGCAGATCAACGGGTGGCATTCGGATCACACGCGAGAGCGCAGACTCCACGCGGCCTTGCCGGTAATGCTGGCGGGAGTCTCGCTGTTTTTTGCGATCACCTTTTTATCAAACATAACGCTGGCTCTGCTTTTCTTTACGATCACCGCAGGGTTTTATTACGCGTTCCAGCCGACATTCTGGACCGTGCCTACTGAATATTTGACGGGCAGCGCTGCTGCGGCCTGCGTCGGCCTGATTAACATGGGCAATCTCGGGGGATTCGTGGGACCGTTTGTTCTAGGATTCTTGCAGACGAAAACGCATACGTTTTCGTCGGGGCTTTTTTATTTGGTGGGAAGTTTCATTTTGTCCGGTATTGTCCTCCTTATCGCGGCTGGAAGAACGCGCAGAGCGTAAGCCCCCGAACGCCCTCCGCATTAGATTCGCGCGGAAAAGATGAACCAGAGGAGCAGTCCGCCGATGATGAGGCGGTAGATCGCAAACGGCACGAACCCGTGTTTGCGGACCCAGGCCATGAACCACGCTACGGCTCCGTAAGCGACGATGAACGACACGACGATGCCAACGAGCAGCAACATCCAGCCATGCGTATCAATGCCCGAGACGCCCAGAGCATTTTCACCTTTGCCGAAAACGGACTTCGCGAGATCGTAGCCGGTGCCTGCCACCATGATCGGTATCGACAAGAAGAACGAAAATTCCAGGGCGGAGGGACGAGACATTCTTACGATCTGGCCTCCGGTGATGGTGGACATCGAGCGGGACGTGCCCGGAAATACGGCGGAAAAGATCTGGCAAAGGCCGATCCAGATCGCCTGGCCGAGAGTCATATCTTCCATGTGCCACGTGCGAATACGGCTGCCTGGAGCTTTCGGACCCAACGCTTCCCATTTCGCGTTCATCGCGTCCACGACCCACATTACGATTCCGCCGACGATGAATGACATCGCGATAATGAAGAGACTCTCAAGGTGCTTGCCAATCGTCTTGACCAGCAACAACGATGGGACCGCTGTGACGACAAACGCGACAGCCACGAGGCTCAGCGGGTGAGTGAGCACGGTGCGATCGCCCCGCTCGCCGCGCGGAAATGTTGAGAGGAATTTTGCAATTCGCTCGCGAAAGTAGATGGGAAGAACGAGAATCGCGCCAAGCTGGATCACGATCGTAAACATCTTCCAATATGGGTCGGTGAGAGAAAGACCCATCATCTGTTCCGCGATGCGCAAATGAGCGGTGGAACTGACCGGCAGGAATTCGGTAAGGCCTTCGACGATTCCCAAAATTACAGAGATGAAGTAATCGTTCAAAAATCCTCCGCAAAATGCAGCGATTTCTAGCGCGTGATCGGCTTCATCATGGCAAAGGCGTCGCGGCCATCGGGATAGTAGCCTTTGCGAATTCCGATTTTACGATAGCCGTGCTTCTGCCAGAAGGCAATCGCGGAAACGTTGTCCGTTGCGGTGTCCAGCGCGATTACGCGGACACCTTTCGCTGCCAGCGTCTTTTCCGCCTCGCCGATTAAAGCGCTGCCGATGCCCTGTTTGCGCGCGTTGTCCGCGACGTCAATCGTGACGATATAGGCTTTTGCTTTTCCGCGCGCAGTAATACAAAAGCCGACGATTCGTTCCTTATTCTCCGCCACGACGCAGTCCGCTCCCGGAGCGTTGAGATATGCGCGCATTTCGGCGCGCGAGTAAGCAATAGCCGGCGAAAAGCACGTGCGGTCGAGTTCACAGAGCATGTCGAAATCCCGTGGCTGGTATTCGCGCAGACGGATTGTGTTTGAGGCGATTGGCGCGGCAGGGCGACTCATAGCAAGCCGCCCTTCGGCATGTGGCTAGGATTGTTCGTCGGCGCTCGGCCCGTAAATGGCAGGCACTTTCGCGCCCATCGGCCGCAGATAAGTAGAGAGTTGGCCACGGTGATGAATCTGATCAAGCAAAAATCCCCAAGCCATATCGTAGCCGTTTTCACGCATCACTTCCTGCCCATCCATGAGGAACGGCAGTTTTGCTTCCCATTGTGGCGCGGGAATCCCTTTGAGGCGTTTCGTCGACGCATCGTGCGCCTTGTCGTATTCGGCCACGACTTGGCTCACCTTCGCGGGGCAGGGAACTTCCACCCAGTCGAAGGCGCCTTTTTCGAGTCCATCGACCAGCGAGGCTTCTTCGCGAACGATGAGCCACGCGATTTCGCGCGCACTGCGTGATTTTGGTTCAGGCTTGTAATCGCTGCGATCTTCGGGAACTCGGCTGATCACCTTTCGAGTGGCGGCCGCTTCCTTTTCCCAATGCTTGATGAAGAATTCTTTGTGGTCCATGGTCGCTCCTTGAGGGAATCCGTGTGGCAATGCAGAGCAAAATAGTAGGCAAATAAAAAGCGAAAGTCAAGGCGGGGCTATCAAAAAGAGGAGTGACTCGTTTGAGGTCACTCCTCGATTTTCACAACCAACGAGTCGCCGGCTTAGGGCAGGGCGAGCATATGGCCTTCGCTGGCGGCAGCTGCTTGCTGCTGACCGTGATACTGATAGATGACGATCAGGAGTTTGTTAGCGCCGGGAGCGGGGTCTGAACCCATGGAGCCGTTGTTCGCGAGCACGGTGAGGGCGCCGTTGCGAACCATGTGCTGCAGCACATCTGTGACATTCGCCATTCGGCCTTGCGCTCCCCAAAAGGCGAGCTGGATATTGACTTGGTTCCAGTCCCGGTCATGCCCACCTGCGAATTGGTCGCGACCGCCATGATCATCTCGATCGCCGCGGTCAGCATGGTCATCATGATTGGCATGGTCATCGCGGTCGGCGTGATTATCGCGATCCGCAACGCGAGCGAAGAAGATATTCGCAGGCACGAGCCGGCCTTCCGCATAGTCGAATTCCTGGTCCTGGCCCGCGCCATTTTTGGCGTAAATGCGGAGTACTTTATCTGTGCCCGGCGCCGGGTCCCCGCCCATCATTTGATTATTGACCACAACCCAGCCATTGACGCCGCCGCGCGAAATTAGATCCTTCACAATGCCCGTGACATCTTTGCGCTGGGCCCGGAATCCATAATCGGCGCGCATCACGAGCCAGCTTCCCGTCTGCGCGGATGCAGCCGAGGCTAATACTGCGGCTGCAATGGCAAGAGATCCTGCGGCGACAAGAACGGTCATAAAACGGCGAAAGAAATTCATAGCAAGCTCCTGCGTTGCGCGTCTGAATGCTTCCATTAAATTGTAGCGGGCTTGTGATTTCAGCGACGTGTTCTGTGCACCGCCTTTGCCCAAAATGTACAGCCTGTGCACGCTGACATTTCGTCCTGATCGTTCGTACAGGTGACGAGTAATGTGTGAGGGAGTCGCGCGAAGTTGTAAACCCGGGCGCTCGCCCGAATACTAGAATCACCATGAAAATCCCAAGAGTCGCAGTACTTACAGCGATTGCATTTGCCCTGCCTGCATTTGCGCAGCAAGGTCCCCGGAGATTCGAGTGGCATCCGGCAAACAATGAGACAGTGCGCCTTGATCCTGCCTACTACCATGCTGGGCGGACGTATCATCCCGGTCCGGACGGCGGAAATCTTCACGTGGAGATCCGGTCACAATTGCCGGTGACAATTTTCATGGTGAGCGAGAGTGAATGGAACGGCGCTCTGGCACATCCTGAGGCAATGGCCCATCTGAATTCGATCTGCATGAACGAACACGTAACGCACACGATTTATACATGCAGCCTTCCGGGCGAGCCGATGACGATCGTTGTTCGCGATGAGAGGCAGAGCCTGGAGCCTGTTATTTTCGCCGGCCTCGGCGCGGTGTTGGACCCAGACGATAGGGTGGATCGAGCGATCGGAGCGGGAGTGGGTGCTATTTTTGCGGCGCAGCAGGCAAAGCACCAATTCAAGTCACCGAATGACATCCATATCCAGTATTTTCGTTGGGATTGCGTGGAAAACTGCGTCCAGCCGGAATTGCAATGGGTCGATCAGGCGAAAGAAAAATACAAACTCACGAGCTTTGCGAAAATCTACAGCGGCTATACGCCGCAGTTTGACGGCCAGCAGGTGAGCGTAAAGATCAAGTCGCCGGTACCGTTGCTCGTTGCGATTTTACCTTCGGATCTGGCGAACCAGGTGTATAGCAATCCAGAGATGCTCAATTCCGCGTTGCAGAAGAACTCCTGCCAGCAACGTGGCGTGCAGACCTTGCAGTTTCAGTGCACTTTCAATGCGGCAGATGGGCCGCAATCCCTCGTTGTTGCACCCGAGCAAGGCGGGCACGTTCCTCACAAGAACGCGGAAATCGAATGGCTAACGGATGAGTGCGTGGCCAATTGCGCCGAGCCGCAACCTCAAACACAGCCGCAGTAAGGAAGACCGGGAGGTGCAGATTGTCTAGGGGCGCTACGACATCGCGGCCTGTAGCATTGCGCGTGCGTAGCCGACGTTATAGGCGATGGCAGCATAACCGCCGCCACCGGGGTAGCCACCGATCGGACCGCGCTCGGCGTCGTAATCGAGGCGGCGCGGGTGCTCGGGATAGATCTCGCGTGCGTATTTGTTCTTTACGAGTTCTTTCATTACCGCAAACATGTTGTTCATGCCCTCGTCGATCCAAACTTCGTTGTACCGCTCGTACGGCTTCACGACGATGACGTTGCGGAAATGGACGTGATTGATGCGGTCGCGGGATGCGAAATATCGGCAGACCTCAACGGGATTTTCGCCCATTTCGCGCGTCACGCCGCAGTCGAACGTGATTCCGTTCGAAGGGCTATCGACGATGGAGATAAGCTTCTTCCAGCCCGCCACGGTGCCCATGATCTGTTGCGAGCCGCGGCTGATGGGAGCGGGCGGATCATTGGGATGCAGCGCGAGACGGACATTGGCTTTTTCTGCCGTGGGGATCACGGTTTTGAGGAAATAGGTGATGTTGCGCCACATCTCGTCGAGCGTGTGGGCGCCCTCATTCGGCAGCGGAGGCAAGTCTTTGAACTTCATTCCTTTTTCGTCCGGCTTGGTTTGATACTGCTGATTGGCGGTTTGCGCTAGGTCGTAATCGAATCCAGTCCATCCGGAATCGCCGCGATTTTCGTCCGTTTCGGCGAAATAGCCTTCCATCGCGCGATGCGCGTAAAAGTTGTATTCCACGACAGGCAAACCAACTTTGCCGGCTGCAACGATCGATTCGTTGATCTTCGAGATATCGTCGTCGCGCTTTGGTCCGTCGTTCCCGTAAAGAATATCTGGGGATAGATTGATCATAAGATTGCCGACGGTGATTCCCGCGTCTTTCCACCGCTTCATGGTTGACGTGAGAGATTCTTCCGTCCATGGAGTGCGCCCGCCACCGCCGAGAACATGGTTCACGCCCAATTGCTTGATTCGGCGCGGGCCTTCCTCTGGATCCGACGGGGTCGTGCCGTTGCCAGCCTCAACGAAGGCATCGCCCATGCCGACGGCGATCTTCGGCGTGTCTTTTCCCTCTTTCGGTGGAGCGGGAACTTGGGCGGTCGTTTGAGAAAATGCCACACCCGGCGCTAATGCGCCTGTGCCAAGAATTTCCAAGATTGTCCGACGAGAAAATTTCATAGTGGCACCTCGCGTTTGCGCGATCATTCGTATGCAATCGAGCGCGTGCGGATAGTAATCCTTTCCCGATGGCGAGACAACGGAACTTGCGTTGAGGGTTAGACTTCGAGGATGACGGGCAAAATAAGCGGCCGCTTTGAAGTCTGTTTGTTGAGATAACGCTTCAAGTCGACGCGAATTTTTTCTTTGATGACGCTCCAGTCGGTTTTTTCCTCGGCCGTCGATTGTTCGATTGTGCGGATGATGACGTCGCGAGCGCGAGCGACGATCTCCTGACCGTCGTCGGTACGGAGGAAGCCGCGAGTAACTATTTCCGGCGCGACGCCCATCAAGCCGGTATTTTTGTCGATCGCGATGATCGGGACGACAACGCCATCTTCAGACAGGTGTTGCCGGTCACGGATTACTACCTCTTCGATTTCTTCGAGCGAGCCCGAATCGACGCATACGCGTCCCGCGGGTACCGGCTCGCGCTTGTATGCACCGCCTTCGGGCGTAAATTCGATGGGCTGCCCAGTATCCAGGAGAAAGACTTCGCCGCTGACCGCACCGACTTGCTCGGCAAGCGCCGCGTGCTGGAAAAGCTGGCGGTATTCGCCATGGATCGGTATGAAAAATTTTGGACGCACGAGCTGAAGAAGAATTTTCTGCTCTTCCTGGCTGGCGTGGCCTGAAACGTGAATCGGCGCCGAACGTCCGCCTTCGTAATAGACGAGCACGTGGCGCCGGAAAAGATGGTCGATCATGCGAAAAATCGCTTTTTCGTTACCAGGGATAATTCGCGATGAAAGAATTACGGTGTCGCCTTCTACGAGCGACAGAGCGCGGTGATTGTCGACTGCGATGCGGGAAAGAGCGGACATTGGCTCGGCCTGCGTTCCGCTGGCGAGCACCACGATTTTATTCGGGTCGAACGACCGGATATCTTGCGGGCGCACCACACTGCCATCTGGAATGCGCAGCTTATCGAGACTGTGTGCGATCTCTACGTTATCGACCATGCTACGCCCGACGAAGCCCACTTTGCGGCCAGTTCCACGGGCGACGTCAATCACCTGCTGAATGCGGTGAATCGAACTTGAAAAGCACGAAATAATCACGCGCCGCGGCGCTGCGCGGAAAAGTTCTTCGAGACGAACGACGACGGCACGTTCCGATGGCGTGAAACCCGCCCTCTCAACGTTGGTGCTGTCACCGAAAAGCGCCAGCACACCCTGCTGGCCGTAGCGCGCAAATGCATGCAAGTCAAAGGGACGGCCATCGACCGGCGTCGGATCAATCTTGAAATCGCCTGTGTGAATAATCACGCCGATTGGCGTACGTATGGCCAAGGCGACGCAGTCGATAGTGCTGTGCGTCACATGGAGGTATTCCACCTGGAAGGGGCCGATTGTGGACGTTTGGCCCGGCGCGATTTCACGCAAGTCGGCCTTATCGAGCAATCCGTGTTCTTCAAGTTTTTTGCGGACAAGCGCCAGTGTGAATTGTGTGCCGTAAACCGGCACATTAAGGTCGCCGAGGATGTACGGAACGGCACCAATATGGTCTTCGTGGGCGTGCGTCAGGACGATTGCGCGCACGTTTTGCCGATGTTGTTTCAGATAGGTGATGTCCGGGATGACGATGTCCACGCCGAGCAACTCTTGCTCGGGGAACATCAGTCCGGCGTCAATGACGAGGATGTCTTCGGCGTAGCGAAGGGCAAGCATGTTCTTGCCGAATTCGCCCAGACCGCCGAGAGGTATTGCCCACAGTGAATGGCTGCTCAAGAGTCGCTCAGTATCCCC
>JBOGMU010000288.1:0-1251 GCA_050746865.1 Candidatus Acidiferrales bacterium
CCGGACCTTGCAGCAACGTCAACGTATCCCCACCTCCACGGTATCTACGACGTTTAGCGCCGCAAACGTTCCGCACAAGCGATAGGATCAACGCGATCACTACCGGAATGAACGCGTCGAATTGACGAGCTCGTGAAACTGCCGAAAAGAATGGTCACGATCAGCAGTAACGGAAACAGAATCGCCACGCCGCAGGAATTTTTCGGCATGCGGCAGAGCAATTGCCGCGCACGCCCACCAGAAAACCAGTGTGACAACGCGGATTGAACTAAGCCTCGCGACGGGCGCGCCAGTTCAAGAATATTCGTCCAGACGCGAAAGTAAACAGCCTATACATCGGTATTGCTCACTGCATGGCGAGCCGGGCCAGAATGTAGGCGCCAAGGCCCGCGAACGGAACGCTCATTGCGATCTTCGGCGGCTTTCCCGCAAAAAGACAAATGCCGCCAATGGAACCAGGAGCAGTTGATTGAGCGTACCGTGACCCAGTACCAACACAAAAAAGAGCATATTTGCTCCGATATAGAAGCAGAAGGCTCCGGGCGAAGAAAAATACCATCGCGATGTTGTAAAGGTGAAGTAATTGAAAGTCAGCCCCAGAACGATGCTGGTTATTCGGAAAACGGATACCCTCGTACGCATGGCCGAATCGGCGCCAGTATAGCTTGCAAGGCGCCACCTCACTTTTCGAAGCGTTACTAACGTGTGCCCTATGATGGAGTTATGTCCCCAAGCACCTCAGTAGAAGAACCGCAGACCGTAGCGCGGGAGATCGCAGATCTCGAGCGCCAGTATCTGCTTCAAAATTACGCGCGCTATCCGCTCACGCTACATCGTGGGCGTGGCTGCTATGTCTACGATACGACCGGCAAGCGCTATCTCGATCTGATTTCGGGAATCGGCGTGAATGCGCTCGGGTACGCCCATCCGCGCATTGTAAAAACGATCCGCGAACAGGCCGGCCTGCTGTTGCACACGTCGAATCTCTACTATCACGAGTACCAGGGGCGTTTGGCGGAGCGGCTTGCAAGAATCAGCGGACTGCAGCGCACGTTCTTCTGCAATTCGGGCGCGGAGGGAATCGAAGGCGCGTTAAAGATGGCGCGCGCGCACGGCCATAAAATCAGTCCGGAAAAATACGAAATCGTTTCGCTCGACAACTCGTTTCACGGACGAACGCTCGGGGCGCTTTCGATCACGGGACAGCCGAAATATAGCACGGACTTCGAACCGCTGCTACCGGGCCCAAAG
>JBOGMU010000289.1:0-27979 GCA_050746865.1 Candidatus Acidiferrales bacterium
AGCCCGACGAGCTACCAGGCTGCTCCACCCCGCGAACACATGATAGCGGATGCAGCACCATCGGTCAAACGGTTGTCGGCCGAAAACGAAAAAAAATCATCAGAGCGGCGCAGACGAATCCTAAACGTCACGCGAGCGAGTCACAGTGGAGCGTCACCAGAATGTCACCAGGAGCTATAGGCTGAATTTTCAAGTGGTGAGACGCCGTCCGATTCGGAGTGAACGTTGCAAATACCCGTGGACGTCTGATCGGGGCTCAATAATTCGTCGCAGGTATCGGTGTTCCACTCGCGCTTACGGGTGAGCGGATCTGCGGGGATCTCATGCAAATATTGCGCCTGGACGAGGTCGTCCAGCGTGTTCGGCGCCGCTTCTTTGTCCATCGTGTAATCGTCGATGGCCTTGCGCATCTCCGCCAGATCCTGATGCAGTGCGGCTTCCTTCGCGTGCAGCACAGAGCGCTGATAGCTGCCTGCAGCAAGGGTCATCAAAATGACGAAAATTGCCAGCACAACCATGAGTTCGAGCAACGTGAAGCCATTCTCCGCCGCGGCTGTACCAGCGCGATGTGCCGCCCCTCCGCGAGTCGTCCGATTCAATGCGCTAATGTGAACCATGAAATTGATTACCAGTCCGAATACTTCGTTCCGTCGAGTGCCGTGTCAGTCGAGCTAGTGTGAACGTCGAAGACGTCCTGCCCGCCCCACGCCGTGGAATCGGGATCGTCCTGCACCGAGCGCAGCACCCAATCCTTTTGGCCCGTCATTGGATCAACCGGAATTTCGCGCAGAAAATGCAACTTACGGCTCTTGGATTCGGCCGCATTCGTATTCGAAGACAATGCGCCGAGCGCACCCGACGCACCCGTCGGGCTGCCAGTCCCGGTGAGTTCCACTCCATCCACGAGCGTCTGAAGGTCCGGCGGATATCCGTTCGTATCCGCTTCCACCTGGAAGAGATTTTTATCCGCGGCGTCTTTGTAGCGATCGACCGCGTCGCGCATCTGTTGCAAGTCATAACGCAGTTGCGCCTCTTTGTGCCGACGAACCACAACGCGCTCCATTGGCATTGCCACTGTAGCGAGAATGATAAGGATCGAGCACGCGACCATCAGCTCCAGCAGCGTCATGCCCGCACAATCCTGCAAACGGCGTACTCGCGCAGTCGGCTTCCCTGCCCTGTAAATCAATGCGAATTTGCGCGCTGCTTGCATCTCGTCGATGGCTACTGCTGAACCTGAATCGTTGCCTCAAACGGGGCGACTGGGATCGATTGCTGCTGGGAGTTTTTCGCGTTCACCTGCAACACCTGCAGCGAGCTGGTGCCCGGAGCGATCGCACGAACTACGAGCCCGATCAGCGTCCCAGCGCCGTTCACGCCCGGCGTTTTGCCGCGCGCGGCGTTGATGACAACTTCTCCTTGTTTTTCGTCCACGTGCTGAAGGATGACGTCCGGTTGCGAGAGAAAACCGCCGTCGCGAACTTCCTGCACACTTAGTACGGCTGGGTTGTAATGAATCATCAACGGGATCGAATACAAGTCGTTCACGCCGGAAACCGCCACGCCGATTACGGTCGAATCGCCTACTTTCATTGTCGTGTTCGCCGGATCGAAATGAAGTTGCGCAGCAGCGCCAGGCATTGGCGCACCAGGCGCATTTGGTGCCGCAGCGCCCGGAACAGCGGCTTGCGGCGCTACAGGAGCGGGCTGCTGATTGGCTACGCTTGCGTTCGTCGTGGATGGCAGCGGGTCTTCATCGGAGCGATATACGCGCGCATTCGTATCCGTACCGGAAGCAATTGTTTCGAGATTCCCATTCGTGATTGAGGGGAAGCGGACGATATGCGGAGTGAGAACAATCAGCACTTCATTGTCCTGCACCTGATTGCTGTTGTCCGCGAACATGTACTTCAAAAGTGGGAGCTGCGATACCCCAGGATAGCCGTTCAGGTTTTTCGTTTCTGTGCGCGTGATTAACCCGCCCAGAACGCTCGAATAGCCGTCCTGCAAACGAACGGTGTGGTCGACTTCGTTGTTGGCAATAATCGGCTGGTTGATGCCGCCGATGTTCTCGCTACCCGCAAGCGACGAAATGTCAATCGTCTGTGCGAGAGTAATGCTCCCATCCGGGTGAATGCGCGGAGTGACGACGATCTTCACGCCTACGTCCTGGTATGTGAACTGTGTGTTGACCAGAGGACTTACAGATGTAGTGCTCACTCCGACGCCGGCCTGGAAGCTGCCCGTTGCGATTGGGATTTTTTCGCCTACTGTGAGAGTCGCCTTATCGCCGTCCGTGATGCGCATCTCCGGATCCTGAATGATGCGCGTCTGGTTATCCGTCAGCACCGCATTAACTGTGGCGCCGGGCAATGAAAGTTCATAGTCTCCCGTCGAGAGATTCTTCAACTGATTCAGCGCGACACCCGGCGCGGTGGAATTACTGCCGTTGGTCCCTGATCCCGATCCCGATGAACTCGTACAATTCGATGCGTTATTCGTAGATTGCACAGCGCAACTTGGGTTGAAGACCAGAGAAGCGCTCTGCCCGCCTAAAATACCCAAATCGCGGAGACGGTCGCGATTCGCCGTCAGCACCTGCACGTGAATCAGAACTTCCGGTTTGGCCTTGTCCGCATCGTCGATAATTTTTCCGGCCAACGCGATCTTGTCCGGCGTATCGCGAATTACGATCGCATTTTGCGAGGCAATCGGTTGCACGCGACGCAAATCCAAAAGTTGCCGCAGGCTAGTGACGATTTCTGTCAGGTCCTGCGCCGTGTCCGTATTGGCTAAGTAAAATGTCTTCACGACCTCAGGCTCCAGGTCGCGACGTTTTTGCGGATTATCTGGCGCAACAAAAATCACCGTGCCCGTAAGCGGTTGCCAGAAATCGCCGCTCTCCATATCCACGGCATCGAGCGCCTGTTCGAGCGTTACGCCTGCCAGATCAACAGAGATGCGGCGCGACGTCAGCGTCGGATCAAACTCGACCGTAAGCCCCGCGAGCGACGCAATCGTCTGATAGATCATCCGGCTGTCTTCGGTCGCCTTGATGCTGATGGGCGCGCGCGAAAGAGGCTTCAGTTCCGGCGGCGCTTCGAGGAAGCCTTCCTGATCTGTATTCTCTTTCGCTGCCGAGGGAGGCGCGTTCTTGGCGGTGATTGCCGCAACCGTTTTCTTCATGCCCTGGCTCGCGGCCTCGTTCGAAGGGTCCACATTTTGCGCGCGCTGGAATTCGGAAAGCGCCGTTTGCAAGTCGCCGCCCTGAAACGCCTTCTCGCCTTGCTCCACGTGATATTGCGCGTCCACCATGCGCATGTGGAGCGCGCGCAGCTTGTATTCGGCATTCGTGGGCTGATCGCGGAGGGCCCGGTCGTAGTGAACGAGAGCTGTATCGTAGTCGTCGATGGCCTCGGCTTTGCGCCCGGCCTCAAAATCCTGATTGGAGTTCTTCGGGCAGCCGGCCAAGACGATGGCGGCAAATGCGAGCGTAAAAGCGCATGTTATACGACGCAATACATACCTCCGCGCAATTTTTTCGAGGGCTTCGAGGAGTCTAGCATTCGAGTTCAGATGCCACAACAAATCCAGGTGTTGCCGCGCACTGGAAGTTATCACGGCCGTGATCCCTTTTAGTTACGGGGGCATGAACACCCTTTGCCGTCTTTCCACCCGTCCGCATTTATGAGATAACTTGACCCTTGTTCTGTTTCGCTCAGCGCCCAATGGCTCAGGTAAGGACATGACGACTAACAGCACGCAGGCTGCCGCCGTAAAGCGCATCCAGCTTTCTTTGAAGGCTGAAAAATTCACTGAATCCGTGATTCGCGAAATGACGCGGCTCGCCTTCAAGCACGGTGCCGTGAACCTCTCGCAAGGCTATCCCGATTTCCCCGCATCCGCCGAAATCAAGCAGGCCGCGCGCGAAGCCATTGATGCGGACATCAACCAGTACGCAATCACCTGGGGCGCAAAACGCTTTCGCGATGCCATCGCCGCGAAATTCGAGCGCACGCAAGGCGTGTCTCTTGATCCCGAGCGCGAAATCACTGTGTGCTGCGGTTCCACAGAGGCGATGATTTCTTCCATGCTCGCCATCATCAATCCCGGCGACGAAGTCGTCGTCTTCGAACCGTTCTACGAAAATTACGGCCAGGACGCGATTCTCTCCGGCGCTTCGCCGCGTTATGTAAAGTTGAAGCCCCCGCACTGGACATTCGATCCGGATGAGCTTGCCGCCGCATTTAGCGCGAACACGAAAGCAATCATTCTCAATTCGCCCAATAATCCCACGGGCAAAGTTTTTGAACGTGCCGAACTGGAATCCATTCGCGACCTATGCGTGCGCTGGAACGTCTTCGCAATCACGGACGAAATCTACGAGCACATGCTATACGACGGTGCCGAGCACGTCTCCATCGCGTCGATCGAGGGCATGCGCGACCGCACGATCACGATCAACGCGCTTTCGAAGACGTATTGCGTCACGGGCTGGCGCGTGGGGTGGGCGATTGCCGCGCCTGAAGTGACCGCCTCAATTCGTAAAGTGCATGATTTCCTCACCGTGGGCGCCGCCGCACCGCTCCAGGAAGCCGGAGCACGAGCCATGGAGTTTCCGGTGACCTATTACGAAAAACTCGCGCGCGATTACGCCGTCCGCCGCGGACGCCTGCTGGAAATTTTGACCGACGCGGGATTCCGCTGCTTCAAACCGCGCGGCGCGTACTACATCATGACGGACATCTCCGCCTTTGGCTTTCCAAACGATTTCGCGTTCGCCAAATATCTAGTCGAAGAGATCGGCGTCGCCGCCGTGCCCGGCTCCAGCTTCTTCCGCGATCCCGCCGACGGCAAATCCATCCTCCGCTTTACCTTCTGCAAAAAAGAGGAAACCCTCGCCGCCGCCGCAGCCAAACTCTCAAAGCTTCATAAACGCTGAGGTGATCTCTACCGTAACGCGTTGAAAATAGGCGGCGATCGGCTTCGAATCGATAGTAAAATTAGCTTCCAGCCTTACGAAAACGAAATGCCAACCGCCCCCACCATCGCAAATCTTAGTCCGTCGGCTCGCCGCCCGTCAGCGGTGAAGCTCATCGCCATGGATATCGACGGCACGCTGCTCGACAGCCAATCCCGCCTCTCCCCGGAAAACATCGCCGCCATCGCCGAAGCTGCCGCCGCGGGAATTCAAATCGTAATCGTCACCGGCCGCCGCTTTCATTCCGCGCGTTGGACAGTCGACGCGCTTCCCTGCGACTACAATGTGATCGCCACCAACGGCGCCCTCGTAAAATCGAAAGACGGCGCCACAGTGCAGCGTCATCTGCTTGCTGCACACATCGCCCGACGAGTGCTCGACGCCACCGGCGAATTTCGAGCCAGCGCCGGCTTAATCTTCGACCGCGTGCGCGAACGCCAAGTCATCTTCGAAAAAATCGATTGGAACGGAGCCTACGTCGGCCCCTATCTCAGCCGTCATCGTGACTTCGTCGCCGAAATCGCCCCGCTCACCGATGCCCTCGACGAGGATCCCCTTGAAGTGATGTTCCTCGGCGAATGCGACCGCATCGCCCGCGCGATGAACATTCTCGAAGGCCTGCCCGGCGCGAACGAATTCACTCTCGCGCAAACGGTCTATGCCCACCGCAATCTCTCGATGCTTGACGTTCTTCGCCGCGGCGTAAACAAGGGCTCGGCCCTCGAAGCGTGGGCTGCGCATCAGGGGATCGCGCGCGAAGAGATCATGGCGCTCGGCGATAATTGGAACGACCGCGAGATGCTCGAATTCGCGGGTGTACCGGTCATAATGGGCAATTGCGTGCCCGAATTGCACGATTTAGGCTGCCAAATGACGCTTTCCAATGACGAAAACGGCGTCGCCCACGCCATTCGCAAATACGCGCTCAATGGAAACGGCCGATGAAACAACTACGATTCATCCTCGTGGCCGTAATCGCAGCGTGCCTCGTTCCGATGGCGCGCGCCGACTATGCCGTACTCCGTTCCGGCGCCAAAATCCACATTACGGGCTATCAGGAATCCAACGGCCGCGTAACTCTCAATTTCAACGGCGGCTCCGCCGAAATCGCCGCCAGCGACCTCGTCGCGATTGAACCGGAAGAGCAATTCCACGCGCTGCCCGCTCCCGCGGCGACCTCAAGCGAACCCTATGCCGACCTGATCCACGCCGCCGCAACAAAAACAGGCCTCGACGAAAATTTGATACGCAAGGTGATCGCGCAGGAATCGAATTTCAATCCGCGCGCCGTCTCGCCCAAAAACGCCGAGGGTCTAATGCAGCTCCTCCCCGAGACAGCCGCGCGCTACTCAGTCGCCAACATCTTCGATCCGAAGCAAAACATCGAAGCCGGCGCGCAATACCTGAAAGACTTGCTCCAGCGTTATCGCGGCAACGTCAAACTCGCGCTCGCCGCATACAACGCTGGTCCGGACATCGTCGACCGTTACTCCGGTATTCCACCGTACCCCGAGACGCAGAAATACGTTTCCCGCATCACGGCGAGCCTCGCTAAAAACCCCGCGAAAAATTGATTTCTCAATCCAGACAATTCAAAACGACTCTTGATCGCGCGAAGATTTCACTGGGTAGGGTTAGATGGAGTGTTGTTCGAACCGGCCGGCGAGTTTGCGTCGCCGGGATTATTCGAGTTGCCACTCCGTCCGGAGGTTGGATTCGCAGCACCGCTAGGAGCCGCAGTGCCGGGTGCACCGCCCCCGATTGGCGCAATCGGCAAGCCCAATCCGGGAATACCGCCCGCGCCGGGTGCCCCAGTTATGCCGCCGAGTCCCTGTTGAACCGCCCGCGCCTGTTCTTCAATCGGGTTCCAGATAAATTCCCACTTGTTATAATTGGTCCCGCCTTTGTAAACACGCACCGAAGTCTTATCGACAGTGCTACCCACGCCGATCAATTGTCCGCCGAATACGGGCCCGCTCACCGGTCCCGTTGGTGCCGGCCCCATCGTGGTCGTGCCGGTCACAGGCTGCCCTAGTGGACCCAAGGTTGAACCGCCTCGTCCAGTGGCAGTTGTCGAATTCCCGCCCATTGACGGCAGCGAGAAACCGCCGTTTGTAGAATTCGTTGAATTGGAGTTGGTCGTCGTCGAAGTGGAAGACCCCAGGCCCATCAGTCCGTTCGAACTACCATTTCCATTCGATTGCTGTTGCGTACCCGGCATCTGCCCGCCGTTCATATCCATCAGAGCCATCTGCTGCAGCGAACCATATTTGACACTGCCGATGATCGCGCCCGAAGCATTCGTGTAAATAAAGCGCCATGCGCCGTCTTGGGTGTTCATCGGGTCTTTCATCACTTCCGAACGCAGAAAGTGCATAGCGGGCACGCCCGTGATGAGATCATCCTGTGATGTGGGAAAATGGCCGGTCTTGCGGTAGTACATTTTGATCGCACGGGCGTACTGATTGCCGCGCCAGATCGCTTGCGCCTCGCGCTGGCTTCGGCTCACCGTGACCATATTGCGCAGCACTACCTGCGAGCCGATGATCACAGTCAAAACCATGAAGAGTGCCATGATGAAGGCATACCCGGAATCGCGGCGCTCGCGCCGTGTGGCTGCGACTCCCGCCGCCTGCCGGAAGGAGCAATTCGAATTTTGTGGGAGACTCAACGCGAACCTCAGTTTGGTCCCGAACCTTGATCGACAGGTGGCACCAGCGGCAATGTCGCGTGACGCCCCGAAGAGATCTCTTCCACTTCCGCGGACTCATTGCCGATACGCAACAGACGAAATTGGTTCATGAAGGTATCGCCGGGCGCCACGATCAGCACGTCGTCGCCATTTTTAAGCAGTGCCACCTGCCTGCCCTCGGATGATTCAATGCCGTAGAATTCCACGGGAACCTGCAACGGCGGCGGAGGCGGAGGTGGCTGCGGACCGACAAACAGCGGCGGAGCTTCCGTGTGGGTCATAGCTTCCCGAGCAGCAGGAGGAGGCGCAGCGACGAAAATATTACGCTGTGTGCCCGTGTATCGATCGCTCTGCGCCTGGCGCAAGCGATCCAGCTGAATGGCAGGCTCTTGCACGCTGAGCGGGGAGAAGCCCGTATCCGCCGAGACGCCGGTCGGAAGAGACGGATTCGAAGTCCGCTCGTAGAAATACAAGCCGCCCGCAACGACGAGCAGCGCGATCAGGAGCTGAATTTTTTTCCGTTCCGACATTCCTCAGGTCCTGACGTACGTATGCAGTACAAGCTGCAAATGAATGTCGTTGGCCACCGCTCCGCCCAACTCGAGCTGGTTCAAGAAATAGAAGTTTTTGGAACGCTCAATGCCATTTACGAATTTCAGCACCGAGGCGTAATCGCCGTTCACGGACGTACTGATGTCCAACTCCGAAACGTTGCGGTCTTGGACGGGCCTCGACTTAAAGTTGAGGCCGTTCGTCTTGACTCCGGCCTTAGAAGCGAGCTCCGCGATGTCGGAATCCACAGTCGAATATACCGTTCGCGGATCGAGGAATGCGCTCTTGTAAAAGTCGTCGCAGTCCTTTCCGACTTGCGGCATCGAAGCCTTGATCCTCTGACCGCGTGCCACGTCCGCCTGCAACTCTTGCGCGGTGCGAGCCAACTGCGCGCGCCTGAGGGCCATCTCCGCAGGCCCCTCTCGTCCCGCCTGCCAAAGGGCGACGCCAAAGAAAACATCGCCGAGCACAATCAGGCTTACGACCGCCACCGTGGCGATCTTCCAGCGCGCCCATTTTTTATTCATCTTCATGTAGTTGTCGCGTAGGAAAAATTGAGAGTAACGACGATTCGGTCTGGATCGCCCGCCTGTTGCTGCTGCACGGGCTTTTCATCCTGGACTGTTACGTCGGAGAAATTCTTTGAGTTTTCGATCGCTTCGATAAAGTGAAGCTTGCTCTCGTCGCTCGATGCCCCGATCGTCATCGAAACTTCCGCATGCCCATTCACAAGCTTGGGCGAAATGCTCACAACGCGCACGCCCGGCGGCAAAGTTCGCTCCAGATCCATGAAAATCTTCGTCCATGGAAAGCTGCGCTCGCCAATCAGCGAATTCAGAAAATCCGCACGGTCGCGTATCTGCTCCACGTCTTTTCTCGCAAAATACGCCTTAAGATCCTGCTGTTGCACCTGGAGCGTCTGTATCTGGCTCGCAAGCCGCGCCGTGTCTGAACGAAGTTCAACATTCGAGTGCCAAGCGGCGAACGTTGCGTGCGACAAAAGCACGAGTGCGACTAAGGCTAGCAATCCCACTAGCGTCATTCCCGCTATAAACGGGCGATTATTCTGCTGCGGCGCTGTTGCGATGTTGAGTCGAAGTTTCATTCCATTTTTCTCGTAACGCTAAGCCGAATTCGCAATCACGCAACCCGCCGCGGTGAAGACTGCGGCTGTACGTTTAAACTTCACGCTCCGGCGTTTGCCATCCAACCGACGAGCGGGTCGAGCCCGTGTTGCACCATCAAGTCCTGCGCGCTGCGATCGAGCGATGTTGGCACTTCGCTCGCCGAGAGCGAACGCGCCGGCATTTTCAATTCGTTTTCGATGGCCGCTGCGAAAAGATCCTGGCGCTCCTGAAATCCAGCTAACAGCACGCGATCAATAGACTCTCCCCAAGTATCCTGGTAGTACGCGCCGGCAGGAAACACCTCTTCCAGCACCCATTTCGGGTCCAGCTGTCCGGCAGCCACGGGCATTTCCGTCGATCGATATAAAGAGAGAGTCGCACCACGCACGATTGCCGTAGTCAGCGTGCGTCCGCTCATACGCAGAAGCAGACTCGATCCATTTTCAGATATCAGAGGCAACGTGGCCAGAGTCGAGCTCAAAACGACGACGGGTTGCGCTTGAAACGATTCTACGAGCCCCTCATATTCGCGCACGATACCCTGCCGAGCCACTGCCGCGACCACTTCGAGCGCACCATGCCGCGCTGTTTGCCGTGACCAGGAAACCGCCGTTTCCTCGACATCAAAGGGTACGCTCTTTTTCAGTCTCCATCGCAGGAGCGGCAAAGCGTCATCGGCGCGCCGGGGTAAATCCTCAAACGGCAGAATGAAGACGCGAATCACTGGATCTGGCAAGAGTAGCGCCACCGGCCCAGAGACATCCCCGACGCGCGACACAGCGCGCCGCAATGCCTCGCGCACGCTGTCCGGCTGAGCGATGTTTATATCCACCGGAGACGGCATCAAAGCGCCCGCTGCGACGGGCTCAACCGCGTACGATTGCAGCCGGGAACCGTCCCAGCGTGCCGCCGCGACGTGACCTGCCGCGAATTCGATCACAGGCTCGGGATGCGGCATTACGCGGAGCCAGCGCGAGAGTCGGCTGCCCTGGCTGCCTTTTGTCACAGGGCGTGGCGCAGTCGTGATGCTACTCAAGGAATGTCACCTTGTTGATCTCGCGCAGCGTGGTTACGCCCTCGCGGATTTTCTTCAGCCCGGAATCGCGTAAGAAGGTCATACCTTCCTCGCGTGCCGCACGCTTGATCTCAGACGTCGGGCGGCGGTCGATAATCATTTCGCGAATGCGATCGGATAGATCCAGCAGTTCGGTGATCGCGGACCGCCCGTGGAAGCCGCTACCGGAGCACTCCAGGCAACCGGCCCCTTCATAAAACGGCACGTCGCCCCAGACCGCTGGATCCAATCCGGATTCCCGCAGCATGTCAGCCGAATAAGTGACTCGTTTTTTGCAGTTTTCGCAAATCACGCGCACGAGCCGCTGCGCCAGGATGCAATTCAGCGCAGAAACGAAATTGTAGGGCTCTACGCCCATGTTGATGAAGCGCCCGATCACATCGGTCACGTTATTTGCGTGAACCGTCGTGAAGACCAGGTGTCCTGTAAGGGCCGAATTGATCGCGATCTGTGCGGTTTCCTGGTCGCGGATTTCGCCGACCATGATCTTGTCCGGATCGTGCCGCAGAATGGATCGAAGGCCGCGCGCAAACGTCAGGCCCTTTTTCTCGTTTACCGGAATCTGCGTGATTCCGCGCACCTGATATTCGACGGGGTCTTCGATCGTGATGATCTTGTCTTCATCGTTCTTAATTTCGTTGATCGCCGCATAAAGTGTGGTCGTTTTACCGGAGCCGGTCGGTCCAGTGACGAGCACCATTCCATAAGGCTCGCGAATGTAGCGGCGAAAACGCACAATATCGTCCGAATCGAAACCGACGACATCGAGCGTCAAATTCCGGAATTTTTCGCTCAGCGTCTCCTTGTCGAGAACGCGCAGCACCGCGTCTTCGCCGTAAACAGACGGCATGATCGAAACGCGAAAATCGATGAAGCGGCCTTTATAACGCACGCGAAAGCGGCCGTCCTGCGGAACGCGGCGCTCGGCAATATCCAACTCCGCCATCACCTTGATGCGCGAAAGAATTGTCGCGTGCCAATCCTTGTCCAGCGGCTTCATCGCATATTGCAGCACGCCGTCAATGCGATACTTCACGGCGACTTCCGAATTGCGTGTTTCCACGTGAATATCGCTGGCGCGGCGCTCAAGAGCTGTGAAGATGACGGTGTCCACAAGGCGTACGACGGGACTGACGCCCGTTTCGGCCGTCAGCTTCTCCATCGAAATGTTTTCGTCGCTCTCGTCCTCTTCGCCGACGACTTGCAGCGTGAAACCTTCGGTCGCCTGATCCAGAACGCGCTGCGATTGTTCAGTCCGCTTCAGCAGGTCGCCGATCTGCGAAGGCGTCGCCACGCGAATCTGCAGCCGCTTGCCGAGAAGGTTCGCAAGCTCGTCGCGCAATTGCAGTTTGCTCGGATCGGCCAGTGCCACCGTCAGCGTGGAATCGTGTGCTTCCAAGGGCACGAAGTTGTAGCGAAACATCATCTCAGCCGGAATGCTCCTGAAGAGCTCCGGATCGATACGTTGATCGTGCAGATCAATGAAGGGACAGCGATAGCGCTCGGCCAGTTTGCGAGCCTGCTCGCGTTCGGCTGCGTCTTCCTGCAGAGGAAGGGACGGATTATTTGTCGTCGACGTTGCCAACTAAGCGCCTCCGCTTCCGATCTGTAGCGAAAACATCGGAAGATAAATCGAAATCACTATGAAGCCTACCACGATGGCCATGACCACCAAAATTACGATGGGAATGTAGGAAAGCGCCCGCTGCAGGCGATTGCCAACTTCCTCTTCGTAGAACTCTGCCAGGCTGGAAAGCATCGGTGTTAGCGCGCCGGAAGCCTCTCCGACTTCAATCATTTCAAGTGCCAGTCCCGGCATAAGACCTGTTTCCGCAAGGCTCGCGTGTAGCGAACGGCCTTCCTTCACGCGATCGGCGGAATGAATGATCGACGTCGAAAAAAGTCGGTTGCTGATCGCCTCCGCCGCAGTGTGCAGTGCCGGAACCAACGGAGCGCCACCGCCAAGCAGCGTCGAAAGAGTGCGAACGAATTGCGCGATCTGCGCCTTCAGCCAGATATCGCCTGCGAGGGGAATTCTGGGCTTCAGCCGGTCAACAGAAAGCGCGCCGCGCTCGGAGCGCGTCCACAGAAACACCGCCACACCAGCGATTGCAGCCACAGCGAGAAACACGAGGAAATAGCTTCGCAACGGATTTGCAATTGCCAGCAGCATCAAGGTGGCCCAGGGCAGTTTTATGTCCAATTGCTTGTAAAGATCGGCGAATTGGGGCAACGCATAAACGATAAAATACGTCACGACCGCGCATGCGAAGCAGATCAAGACGATCGGGTAAATCATCGTCGTGATCAGTTTGCTGCGAAAGCTAGTGCTGGTGCGCAGATAAGCGATATAGCGTTCGAGCACGCCCGAAAGATCGCCGCTTCGCTCGCCGGCGGAAATCACGGTGATGTAGACGGGCGGGAACGACCCTTGCGCCGCGAGCGCTTCAGAAAGCAGCGCGCCATTCCGCACGCGGTCGCGCACATCCACCAAAGTTGGCCTTAGCTTGGGAGCGGCGGCGCGTTCAGCCAGCAGATCGAGCGCCTTCAGGATCGGCAGCCCAGCTCGCACGAGCGTATTGAACTGCTGATTAAAAACCAAAAAATCTTCAGCGCGAATGCCGCCGCGCGAACGCGTAAGTTGCTTCAGCAGATCGCCGTTGCTGCTCACCGAGAAGACGTATAGCCCTTGATCGGCAAGCTTCTGCCGCACCTCGTCCTTCGATTGAGCCGTCTCGGTGTGTTTGAAGATGCGCCCCGAGGCATCGCCCACTCTGCAAACAAACTCAGCCATCGCGCCTGCCGCTCACCTTTCTCTCAATGGATTCCCAGGGAGCCCGTAACTTCAGCATACCCTCAGCCAAGCTAACCTGAGGGCAAAAAACGGGATATTAATTGGATGTGACAACACCGAAAAGGCTGTATGGCCCCCGAGAGAAGTTCGCAGGAGTAAAGGACAGAATGTCAGAGCCTGGCGCCGCGGATGCCGGACGTTAGTCCGCCGACCGCCGCATCGGCGCCGCTTTGCAGGCGTTTGGATGCGGCAGGTGCGCGCGCCATTCTCTGCCGTCCCGCCGCAAAAGCTCAAATGCCTGCGCCGGTCCCCACGACCCCGACGCATAGTTCGGAAAATCGCGCGGCGGAAGCGCCGACCAGACGTCGAGCACAGGTTGCACCACCGCCCACGCCGCTTCGACCATATCCGCGCGTTGGAACAGCGTCGGATCGCCCGTCATGCAATCGTAAAGCAGCGTTTCATAACCGGTAGACGGTTGAGTCCCGAAATAGTCCGAATACTGAAAGTCCATATCGACATTCCCAAGTTTCACGACCGGGCCCGGAACTTTCGCCTCGAAGCTCAACGAAATACCCTCATCCGGCTGGATATTGATCACCAGTTCGTTCGGATTGATGTTCTCGATCGAAGTCTTGCGAAACAGCACAAGCGGCGGCCGCCGGAACCGCACCACAATCTGCGACATCCGCTTCGCCAGCCGCTTCCCCGTGCGCAGGTAAAAAGGAACGCCCGCCCAGCGCCAGTTGTCGATTTGCAGAGACATCGCAACGAACGTCGGCGTATTTGACTCCGGACTGACGTGCGGCTCGGCGCGATAAGCAGGCACGGTGGTGCCATCGATTGCGCCGTCGTCATACTGGCCGCGTACTGCGTGATCGAGCACCTTTTCCGGCGTGAGCGGCTGAAACGCGCGCAGAATCTTCGTTTGCTCATCATGAACCGCTTCAGCATCGAACGAAATTGGCGGTTCCATTGCGCATAGCGTAATCAGCTGGAAAATGTGATTCGGGACCATGTCCCGAAGCGCGCCGGCCTTTTCGTAATAGCCGCCGCGCATCTCCACGCCAAGTTGCTCCGCGACGGTCACCTGAACGTGATCCACGTATCGGCGGTTCCAAACGGGCTCGAAAATGCCATTCGCAAAACGGAAAGCCAGAATGTTCTGCACCGTTTCCTTGCCGAGATAATGATCGATGCGGAAAATCTGCCGCTCATCCAGCACTTCGCAAAGCGCCCGGTTCAGCTCAATTGCCGAAGCGAGATCATGTCCAAACGGCTTTTCGATCACCACGCGACGCCAGTCCCGGTTCCCTTCCTTCGTCAGGCCAGCGCCACCAAGTTGCTTCGCGACGACGGCGAAAAACTCAGGACTTGTGGCGAGATAGAACAGCGCATTGCCCTGCGTCCCTTGATCTTTATCTACTTGGGCAAGCAAATCTTTTAGCTGTTGATAGAGCTGCGGGTCTTTGAAGTCGCCGGAGGTGTAGTAAATCCGCTTCGTGAACCAATCCCACGCACTCTGGTCAATATCGCCGGACGCGTATTCCCTCACCTCATTCGAAAGGCGCTTGCGGAAATCCTCGGTCGAATACTTTTCGAGCGATACTCCAACGATCGCGAAATGGTCTGGCAGCAGCTTCCCTTTCGCAAGATTGTAGACCGCAGGAATGAGCTTTCGCTTCGTAAGGTCGCCGCCCGCGCCAAAGATGACCATCGCACACGGCCCGGCCGGTTCGCCGAGCGCCGCGTGTGGTACACCGGTTTGATAAGGAAAGACGTCCGCATCCGTTGCCAAGAGTTCCCCCATTCCCAACTTCATCGCGCCACTTCTGTGCAGCGACGTTCTCTACGACAAAGCCTGTTCGATTGCTTTTTGAAGCTGCTTGAGACCGGCCGCAAGATCCGTGCCGAGATGCACGCGCAATGCACGCCGGCCGCGCTCCGCCAGCACCTGAAAATCGCCGCGCGCCTGAGCGGCTTTCACAACGCCGAACGTATACCTTTGCTGCGGCACAGGAACGTCCGTCGCATCGTCGCACGTGACTTGCAGGAAAACGCCCGAGTTTGGCCCGCCTTTGTAAGCCTGCCCGGTCGAGTGCAAAAAGCGCGGCCCAAAGCCGAGGCAGGTCGCAACGCGCTTTTTATCCCGGACCGCGTGCCGGATCGTTTGCAGCTGATTTTCGTGAGCCTCATTCATCTGAATGTAAGCCAGTAACGCGAAGTAATCGCCCGCTTTCAGTTGACTCAAATGCGCGCGCAAATAAGCCGCCAGAGTTGTATCTTTACCGACAGCCTGCTTCAGCGCTGCGGCGTTTCTCGGATCGGTATAGAGCAGAATGCCACCGTCTCCCGCAATCGGAGACTCCGGCGGCAACGAGCCTTTCTCTTCGTATTCAGAGGTGAGCTTGCGCGTCTCCAGCTTGCTTGCTTCCACATCAGGCTGATTAAACGCGTCGATGCCAATCACGGAACCCGCAACCGCCGTCGCAATCTCCCAGCGGAAAAATTCTCCGGCCACGTCGTACACATCTGGCACCGAAATACGAACGACGGGCTGCCCGGCCTTTTCAAGCGCGGTTACTGCGGCGTCCTGCGTTGCATCAGGTTTTGCCTGGTGGCGCAAATATACGAAGACGCGATCGTTCCCGTAAACACCCGAAGCGCCAATGGACTCGCGATCCACCGGGATCAATCCTTTGCCCTGTTTCCCGGTCGATTCCGCCAGCAACTGCTCAAGCCAAGCACCCAAATCGCTGATCCCCGGGGACGCAAAAATCGTCACCTTATCCCGGCCCGATTTTTGCAGCGTGCCGAGAATCGCTCCAAGCACGACTCCCGGATTTTGATCGGCGGGCACGCTTGAAGCACAGGCGTGAGCCATTCCTTCCGCACGGTCAAACAATTTTCCGATGTCCAAACCCTGAATCGCGCCTGGGACCAGTCCGAAATTCGAAAGCGCGGAATAGCGGCCGCCGATGCTGGGCACGCCATAGAAAATGTGGCGGAAGCCGTCCGCCTTTGCCACCTGCTCCATTTTTGAACCCGGATCGGTGATCGCGATGAAATGCTTACCGGCTTCCTCAGCGCCCACGGTCTGCTTCACGCGCTCGAAAAAATACTGCTTAAAAATATTCGGTTCAAGCGTGCTGCCGGACTTGCTCGAAACAATGAAAATCGTCTTTGCCAGATCGACGGACTTCTCAATCGCGCACACCTGAGCAGGATCGGTCGAATCGAGCACATGAAATTGGGGGTGCCCGCTGATCTTTCCGAACGTCAGATCGAGCACCTCGACGCACAAACTCGAACCGCCCATCCCCAGCAGCACTGCATGTGTAAATCCGCCCGACTGAATATCTTCTGCAATTTTCGTGAATCGAGCGCGGTGCGACACTTCTTCGTCCGCAATCCCAAGCCAGCCAAGCCATTGGCTTTCGTCCGTGCCCGTCCACAACGACGCGTCGCGCGCCCAAAGCCGCTGCACCTTATTACCACTCTTCCAGTCCGCGAGCGTGGCCTTCACGGCAGCGTCTAGATCGCCCGGAAGTGAGTAGGAAAGATTCTTGAGTCCGCTCGCCGGTGGCTGCTTCATACTCTTTTCAACAGCGGCGAGAAGTTTCGTAAACGCCTCGTCGAATAGCTTCACGCCCTCGTCCGTAAGCTGATCGGTCACCTGCTTCATCGAAATGCCGGCGCGTTCAAGGTTCTCCATGGTGCGCCGCGCATCGTCCACATTCTCTTCCAGGCTTGCCCGCAATTTGCCATGATCGCGGAACGCATCGAATGTCGCCGGCGGAATCGTGTCGACTGTATCGCGTCCGATCAGCTCCTCTACGTAGAGCACATCGCGGTACGCCGGATTCTTTGTGCTGGTGCTCGCCCAAAGCACACGCTGCGGTTGCGCACCACGGGCGGCAAGCGCCTCCCAGCGCGGACCGCTGAAAATCTTCTTATACGATTGATAGGCTAGCTTCGCGTTTGCGATAGCGACCTTTCCTTGCAAGCTGCGCAAGAGCGCCTGCTGGTCCGACGGCAGCTTCGGATCCTTCAATTTATCCGCAATCATGCTGTCAACCAGCGTGTCGATCCGGCTCACGAAAAAGCTCGCCACGCTCGCGATGCCGCTGATGTCGCCGCCGCTCTTTACGCGCGCTTCGAGCCCCTCGATATAAGCCCACGCCACCTTCTCGTACACATCCTGCGCGAAGAGCAGCGTCACATTGATGTTGATTCCCTCGCTGATTAGCTGACGGAAAGCGGGAATGCCTTCCGCAGTCCCAGGGACTTTAATCATCGTGTTCGCCCGGCCAACGGCATTCCACAGGCGCCGCGCTTCCTCGAGCGTCTCCTGCGTCTTGTGCGCCAGCGTCGGCGAAACCTCGAGGCTTACATAGCCGTCGTGCTTCTTCGACTCATCGTAAACACCCCGCAAGATGTCCGTGGCGCTTTGAATGTCCTTGATCGCAAGAATCTCGAATGCATCTTTGGGCTTCAAATCCTTGCGCTGAGAGAGACCTTGCAGTTCCTGTGCGTAATCCGTGCTCCCGCCGATCGCTTTCTCGAAAATCGTCGGATTGGACGTCATGCCGCGCAATCCGTCTTCCTTCACAAGACGCACCAATTCGCCCGTCGTAAATAGGTTCCGCCGAATGTAATCGAGCCACACAGATTGGCCGTAGGAGAGCAATTCCTTGAGCGGATTTTGCGCTTTTTGTTCCGGTAAAGTTGTGGCGCTATTTACGGATGGCATCGTCGTTCCTCCCGGCAGATATGTATGGAGCGCGGCTGCGCAGCATAAAGATCGATTCTAACGCAGCGAACGGAATGCGGCGCGGCTTTCCTGTAAATACTCATTCACACAGAC
The DNA here is from genome assembly GCA_050746865.1 of Candidatus Acidiferrales bacterium. GTDB lineage: Bacteria > Acidobacteriota > Terriglobia > Acidiferrales > UBA7541 > Palsa-295. Next base: position 18,089 of record JBOGMU010000289.1, read on the forward strand.
TGATAAGTCCTCATTGATTCTCACAAATCTTGTATCGGCGGCGTTGTTATTTGGTTGATCCACGTGCCGCTCGCTTTCACCCTTGATTCTCAGTAACGGTTGCAAAAGACTGCTTTACAAGGAAACCTGCCGGTGGGAAGCTTGCCGCGAATATGTCCGAATCGAAGTTGTTTACGCCTCGTGAAGCCGCCCAGGTCATGGGCATCAGCTACCCGACCCTGAAGCAGTGGATCTACAAGAAAAAGCTTCAGACGGTCCAGACAGCCGGCGGCCACCACCGCATTCCCGAAAGCGAAGTCGATAAATATCTCTTCCGCTCGATGGAAAAGCATGACGTCGCCGAAAAGCGCTCCGGATTTCGTCGCGTCAGCGGCCGCAATCAGTTGGTTGGCCGCGTGACGGACATCAAGATCGATGGATTAATGGCGCAAATCACGCTCTCCATCGGCGGCCAAAAAATCACGTCGATCATCACTGCCGACGCAGTCCGCGAGATGCGCCTCAAAAAAGGTGACACCGCAGCCGCACTAATCAAATCCACCGAAGTTATGATTCTCCGTCCGTAGTCTCAGCTCTCGCTAACAGGCTGCGGAAACGTGGGGCGCGTTGGAAGGGCGGGGCTTCAGCCCCGCCGTAAACGTACGGATGAGTAGGGCTTTAGCCCCTGAAGTACCGGTTCTTCTTTTTTCCGCAAACTGCTAGGCGTGCCTGCGCGACCCTCTCGTTATAAGCACATTAAATCGTTATTGTGTTACGATTTTCAGCAATCCAGTTCTGCGGAGATCGAATGCACCGTACACTTTTGACCGCTTTTCTAACGTTCGCGCTGGCCGCGTCCATCACTGCGCACGGGACAGCATCCGCCCAGAACAAACCGTCCAGCATTACCGTGTCGGCAGCCGCCAGCCTCAAAGACGCCCTTGACGCAATCACTCCCGCTTTCGCAAAGGAACGGCCGAATATAGCCATTCACTACAACCTCGCAGCGTCCGGAACGTTGCAGCAGCAAATCCAACAGGGAGCACCGGTCGACGTTTACATCTCTGCCTCTCCCGCTCAGATGGACTTACTCGATAAGCAAGGCTTGCTTTTTCCCGGAACGCGCCGCAACCTGCTCCGGAACACACTCGTCCTAATCGTTCCCGCAGGCTCTTCCCAGATTTCGAATTTTAAGGATCTGCTGAAGCCGACCGTAAGAACCGTGGCCATCGGAGAGCCTCGAACCGTTCCCGCCGGAAAATACGCGCAAGAAGTGCTTACCCATTTCCGTCTCTATCAATCGCTAACGCCCAGGCTCGTTCTTGCGAAAGACGTCCGGCAGGTTCTCACATACGTCGCTTCAGGAAACGCCGATGCCGGCATCGTCTACTCGACGGACGCGAAGATCACGAATCAAGTAAAGGTGACAGCCACGGCACCGGAGGATTCACACGACCCCATCATTTACCCGGTGGCCGTACTGAAAGACGCGAAGAACATCGAAGCGGCCAAATCCTTCGTCGCATTTCTCAGTTCGCCCGCCGCGCAATCCATTTTCGAAAAGTACGGCTTCTCACCGGCTGAATAAAGCCAGCAACCGCTGGCACACGCCTTTAAGGTCAAAGGTAGCGCCGCTGTGCGCCTTCAAGGTTTAAACGTAGCGCCGCGGCCTTCAGCGCGGCAATTGAAGCGTGGCCTCGCCGCAAACCATAGATGTCCCGATGCCCTTTAAATGGCGTTCCCGAAATTCGATTTTCTTCGAAGGTCCATGCAACTTTGTCCCGCGCGGCGTTCTCGTTGCTGTACCATTTCCCTTCGGAGCAGGAAGAATGCAGGATCTAGCCGATGGCAGCACTTTCTTCGAGCACACTTAAAGGTCGTCTGAAGGCTCCGCCAGGCCCTAAAGGTCACTTCCTCCTTGGCAACCTCGCCGCTGTTTCACACGACTGGCTGGGGTTTTACTCCCGCTGTGCCAGGGAATATGGGCACATCGTTAAACTTCGCTATCTTCACGTGCCCATCTGCCTGCTGATGCACCCCCGGGATATCGAATACGTCCTCGTCACCAATACGGGCAATTTTACAAAATCTGACGACTATCGTGCCCTTGCGCGTGCGCTCGGCAAGGGCCTACTTACCAATGAAGGGAAATCCTGGCAGCACCAGAGAGGATTGATCCAACCCGCTTTCCGCCGCGACAATATTCTGTCCTACGCGCCCGTAATGACTTGCACTACGAGCCGATTGCTCGCCTCCTGGGCCGACGGTCAATCGCGGAACCTGCACGAAGACATGATGACCGTTACCCTGGAGATCGTCGCGAAATGTCTTTTTGGAGCAGAAGTAAGCGGCATCGCGGAACGCGTCGGCAATGCGATGCAGGTTGTAACCGACAGGTTCATGGCCGATGCGAGCCAGGCTCTCCTGCTTCCCTTTCAGCTTCCCAATTTCCTCGCGCCGACAAGGCAAAGGGCTATCCGCGATTTAAATACAATCATCGATGGCATCATCCGCGAACGCCGCGTCGCGAAGCAGTCGCGGGCAGATCTACTCGGCACTCTTCTCGATGTGCGTGACGCTGACGACCAGCCGATGAGCGATGCTCAGTTACGCGATGAGGTTATGACGCTCTTTCTAGCCGGTCACGAAACGACAGCGATCAGCCTCTCGTGGGCTTGTTTCCTCCTCGCACAGCATCCTCAGATCGAGGCGAATCTCGTTGAGGAACTTCAGAGTGTGCATGGCGGACGTGAGCCCACCGTCGAGGATGTCCCGCGCCTCCGCTATACGGAAATGATTCTTAAAGAATCGATGCGGCTCTATCCTGCTGTTTGGGGTATTGGACGCCGCGCCATACGGGATTGCGAAATTGGCGGCTACTGCATCGCTGCCGGCACAAACATTTTTATCTTTCAAGCGCTAACGCAGCGCGACTCGCGTTTCTTCTCGAATCCGGACGAATTCAATCCGGAGCGGTGGCGCGACGATCCAGTTCGCTCGGGAAAAATCCCCCGATTTGCTTATTTCCCGTTTGGCGGCGGCCCAAGAGTGTGCGTCGGCGCCTCATTCGCCATGATCGAGGCCACCCTTCTGTTTGCGATGATCCATCAAAAGTTTCATCTCGATCTGGTCCCCGGTCATTCCATTGAACCAGTTCCTTCAGTCACGTTGAGACCCAAACACGGCATCCGTGTGACCGTCCACCATCGCGAAATTGCTGCCACTGTCTAAGTTACGCTTCTCATTCGCGTCTTCTTTCGCGAGAAACTCCATATTTTCGAAAAAGACGGAACGGCCGCAGCACCGCATAGAGCGGCGCCAACGCGCGCGGAAGCGGCGCCATGTTCCAATCCTCCTCCGCCGGCGCCGTCGCGAGACGCAAACCGTAACGCCAGGAACCTAACACGCCCGGGACCATCTGCCTTCTGTAGCGAAACGATTGGGTCACGTTGCGACGCGAAACTTCCTTCGCGAGTAGTCTTTGCTCAATCTGGCCCGCAAGCGCGAGAGCTGTGGCGTCGCCGTCAACGCGCGTGCGAACTTCGCCGTTCAAGGGCGCGTCAAGGAGTCGCGAAGCAAGAGCTAGGCCAAGGTTCAGCATTCGCGTAACTCTCATGTCTTCTGCGCGCGCGAACACGCGCAACCAATCCAGACGCTTTTCTCGCTGAATGAATTCCGAAACATCAGCAATCCACGAAATCCTCTCCCAAAAGTCCTTTGATCCGTGAACGCAGAGCAAAACGAGCGTATCCTCCGGACCAAACGTAGGCACCGCATGCCCGCTAATCATCACGTTTTCCGTCCGCGTGCTCATCTCCTCTAAGTTCGGCACGACGGGAAAATGCCGCAGCGTCAACTCGGTGTGCAGTTCCACAATGATGCGCCGCTCCCGGTCGTAATAGTTGTATTCGCCCGGCACGATCGCCGACTGGCCGAATATCCAGGGAAACTTAGGGCTGTACTTCAGCGCGAGTAACACGTCATTAGCGCGCGTCATGTCTCGTTGCGGAACAATAATGTCCAGATCCTCGAACTCACGTAGCCCCAGGTCGCCATAGGCCTGTACCGCGATGACCGGACCCTTATAAGGGAGAGGAAGAACTCTTGCTGCCCGCAACGCATCAACGACGCGAATTAGCTCAGCAGAGAGTTGCAGCGCACGGATGCCCGCCGCCCGAGCGGCAGCTTTCAGCCTTGCGAATTGTTCGGGAGAAAACGCATCGGGAGCTACAGCCGGAAGGTGCAAAGCAAGCAACGGTAGAACGGAATTTTCGGCAGCCGCCCGCAGCAGGTAATCCCAATCAAGAGGTCTAGAAGCTATTTCGCGGATTCGCTTCGCAGCCGCCGCGGTCATCTGCGTGCGGGCGCACGCGACTAGCAGCCGCTTCTCAGAAACAGCCTCGTATGTGGCGGCAGGCATCCGATTCGTGTCGATTTTACGACAGATGCCTCAGCTGGAGCGCCCATTCCTCCGTCATCGTTCCAAAACGAACCCTCTGCCAATTTAAGGCGCCAAACGCGCCATTTGGGGATCGTTTAGGCGATTTTATCGCTCCATTTTGGCCTTTTTGCGTCATACCGGCTGTCGCAGATGCTGCAAGAGATGCCAGCACCATCACCGTCGGCAACGCTCAATTTCAGGCCGCCAGGGGACGAAGCAACGGACCTGCCGCGTTAACTTTGCGTCCCATTTTCAACAGTTTGGAACGCAGACTATCCGCGTCTAGGCCGGCGTTCGCGCAAACCGCATGAAAGTCCCTCGAATCGTCAAAAAGAAATTCCTGCGCCAAACGCCGGTTGCGCAACGTACCGTTCCGCCACTCCTCCACCGCTTGCATCACCACGGCCAGCCACAACGTGCGCTCCCCAACGGAATCTGTCGGTCTGATTTCCCCCGAATCCTTCGCGTTCGTCAGCGTCCCCTGTGTTGCAACTTGCATGCCGAGCCCCCTAGCTGGATTTCGCAAGAACTTTCACTCTTGCTTCGCTAGAGAGAAAAGCACGAATCACGCCAAAGAGACGTTCACATACGCGATCGGCCCCATTTAATGAAAGCACTGAGAGCGCAAGAGTTAGATCGATGCGAACCGTGGCAGACGATGCCGTGAGAAGAGGAGGTACTAGGAAGGATTGCTCCAAATCGCGCAACTGTTCCTTAGTGACACATTACGCACAGCTTTAATTCGCGAGGATCTCTTTCAATTTCGAGGCGAGTGTGGACATGCCAAATGGTTTTTGAAGGAGTTCGGCGCCTTTGTGGAGAATGCCATTGCGGAAGGCAGACTGATCCGTATAGCCCGACATGTAGAGCACCTTTATTCCGGGCCTTAATTTGGCCATCTGCTCGCTCAGTTCGCGGCCGCTCAGGCCCGGCATAACCACATCCGTAATCAGCACATGAATCGGACCTTCGTGTGCGCGCGCAAGTTCGAGCGCGGAATTCCCGTCGCTGGCTTCGACCACACTGTATCCGCTCGTTTCGAGGTACTCGCGTGTCAATTCGCGAACGCCTTTCTCATCTTCCACCAGCAGGACGACTTCGGAGCCACGCGGCAACGCGCACAAACCTGCGTCTCCATCCGCGCCGGAACGTGTCTCTTCTTCATCAATCCGCGGTAGATAAATCTTAAACGTTGTCCCAACTCCCGGCTCGCTATAAACCCAAATATAGCCACCGCTTTGCTTTACGATGCCATAAACGGTCGCAAGTCCAAGCCCTGTACCTTTGCCCTTTTCTTTCGTTGTGAAGAACGGCTCGAAAATATGCGCCCGAGTTTCTTGGTTCATGCCGCAACCGTTGTCCGTTACAGCGAGCATCACGTACTTACCAGGAGCCACGACGCTTGGTTGTTGGGGCACGTCCGAACCAATCTCTACGTTCTGGGCTTCGATTGTCAGCCTGCCACCGCTTGGCATCGCGTCTCGGGCGTTAATCGCCAGATTCATCACCACTTGCTCGATCTGGCTGCGATCCGCTTTCACGTGACCGAGCGACGGAACTGTGACGGCTTCGAGCACGATGTCCTCGCCAATCAATCGCCGCAGGATCGTCTCCATATCCGCGATGACGGTCTGAATATTCAGGACCTTAGGCGCGAGCATCTGTTTGCGGCTAAAGGCGAGAAGCTGCCTCGTAAGCGACGTCGCGCGTTGCGATGCGGTTTGTATCTGCTCCACGTTTTTGCGAAGAGGGTCGCTTGCATGCAGGCGTTCGATGAGCAAATCGGCATATCCCTGAATAACCATCAGCAGGTTATTGAAATCATGCGCTATGCCGCCAGCCAGCCGCCCGACGGCCTCCATCTTTTGCGCCTGGCGGAACTGTTCTTCGAGTTGCTTGCGATCGGTCACGTCCAGGGCCATGCAGATAACGCCCTGAATTTCGCCTTGCGGGCCGCGAAGGGGCTCGGCATGACACGCGTACGAACCACCTTTCCATTCCAGATGGAACGTAACCGGCTCGCCGGCTAACGCTCGACGATGCGCCGCTACTGCAGGATATGTGCCGTCAGCCGTCTGGAGATAATCGGCGAGCTTCATGCCCACGAGTTCGTTGGGCTTGAGATTTAGTCGCGCGAGGCCTGCCCCCAACGCCGACGTAAAACGCATATCCTTGTCGACTGTCCAAAGAACGGCAGGAAGCTGTTCAATTAGGAGGCGGAGGCGCGTATCACTCGAGTGCAGGCGTTGCACCGAGCGCGTCCGCTCGATTGCCAACGCGATCTGGCCGCCGATGGAGTTCAGAAATTCAAGATCGCGTTCACCGTAGGCATTCTCGGCTTTGTAATCCTGAACCACGAGCACGCCGATCGTCGCGGAAGGCGTCTTGAGCGGCACGCCGAGCCAGGAGCGGCTGGGTGTACCGACCAGCTCCACTTCGGCCTGTTTCACCAGTTCCTTCAATCGTTCGGGAGATATCAGTTCCGGTTTGCCCGTCCGGAAAATGTAATCCATGCAGCTTCGGCCCATCGCTTCCGGTTCGAACGCCGAATCGAATTCATCCACAAAAAACGGAAATTCAAATAACGACATCGATTCGTTGTAGAGCGATACAAAGCAATTGTCGGCCGAAATCACTTCTTTCAGCGCGCCATAGATGAGTTTCAAGAGCTCGTCAAGATCGCCGGTCGCCGTCATTGCGCGAAGGATTTCCGTGGTCACGCGGCGCTCGAGGTCGGAACGCTTGCGTTCGGTAATATCTTGCACAGCGCCGTCATAACTGACGATGCGGCCGAGATTGTCGCGGATAGCCCATGCCTTCTCGCGGAGCCATATTTTGCGGCCGTAACGGTCGCGAACCTGATACTCGAATGACTCGACGCGGCCCTTTTCTTCCATCAACCGCTTGAACTCTTCTCTTTTCCGGGGATCTACGTAAACCGCTGCGCCGATATCGGAGACTGCGTTCATCAACTCCTGAGCACTCGCATAGCCGTACATGCGCGCAAGTGTATGATTCACCCGCAGATACCGACCGTCGGGCGTTGTCTGAAACATGCCCTCAAAGGCTTGATCGAAGAGTTGGCGGAAGCGGAGGTCGGCTGCGACTTCGGGTAAGGGCTTGGATGAATTGTTTCTTGGCTGCTGGAGTTGCGTTTCGGCCCGGTGCCCCGTGGAGGTTATCGGGCACGGCTTTTCTTTGCGCTTGGGACGAAGCGTTACGATCCGGCTCGACATAAGTCCTAGGACAGCAATAGTTTCGACAAGCGAAATCCGACTGCGTTATCGAGAGAGCAACCCCACGAATATGCTACCGTACCGGTAAGGTCGTACCTCAATGGTACGTTCGTACTAAAAGCAGAAGAATTGACACCAATTTGACAGCCATTTTCAGCGCGGCTCGTGTGGTAGTTGCAGGACTGCCGCTGTAATATGCTTATTAGGCGCAACTCCAAACGGAACGGACATGAGCGAGACAGCCAGGCCAGCGGAACCAAGCGAGATCGTCGATCCATTTGAAATCGAACTAAATCTGCTTGCTAAAGGCAGGCTTCCCAATCCTTATCAGGTTCTGGGGCCGCATTGGGTGGAGCGTGAAGGCCGCCCGGCGCTTGCGATACGCGCTTTTTTGCCGCGCGCAGCCAAAGTGACCGTTATCTGGGGCACAGAGCCTCACGAAGCCGCGAAAATCCATCCTGACGGTGCATTTGAGGCGATTCTTCCCCTGAAGGCGACACGCCAGGGTTCCGGTAGCGACATCCGGCCGAACGCGTATCGGATCCGATGGGCGAGCGGCGATGGCTATGAAACTGAGATATACGATCCGTACGCTTTCCCTTCTGTCCTTACCGATTACGATCTGCACCTTTCCGCCGAAGGCACGCATTATCAGCAGTATGAGAAGTTCGGTGCGCATATTCGTGAGGTCGATGGCGTGCGTGGCGTCCACTTTGCCGTTTGGGCGCCTAATGCGCAGCGAGTGAGCATTGTTGGAGATTTTGATTCCTGGGACGGGCGCGTCCATTGCATGCGCAACCGAGGTTCGACCGGGATCTGGGAAATGTTCATGCCCGGGCTCGATCAAGGCGAAGTTTATAAGTACGAAGTACTCTCGCGAGTCGCCGACCATCTCGCGTTGAAGAGCGATCCTTACGGATTCTGCGCGGAGATGCGTCCGAAGACCGCGTCCATGGTCTGGGATATCGACCGGCACGAGTGGCAGGACAATGAGTGGATGTACAAGCGAGCATCGCGCGATTGGTTACATTCGCCCATGTCCATCTACGAAATTCATGCAGGATCGTGGCGCCGGAAAGCAAGTGAAGGCCATCGCTGGCTGACGTATCACGAGCTCGCCGACGAACTTATACCTTATTTAAAACAGATGGGTTACACGCACGTTGAGCTGATGCCGATCATGGAGCATCCTTTCGATGGTTCGTGGGGTTACCAGACGATCGGATATTTTGCGGTAACGAGCCGCTTCGGCACGCCGAGCGATTTTATGTATTTCGTGGATCGCTGCCACCAGGAAGGAATCGGCGTGATCCTCGATTGGACACCCGCACACTTTCCGCGTGATGCGCATGGGCTCGCGTTCTTCGATGGAACGCACCTTTACGAGCACGAAGATCCGCGAAAAGGCGCTCATCCGGACTGGGGAACGCTTGTTTTCAACTACAGCCGAACCGAGGTACAGAACTTTCTTATCTCGAATGCGCTTTTCTGGATCGGGAAATATCACATCGACGGATTGCGCGTGGACGCAGTTGCTTCAATGCTTTACCTGGATTATTCGCGCAAGGCCGGCGAGTGGATTCCCAACGCGTTCGGGGGGCGCGAGAATCTGGACGCGATTAATTTGATGAAGCGGCTGAATGAGGTGCTTCACGCGCAGCATCCGGGCGCGCTGATGATTGCGGAAGAGTCTACGTCATGGCCGATGGTTTCGCGACCGACCTATCTTGGCGGGCTCGGCTACGATCTGAAATGGAATATGGGGTGGATGAACGACACGTTGCGCTACTTTGCGCTCGACCCGATTCATCGGCAATACCATCACGGAGAGCTCACGTTTTCAATGCTTTATGCGTTCCATGAGAATTTCGTTTTGCCGCTTTCGCATGACGAGGTCGTGCATGGGAAGCGCGCGTTGCTCGAAAAAATGCCAGGCGACGATTGGCAGAAGTTTGCGAACTTGCGGCTGCTCTTCGGCTACATGTACGCGCATCCCGGGAAGAAGCTGCTCTTTATGGGCGGCGAACTGGCGCAGCGACATGAATTCTGGGATGGCGGACAAGTCCAATGGGAGCTTGAGGATTCGCCCTGGCATAAGGGCGTGCAGAACCTAATCGGCGATCTGAATCGTCTGCATACGAGCGAGCGCGCCATGCACGAAGTCGATTTCGAGTGGGACGGGTTTGAATGGCTCGAGACGCACGACTCGGCGAACAGCGTTCTTGCCTTTATGCG
>JBOGMU010000290.1:0-2823 GCA_050746865.1 Candidatus Acidiferrales bacterium
CTTTTGCTCATATCTTCAAAGAACGAGTGACCAGAAGGCGCGTTCGGCCCTTCCATATGTGATATGAGATCACTTCCTGCGACCCGAGGCCAGGCCGAACGCAGTCGGAGTCCACCTATCCTGCGTCTCGGTTTTCTGAGGATAATTACCGGAGCGAACTAAGTGAGGGTCCCTTCGCGGAACTAGATCGGATAAGGGAACGCGACGCGAGAGGGATACGCGATTCGTTGAGTTCGAGCGCTATCTGTGCAAGGTGCGATCGGGCCAATACTGGAGACTGGACGGCCTCGCCTCGCTTGGCGAATTCATGGAGCGTTTTCCGAATTGTAAGCGTCTGACTTGAACCGTGTCGACAGAAGCGCAAGTGAGTCGGCATGATCGCCTTGTGGACAAAACGATAGTGTCCACAAGGCGATCTCACACCGGCGCAGCTCTCATGTTGCTCGAAGGGATTGATTGGAGACGGTCCGCACGCAGCTGCTCGCCAGAGATGGCACTGTGATCGAAAAGAAATCTCACTCTTCCTGCGCGTTTTCCACCATGCTGTAAAAAATCTCGTGTGGAGTGCGCGTGTGAGCACGGCTCTTCCCTCTCTGCCAGATCTTCGACAGCTTACCCTCTGACCCTTTGAGAGCACTCATTCTTTCCCAACACGCCAACCGCTCCGCAAAGAAGAGCAGTTGGCGTCGCGCGAGGCAGAGATCGAGCGTTTGAAGTTGCTGATCGCCAAGCTGCGGCGCATGCAGTTCCGGCGCAAGTCCGAGAAAGTGGCGTGGCAGATCGAACAGCGCGAATTGCGCCTGGACGAGTTGCAGGCGAGCCGCGCTGAGCAAGACCTGCTTTGCCGCGGAACCGTTCGTCGCCACCGAAGCGCATCGCAGCGCAAGGACCGGCGCGGCGGCCACTGGCGGCGCACTTGCCGCGCGAGACGCGGAAGATTCCGCCGAGGCACGCAGCCTGTCCAGAGTGTCGCGGCAAACTGAAGCATCTGGGCGAAGACGTTTCGGAGATGCTCGAATACATTCCGGCGAGTTTCCAGGTGATTCGGCAGGTGCGTGAAGAGTTGGCCTGCGGCCGGTGTGGCAAGATCGTGCAAGCGGAAGCGCCGAACCATCCTATCGCGCGGGGCATCGCGGGCCCAGGCCTTTTGGTGCACGTGCTTGGCGGATTGGGTAGGCGGCGTGAGCGAACTGTTTCAGCCGTTACTCGAATCGCTGCGGCGGCACGTGATGAGTGCGACCAAGGTGCATGCCGACGATAACCGGTTCCGGTGCGCGCGCCGGGGCTGGGGAAAACCAAGCTGGGACGGCTGTGGACCTAGGTGCGCGACGACCGACCTGCGGGAGATCAAACGCCTCCGGCTGTGTGGTTCGCGTACCCGCCGGATCGCAAAGGCGAGCATCCGCAAGCGCACTTGCGTGATTTCAGCGGCATGCTGCAAACCGACGCGTACGCGGGATTCGACCCGCTTTACCAGAACGGACGAATTCAAGAAGCGGCGTGGTAGGCAGAGTGCGGCGGAAATTTTACGACCTGCACGTCGCGCACAACTCGCCGGCGGCGGCTGAAGCGCTTAGCCTCTACGTCGTTGAAGCGGGCATTCGCGGACGGCGGCCGGAGGAACGCCGCCGGGTGCGCAATGAACGCAGCCGTCCGCTGCTTGCATCACTGAAACAGTGGCTTAAAGAGACTTTGGTCAAGCTGTCGAAGAAATCAGAAACCGCCGTGGCCATGCGTTACGCCCTGGGCCGCTGGGACGCGCTCTTGGGCTTCGTGGACAATGGCCGGTTGGAGATCGACAACAACGCAGCCGAACAAGCCTTGCGGGTGGTCGCGCTGGGCCGGAAGAATTACTTGTTCGCGGGATCGGATCGGGGCGGTGGAGCGCGCCGCCGCGATCTACAGCCTGATAGGCACGGCGAAATTGAGCGGCATTGATCCTGAAACCTACCTGCGCGAAGTACTTTCGCGAATTGCGGACCATCCGATTAACCGAGTCGCAGAGCTGTTGCCGTGGAACTTCGCTGATCGTTCCTCAGAAGCAGCTTGCGCTGCATAATCAACCGCATTGCTCAATACGGCCTCCGAACGACGCTTACTCCGAATTCGCGCAGGAAAGCGTATTAGCTCATGGCGATTCATGAACACCTGACACGGGTGCCTAGGCAGGAATTGAACGAGGTGGGATGTACCAAGGAAACCAAATTAGCAAAAGTGGCGCAAACGGAGGGAGAGCGCTTCGAAAGTGCAAGGCTCTGGAAACAGCGGGTTTGATGCTGGGCAACACGAAATCGCGCGGCCACTGTTTGGAGTTGATCTGTGCGGATTTTCTTGCCGGACTGGGCCTCGAGACGGGAGATTCGGATCTGATGTTGATGGCGCTGGTGCAGTTGTTCAATCTCCTGTCAATTCAAAGGGATATCTTCGTCGATCGGTCAAAGAAGGCATCGTGAGGACGAGAAAAAGCGCAGGGAGATTGAGGCTCAACTCTGCGGCGTACAAGGCACTTTGCCAGAGGGTGCTCCGACGGGACGGTTAGAAATGTCAAGACTGCGGAACGTCTCTATCATATTCGCCTGCGAGCGCGCAAGGCGCGGCCGCGGAAGAGAATTTAATTACGTTCTGCGCGACGAGCCCAAGCAAATGCATTGCCACGGCTGACAAAAGCTCATAAGAGTTCTTGCACAATGCCGTTGAGCGAAGCGTCGCGGTTCTCATAATATTTCTCGTAGTAAGTGCGGTAATCGCCGGCACGAACTCCTGCAATCCATTCAGAGTGCGTTCTGTACCATTCGATCGTTCGACGCAGGCCGTCTTCCAGGC
>JBOGMU010000291.1:0-9604 GCA_050746865.1 Candidatus Acidiferrales bacterium
CGTTTATATAGCCGACTTCCTCCGGCGCAAGCCCCGCTTCGCGCAATGCGGCCTTCATCGCCCTCGAAGGCCCATGCATCGCTGGCTGCGTCAAATGGTGCGCGTCAGACGTCATCCCGAAGCCGCAAATCTCCGCGTAAACCTTCGCACCGCGCGCCTGTGCCGCTTCCAGAGGCTCAAGTAACATCATCGCGCCGCCTTCACCAAGGATCATCCCGCGTCGGTCTTTGCTGAACGGTCGGCACGTATCCGGCGCGATCACCCGCATCGCCTCCCACGCTTTCAGCATTCCAATCGTAAACATCGCCTCGCTGCCGCCGGTCATGGCTATGTCAGCTTCACCATCACGCACCAGCCGAAATGCTTGCCCGATCGCATGATTGGCGGAGGAGCACGCCGTCGAGACGGTATATGCGGGGCCGCTCAGTCCGAGGTCCATCGAAATGTGGCTCGCCCCGGCATTGGCCATCGTCTTGGGAATGGTTAGTGGATGAACTCGGCCTCGATCGGAAACCCATAAATCTTCGAAACCAGCCTCGATTGCAGATTGTCCCCCGACGGCTGAGCCGCAGACGATCGCCGCCTGCTCCTTCATCTCCGGCGTCAGTTCGAGCCCGGAATCTCGCATCGCCTCGCGCGCCGCAACCACCGAAAATTGGGCGAACCGGTCGATGTATGCCTCTTTGCCGCCTTCAAAATGCTTTAGTGGATCGTATCCGCGAACTTCCGCGCCATTCCGGAACCGCATGGGGGCTCTCGTGAAGTCCACGGACTGGATCGGGCCGATTCCCGAGCGTCCTTCGCTCAGGTTCTTCCAGTTTTCCTTCACGTTCAATCCAAGGGGAGAAATGATTCCGAGGCCCGTGACGACTACTCTGCGTCGCGGCATCCCTAGGTCGCCGGATTCGCCGGGCTAGTCGAGCCGTCCGGTGGGAGTGTGGACGGCGCGGCGGCAAGCAGCTTCTTGATGCCGTCGACGACATCGTTGACGCTGCGGATCGAGCGCACATCGTCATCGGGAATCGAAATTTTGAATGCGTTTTCCAGCTCGAAAAGCAGCGTGAAGACGTCGAGTGAATCGATCCCGATCTCTTGCAAATTCGTATCGAGCTTGATGCCGTCAGCCGGAATCCGCTTCACGGATGCCAGCGTCGCGATCACTTTTTCCGCCACTTCATCGGCCATCGAGGCGATCCTCCGTCGCGTTTTGCTCGCTCACACCGCAGTCTGGCCTTTGCTGCGCGGCCCTCTGCAGTGTGTTCGTCACGCATAAGACTCACTTTAACCACTCCGATTTTTACTATAACCCCAGATTATAGCAGGACTAGCAACCGGTCCGAAGCGTTTCCGCGCTTATGGTTAGACAGAATTTCTCGGCCCCTCGATGCCTCGATGCTGGTATTCTCATTGCCCGGGAGTTGGTGGTGTCATTGTCGTCCCGTCTTTGGGCAACTTGACGGCGCCTTCGGTTTTTGTAGCGGACGACTTGCTTTTTAGTCGGGCCGGTTTTGTTGTTGAATCTGCGTTCGTAGCGGCTATCGTTGTGCGCGATGTGTGCGCGCCTCTCGATGGGCGCCTTTATTAAGTTCAGCCGTCGAGGAGAATCCGCATGAAGTTCCGCCGTTTTGGCCGCACGGATTTTTCTGTCAGCGATATGGCCCAGGGCCTTTGGGGCATGGGCGGCTGGAGCGGTTCGGACGACAAAGAATCGCTCGGCGCGCTTCAGCTTGCCATCGACAACGGCTGCAATTTTTTCGATACCGCATGGGCCTACGGCGATGGTCACAGTGACAAGCTCCTCGGCGAAATCATGGCGCGCAATAAGGGCACGCGCATCTACGCCGCCTCCAAAATTCCGCCGAAAAATCTCAAGTGGCCCGCGCGTCCTGAATACAAGTATCGCGACGTCTTTCCTGCCGATCATGTCTTAGAACACGCTCGACTCATCCGCGATGCGCTGCGAACGGACGCCATTGACGTTCTGCAGTTTCACGTTTGGGACGATTCCTGGGTAGTCGAATCCGAGTTCCGTGACACGGTGGAAAAGCTAAAGGGCGACGGCCTGATCCGCTCGTTTGGTCTCAGCATCAATCGTTGGGAGCCGGAAAACGGCATCGCTGCCATAAAAACCGGTCTGGTCGATGCCGTACAAGTGATCTACAACATTTTCGATCAGGCGCCCGAAAACAAGCTGTTTCCCGTCTGCAAGCAATTTGACATCGCCGTAATTGCGCGCGTGCCTCTCGACGAAGGTAGCCTCGGTGGCAAGATGACGCTCGAAACGCGCTTTCCCGCCGACGACTGGCGCGCCATGTATTTCGGGCCCGAGAACCTTGCGCCAACGATTCAGCGCGTCGAAGCCCTGAAGAAAATTCTCCCATCCGGTATGACGCTGCCCGAAATGGCGCTCCGTTACATTCTCTCGAATCCGGTCGTCAGCACCACCATCGTCGGCATGCGCAAGCACGAACATGTCCGCGCCAACATCGCCGCTAGCGACGCCGGCCCCCTCGACGCCTCCCTCCTGCAAAAACTGAAACCGCACCGCTGGGATCGCATCCCCCAACCCTGGGCCGACTAGCTAACAGAGCCGCGCCACCCTATAGTATCGCCATGGCCAATACCGGCACAGCGCGGCGAGCGTATGCCCCGTACATCTTCTTTGCATTTCTTCTTGTTGGCATGCGCCGATGTCCACGCAGCCGGCGCGCCCCAGCACGACGACATGACATTAGTCGCCATACGCGCTTTGCCGTTCGCGTGAATCCGCGCCGTTATTCGAGATAGAAAACCTCTTCCATCATCGCGAATCGTTCGCCAGGCTTGATGCCGGGAACCATGTCAAAAAGCGGCGCCATTTTCTGCTGCCATTTCAGATTCGTCTCGTCTTTCGCCAGCGCATCCCAGGTCGCGTCGAAATTCTCCACCTCCATCACCAAAATCAAATCCAGCTCGCGCCGAAAAATCGAATACCGCGATATTCCAACGTCCTTGAGCTTCGCAAGCAGCTCAGGCCAGACGTGCCGATGTGACTCATCATATTCGGCTTCTTTTCCCGGTTTGATTCTTAAGCGGAATGCATAATGCGGCATCGCTCTCACCTCGTAGTCGCGCGGCGTTTTATATCACCGGCAAATTACCGCCTGCGGTATTCTGCATTTTAGACTATGACGCGACGCCTGCCGCTCACTCTGCTATTCGCTAGTTTTGCATTCTCAGCTGCGGACGTAAGCGCGCAGACGCCGCCGCTCTCCATCGTCCTGCCGCCGCGCCTGCTCGCAAACGCTCCGGCCACGCTTGCCATTCTTGGCGCCGACGGCCACCTCGCTCCGGGCGTGATCGTTGATATCGGCAACGGCCAGCATGTCACGACCGACGCGACCGGTCGCGCCCAATTCATCGCGCCGCCCGACGGTGCCTTCATTGCGAAGGCGCAAGGCGTTTCAGCCGCGGCACTTGTGGACGCCATATCGCCTCGCGCCGCCGCACCACTAGCCTTAAGTGTCGCCCCAGACGTCTCACAGCACGACCGCTTCGCAGTGTGTGGCTCAGGCTTCAGCGGCAACGTGAGCGCCGACCACATCACGATCAATGGCGATGCCGCATTTGTGCTCGCCGGTTCGCCCGTTTGCGTCGTCGTTCTTCCGCAGGCGCGCACGTTAGCTGGCACAGCGAAGATTGAAATCGACGCAGCAGGCGCTCGCGCCGCTGGCGCTACATCGCTCGTCGCCCTCGATTTCGTGTCGCCAAATCCGCCATTGCAGCCGGGCCGCAAAGGCAAGCTCTTCGTCCGTGCTGAAGGAACGGACCACGCGCTGCGAATTGTCGTCGAAAACCATTCGCCGGATGTGATTCGCTTCACCCGTGGTGATGTGCAGCAACTGTGGACTTCCGGCGGCGCGCGAAATCAGGCGGCCGTCGACGTACAAGCGATCCGCTCAGGCAATTTTTCATTTCATGCCCGAATTCTGCCGCCGCCCGACCCCGCGCGCGCGCTCCGTTACCTTGAGATTGCCGAAAGCATCGTTCCGAAGAACGCAAATAATATGCGCCGCGCACTGAAGGCGATTGCGGGGCAGCTCGCTCGACATCCACGCGATGCCTCAAAGGTACGCGCTGCGGTGCAACATCTCGCGTCCTCTACGCCCGCGGGTAGTTTGCACGCGCTGCTCGACGCTGCCACCGCGTCGCTTTGATTTTCTACACACACGCGTCAGTGATACGCGTTCTGAAGGTCCTTGGGCTCTTGAGCGATCGCTCTTTTCGCCGCATCCCATTCCGAAGCCGGCAAAGGCGCCGACGGCGCACACGCGTTCCCGATCACATACCATTGACCATTGCGCTTCACAAACGTATCGAGGCAGCCATAGTGATCGGTCGCGTTCAGCCCGGCATCTTTGTGCCCTGTGTCCGTATTCGTCACCTTGTACGACACGAGTGCCGTGTCTCCATACATATCCACATGCACATTCGAAATGGCCGTCGCGCTCTTCATGTTGGGATCGTTTGGATCGGGCTTAGAAGACAACTCAACGACTCTGGACTTCGGGAGCGTTCCAACGCGCCCGACTGCGTTCAATTGATTCAGATTCCCTTCGTATAGATACTGTTTCATGGCGGCGCCCTCGGCGGGTCCCGGCCCGGTTTGCTTAGCGAGAGTATTCTCGATCTCAGTCAGCTTCTGCTCATCAGCGTTCTGCGCTTTGGCCGGAAAGCATAGGACGAACAATCCGACTGCCGAAAGCGATAGAACAACGCGCGTCATTTTCATATCGGTGCTCCTTCCCTGTTTTAGAGTTGAAATAGAATTGGCCGGGCCGTGCAAGTGCCAATCGCACGACGATATGGCGCGCATTATAGTCCTTTCTCCACGGTTTGTTATGCTAAGTCGCTAACGCCGCCACGCTGCGGCTGTGCGAGAGCAAATGCCTGACGGCGCCGTCGAAAACGTATCCGACACCGCATTCTGGGTCGCTCATTATCGCGCCATGGAGACCGAGCGCCCTGACGCACTTTTTCGCGATCCGCTCGCAGCACGTCTCGCAGGCGAGCACGGCAGAAAAATAGCTGGCTCAATGCCATTGTCGCGTGTTACCCATGGACCCTCGCGATCCGCACCGTCATCATCGATGGTTACATCGGGAAAGCCATCGCAGAGGGAGTCGATACAATCGTGAATCTCGGCGCCGGCCTCGATACTCGTCCCTACTGCCTGGATCTGCCGCCGAATCTTCTGTGGGTAGAAGCCGATTACCCGAAGATGATCGAGTATAAGGAGGAGCGCCTCGCAAATGAGCCGCCGCGCTGTTCCCTCGAACCCGTCAAAGTTGATCTGAGCGATGATGCGGCCCGCCGTTCGCTGCTCGCTGGTATAAACTGGCGCGCAAAGAAAAATTCTCATCCTAACCGAGGGCGTCATTCCTTATTTGTCCATCGAGCAGGTCGCAACTCTGGCTGCTGATTTACACGCTCTAAACCATGTTTGCTGCTGGATCGCCGAATACTTCTCGCCCGACGTGATTAAATTTCGCGAACGCGCCGGTGTTCAGAAAAAACTGCAAAACGCCCCATTCAAATTCGGGTCGGAAACTGGTTCGGCTTTTTCGCGCAACGCGGTTGGCATGCAAAAGAAACGCGCTATTTGTCCGAGGAAGGTAAACGCTTGGGGCGTCCGGTCGATTTGCCGCTTTGGATGAAGATATTAGGGATAATTTGCGCAGCCTTTGCCTCAAAAGCGCAGCGCGTACACTTTCGTAGATTGTCTGCATACGTCCTGCTCGTGCCCGATTTGCCACGGAATGTCACATAACGCCTGCGTTGAACACGTCACGCGAGTCGTAGAAGTTCCACTTGACTGGTAACTCGCACTCCGATATAACGGACTCCGACTATGAAAGTGAAAGACCCCATCGCATCGCTCCTTCCGCTTTCGCCTGCGGCCCTTCATATCCTCACCGCGGTTGCCGGCGAAGAGCGCCACGGCTACGCCATAATGCAGGAAGTCGCGCGCCAGTCCGATGGCCGCTATAAGCTCGGCCCCGGCACGCTCTACGACAATATCGAAAAGCTCATCGGCCGCGGCTTGATCAGGGAAGTTGCCCGCCCCTCGGCTGACGACGATCCGCGCCGCCGATATTACCAGCTGACGAATTTTGGTCGTCGCGTTCTCTCGGCTGAAGTGACGCGTCTCGGAAGCGTTCTACGCGCCGCCAAAATGCGTCTCGCAACCAACGATTCTGGCGAGGCCTGATGCGCCGCTTATTCTATCGCTGCCTGATCCGCTTGCACCCTCGTGCGTTCCGCGAACGCTTCGCCGACGAAATGCTGTGTGTCTTTGACGAAGCAGAGCACGCGGCTGGTGTGGCCCTTCTTGCCGATGCCGCGGGTTCGCTTATGCGCCAATGGATCCTGCGTTCGGGGCTCTGGCGATGGGCGGTTGGCGCGGGAATCACGGCTGTGCTTATTGTTGGCTACGCGCATTCGGAAGCGAATTGGGCGAGGAAGCAGGTCGCTGCCCAGGAGCTGATCGACGCGAAACGAGCTCGTCCGCTGAATCAGGCCGAATTTAATCGCGAAGCGGCGGAAGCGGTCGCCATGCTCGCACGCTTCCGCACAGTAGATAAGACAAAGTCTCATCGGTCGCGTTCCAGGAAATCTGCCGTACCTGACGACGACACTGCCCAGGATTAAAGACATGGTTGCACTCGAAGCCCGTGGCCTCACGAAATGCTATTACTCATCCGTGGCGGCCGTCCGCGACCTCACCTTTTCTTTAGGCGAAGGCGAAGTTCTCGGTTTCCTCGGTCCAAACGGTTCGGGCAAAAGCACCACAGTAAAAATGCTGACTGGCCTGCTCGAACCCACGCACGGCCACGTGCTCTCTCGCGGCGGCAGGATTGAGCGCGATCTGGTCCACTACCGCGAGCGTCTCGGTTACGTTCCCGAGGAGGCTGACCTCTATCCCTTTCTGTCCGGTTGGGAATACCTCGAATTGGTAGGCACCCTTCGCGGCATTCCGCGTCGAATCCTCGAGAAAAAGATCGACGCGCTTCTGGAACTCTTCACGCTCACGCCTCATCGTCATTCAGCGATCGGCTCTTATTCGAAAGGAATGCGCCAGCGCATTCTGCTGATCGCTGCGCTGCTGCATGACCCTTCGCTCCTGATTCTCGATGAGCCTCTTTCGGGTCTGGATGTCACCAGCGCAATGGTCGTAAAAAATCTCGTCAAGACGCTGGGTGAGCGGGGAAAAGCGATCCTCTATTGCTCCCACGTACTCGAAGTCGTCGAAAAGATCTGCTCGCAAGTAATTGTGCTTCGGAAAGGCAAAACAATCGCATACGGCCCACCCGCCGAGTTGATGAAGGCGGCGGGTCAAGCTTCTCTTGAGCATGCTTTTGCGCACTTAGTGGAAGGCGGCGATACCGCGCAGATCGCGCGTGATGTCGCCGCGGTTATGGAGGCAGCGTGAGCGTCTACTACCGAGTTTGGTTGCGCGATCGCTGGCAGGCCCTTTCCCAACGGTCATTTTTTCGGCTTTTCCTTCACTGCACAGACCGCATTTTCCATGGTGGCGAAGGTTCGGACGCGGGCGATGTGGATATCGGCATCGGAGCGGTTCTGGCAATTCTATTCGCTCCAGGCACCTTCGTTGCAGTGGGGCTCATGTTTTTTAAATATAGCCCGTTGCTTCATTATCTCAGGCAGGTGACCCACTTCAACGCTTACCTCGTCTCTTTCCCCGATGAATATTTTTTTAGCGTTCTTTCCCTTACCGCCGCCGGTGCGATGGCCGTATGGAAATGGGATAGTTTGCTGCCTGATCGCCGAGATTACGGAAATCTCGCGCATCTTCCAATTCGTGGCGGCCATATTTTTCTCGCAAACCTCCTTGCGTTGCTTTTCCTCGCCGCGGTTGTTTCCATCGACATCAATTTAGGGTCTTCGCTTCTGTTCCCGCTGGTCGCTTGTTGGACGGTTCCGTCATTCGCCTACACGGCGATCTTTTTCGCCACTCACCTGATATCGGTTGTTCTTGCCGCGATATTTGGGTTTATGGCCGTTCTCGCCATTTTGGGCGTTTTGATGGCTCTTCTGCCGTATCGCACTTTTCGCAAATGCTCGGTATACGTGCGCAGCGCACTGCTCATCTTTTTCGTGGCGCTCCTGATGACGTCCAGCTCCGAGCCGAAGAGACTTGACGCGGCCCGGTCGGCGATATCCTGGACGCATGTTCCTCCCTCCGCTTGGTTCGCCGCGCTTTGCCAATGGCTTCGCGGCGTTCGTGATCCGTTGTTTCCTCCATTAGGCGCGGCTGCGATTTTTGGTTCGATTGCAGTCCTGTTCATTGCGATTGGCGCTTACGCGCTCAGTTATCGCCGTTGTTTTCTACGCAGCGCCGAAACGATCATCGTCCTGCCCGCAGGCGGAGGCGTAGTCGCCCGTTTTATTCTCCGCGGGCTCGATAAAATCCTGCTTCGCGGCCCGTTTCAACGCGGCGGCTTCCGGTTCGTCATTAGAGCGCTGTTTCGAAGCGAAACCCATTCGCTCACGTGGATTGCCTTCACTGCTGTGGGTGTAATGATCGCTTCAAACAATTTACTCTTTGCCAATGCAAAGCCTGGTCCGCCTTCAACGATCGTTTTCGGTGTCCCACTCGTTCTCACGTACTTCCTCATGTTCGGCGTTCGCGCCGCGTTTGAAATCCCGGCGCCTCTGCGCTCGAATTGGACGTTTCGTTTTGGCGTCGATCCGGCAACTCGGGAACTAGCTGCACTGGCAAAGCGCGTGATGATTGCTTTTGAGGTTCCCTTGCTGGTTGCGTCTTTCGCTGCGTTCGTTTACTTCTGGAGTTGGCGAATCGCTTTAATTCACGCGATCCTAATTGCTGCAATGGCTCTGCTGCTGATCGAGACTCTTCTTTTCACCTTCAGGAAAATTCCGTTCACGTGTTCCGCGCCGCCCTTCAAGCAGACCACGATCGTCTCCCTAATTGTTTACATTATCGGTCTGTCCGGATTTTCCGGAGCTATTCCGGCGCTTGAACGGCAGGCATTTTACGATCCGTTTTTCTCCTCGACATTCATCGTGATCCTGCTGCTGCTCTGGTGGTTCTGCCTCTACGGCGCGCGCAAGAATCAGATCGAGCCCGACCGCCGCCTCATCTTCGAGGACGCACTCCCGCCCGTCGTCGAAGTCTTAGACCTAACCTTCCGCCGCTAGCAGCGGTTTGCCGTCCGAATCGAGTCACGCATCGTTGCACCGTAGCGGTTACCGTTGCGCGGATTGTAGGGCGCACTTCTCGCCGACTGCTTTTGTAGCCTATGCGCATAATGTCTGCGCTTTTGTCTCGTTGAGTTCTAAGCGGTACAGCCCGCCCGCGCCGCATGCTTTCTCTATAGCACTTAGTGCTATACAATCGAGGCTGGCGAGGGCGATTGCGGATATTCAAAAATCGGTGGTTTGCTAGATTCGCCCGCGATTCTAATATTAGCGATCAGAAACTTTGTCGGGTGATTGGGGACGCAGAACGTGGATTGATCGACGCCGATATGGGCGGCAGCGTCATCAAACAGCGGATCGCGCGCGAAGGGCAGGGAAAATT
>JBOGMU010000292.1:0-67247 GCA_050746865.1 Candidatus Acidiferrales bacterium
CGAAGGGCAGGGAAAATTCGGCGGCTTCAGAACTGTGGTTTTGTACGAGCGCGCTGCACTCGGCTTTTTCGTGTACGGGTTCGCGAAAAATGAACGAGCCAACGTTTCGAGCCACGAATTAGAAGCGTTTAGACACCTTGCTTCGGTCGTGCTGGCATATGGGGCAAGCGAAATCGAGAGGGCATTGGCGGCGGGAGCCTTTGTAGAGGTTCATTGCGATGAAAAAGAGTAAGCAAAAGAAACAGAACAAGAACGGCGGCACCCGAATTCTCGCGTCCATCCATGAAACGGCTCGCGATTTGCACAATCCTGGCGTACTTGATAAGCAGACGATGCGCCGATTCGACGTGATGTGCCTAACCCCGGTTGCACCGCTTTCTCCCAAGCAGATTCGGGACTTGCGTCGGCGCGAGAACGCCAGCCAGGCCGTATTTGCTCGCTATCTGAATGTTACCACCGGTGTGGTGAGTCAGTGGGAACGCGGCGAAAAACACCCGCGGGGTTCGTCTCTGAAGCTCCTCACATTAATCGCAAAAAACGGTTTGCAAGCAGTAGCTTAACCTCTATTGCTATTTCTAGTACGGGAGGGTTGAGTTCACACCCCCGGGTATCACTCGCCGCCAGCCATTCTCTCTTCCGATTCCAAAGACTTCCGAAATTCCTTACTTCTTGACCCGGAATTCCTTGCTGCCTGGATACCTTGTGCCGCTCCCTCCGGACTCAATCCTCATCTTTCGCGAAGCTCAGCATTGGCACCTCCGGCTCTGGCAAGGCACCCTTGGTCATCTGGTCCAAGCTGGCATTCGCCCGATTCAGTTTGTTCGTAGCCTCGTCGAATCGCTGCTGCGCATTGCGGAAATGGGTTCCCACCTTGTCGTAGGCAACGCCGAAATCGTCGAACTGTTTTTTCAGGCCCGCAAGATTCGCAATCAATTGCCGGGCATTCTCCTCAATCTTCTGGCCTTGTAGGCTTAGGGCGACGGCACTCAGGCATGCATACAACGTGTTCGGGGAGACAGGGAAGACCTTTTTCCCGCGGCAGTATTCGTCGAGCTGACCATACTTTGTATCCGCGGTGATCAGCAATTCGTAATAAACGCCCTCGGAAGGGACAAACATCAGCGCATAGTCGAAAGTATGCTCATTGGGGAGGATATATTTCTTCGCAATGGAATCGGCATGTGAGCGTACCGCTTGGCAAAATTCGCGCCGAGCTTCGTCGCCACCATCCGTCAGCCGCCGATACGCCTCCAGCGGAAACTTTGAATCGACGCACAGCAGCCTCTCGCCGCTTCGCACAATCGCATCCACAATTGCGCCGGTCGAGACGAACTTATATTGCGTCGCATATGCCGACCGCGGCAATGCGTCCTCAAGCAGGCGCTCCAGCGTCACTTCACCCAGAATCCCGCGAGTCTTCGCACCCCCCAGCACGGACTGTAAGGCCTGCGTAGCCTTAGACAGATCCTGGCTGGCTTGATGCACCTCGCCGATGCGCTGAGTCATTTGGACGAGCGCGTCAGTAGACGATTTCAGCCGTTCGGCCACATCCCGCTGGGCATCCGCGGCGAGCTGCCCGGTAGAGGCGACGCTGGATTGTAGTTCCTGACGCACCTGCCCAAGCTGCTGCGTCATCGTCTGCATCAGATGGTTCACCTGCGACGTGACGAGCTGGTTCTGCGCCGTCAGGGACCCTTGCATCTCTCGCCGTACCTCGGAAAGTTGCTCCTGCGCCCTCCGCCCGGACCACCATACGATCATCGCGATCGCAGCGACGGCTACCGCCCCCGCGGCAAACCACACAACCGGGTTCATTTACCTTTACTCCCATGGAACGGCGAAAATAAGCCAATTTTAGGGTGCCAGGTGCGCCAAAATCGGTCCGAATTCGCCAAAATTGCCGATTTTATGGCGCCACTTCGGCCATTTTTGCCACAAAAAGCCTTCAAGTATCGCTTGAATTGTCGGCCCGCCGACCGCATCACGCGCGCTAACTCGTTAATTGCACAAGACTTTCAGGAGGACGCGAAGGCCCGGACTCAATCGTCTGCGGCGCCCGCCACCGATCCACCACCGAAATCTGATGCACACACGAAATCGTGCACCTCGGCGCGCATCCTTTTTTCGTTAGAAATTCGCGTTGGCGTTGTTCGTCGGTGTATTGCGCCAGCGGAACTCCCGGATAGCCGCGTTGTTGCGAACAATAATGAACGAGGCCGTCTTCGCAGACGTAGAGATATCGTGATCCAGCGCGGCAGCGCCAATTGTTTTCGCGGCCTGCCGCGATGTTGTGCTGGAATGCGTTCACGCGCGTGAAGGACCTCTTGCCGAGCGACATAATTTCTTCGAAAATCTCACGCTCGCGCTCTCCAAGCGGCTGAAGTTGACCGTTGCCGTCGTGCAGAATGCCCACTGTCGACGTAAAGCCGAGTGCAACCGCCCTATGCGCCACGGCCAATGCATCTTCAGGATTCTTGATCCCGCTGCCGAGGACCGAATTGATATTCACCTGAAATTCCGCGTGCTCCTCCAGCAATTTGAGCTTTTGATCGAGCACCTTAAGGCTCTTCTTCGAAACCTCGTCAGGCATCGCATTATCGATGCTGATTTGCAGATACTCTAGCCCTGCGCGATTGAGCTTCTCAATGCGATCCGCAGTAAGCAAATAGCCGTTGGTAATCATCCCTACCATAATGCCGTTTTTTCGTATGCGGCCGATCACGGCATCAAGTTCGGGGTGCAGCAGTGGTTCGCCGCCGCTGATCGTGATAATCGCGGTTCCCATTTCGCCGAGGCGATCGATGCGCCGGAACATCTCTTCGAGCGGCACTGGCTTCGAAAAATCGTCAAACTCATTGCAATACGTACAAGAGAGATTGCAGCGCCGGATGGGAATGATGTGCACTAGCAACGGATGCCGCGTTGAAACAAAACCCTTCGCGACCATGCGAAACTCGCGCCCTTTACGATGTGCAGCGAGCAGTTTTTTTCGAATCTTTTTCCGAATATCCATGTTTCACATCCGAACCCAAATCGCCGTTTTCCGGATGATCAATTATGCCATAACGAATTGCGTGTAATGGTCAGGGAAACCACGGATTGGAAGGAAGCCGCCTTATTCGTGAGCGACCGCCCTCAGCGCGCGCCGTTCGACTTTTCAGCCTGGGCGCAAGATCGCTTAGATTGCCGCAGTCGTTTGCCTCTCTGTTGTAGGAGGTTCAATCGTCTGCCGCGGCGCCCGCCGCATTGCCTCGACGAAGACACGCACAATCTCCGGATCGAATTGGTTGGCCGCGCAGCGCTCCAATTCGGCAAACGCGTCTTCCGGAGTCCGTTTCTTCTTGTACGTGCGCTCGGACGTAATTGTGTCATACGCGTCCGCAATCGCAATCACCCGCGCTCCGTACGGGATACGCTCCCCTTCGAGCCGGTCAGGATAGCCCGAGCCGTCATAAAACTCATGATGATGTCGGACCATTTCGCGAATACGCGCCATCGATTGAAGAGGCTCGAGGATTTTCGACCCGAGGTCGGTATGCGTCTTCATCGTCTCCCATTCAGTCACGTCCAGCGGACCTGATTTGTGAAGAATGGCTTCCGGTATTCCTACTTTTCCAATGTCGTGCAACATAGCCGCGAGGCGGATTTCCTCGGTATCAGCTGCATTCATTCCCAGCGCCTGCGCAATCGTTACTGCATAAGCGGAAACCTTTTGCGAGTGGCCATTTGTGTATTGGTCCTTGGCGTCGATTGCGAAGGCAAGCGAAGTGACGGTGTCGACCACCGCCGGTGGCAAGCCTTCAGAAGAGCCCGGTCCGCCCTGTTCCTTTAGCGAGCGCGTGAACTGCTCCAGTCTGCGGTATATCTCGTCAAATGCCTCCGGACCCGTAAAGAATTGGCGCTTCAGAGTGACGCCGAGATAAGCCTCAAGCACATCTTTTTTCCAGCGTTTGCGGTCCGAAGTATCTCCTTGTTCGGCGGTCGAAACCGAGTTCCCACCCTGATGTTTAGAGAGATACATCGAGGAGTCGGCCACTTGTATCAATTCCTGCGGCGTCGAGCCATGAATTGGGAATCCCGCGATGCCAAAGCTGGCGGTAATGTTTTTATCGCGCAGGAGCACATCCGACGCAATCCATGCGCGCAATTTCGAGGCGAGCTGCCGCGCAGATTCCACAGTAGTCTCAGGCATCAGAATCACAAACTCATCGCCGCCATACCGCGCCACCACGTCCGAACGCCGGCAATGTTCTTCTAGAATCCGCCCAACGCGTTGTAGCACGACATCGCCTTCCAAGTGCCCATAGAAATCATTGACGAACTTGAACCGGTCAAGATCCATGAGCACGAGCGCAAACGGCCGATTGGCGCGCGTCGAACGTTTCCATTCGGCCGAAAGCGCTTCCATCAGGAAGCGGTGGGTCTTTACGCCTGTGAGGCCGTCCGTAATGGCTTGTTCTTGCGCCTTCTGGAAGGCCATGGCATTGTGCACTGCTCCCGCAAAGAGATCGGCGAGAGTGCGCAGAAGAAGAACTTCCTGCTCACCGAATTCCGAAGGCTCTTTGGACTCAACGTAGAGAACTCCGAGTAGTTGCTCCGCGTACACCACCGGCAGCGCAATGGACGAAGTCGAATCCGGCAGAACGGTCTTTGGCGTTGCATGGCTGGCTTCGCGAACCTTTGCGATTTGACCGGTACGCGCCACTTGTCCGATCAGGCCTTCGCCAAGAGACAAGCGTTTCCCCAGAGCGTCGCGCCTCGTCCCCGCTTCCGCCTCAATTACCAGCTCTTTGGCGGTGTAGTCGAGAATGGCGATTCCTATGTGGTCGTAGGTCAGGCTGTTCCCGATTTCCGATGCGATCTTCGCCAGCATCTCTTCCGGATTGAGCGTGGTAATGGCATGGCTTGAGATGTTGTTGACGAGCATCAGTTGCTGTGAGCGCTTCTGCTCTTCGGCGAATAATCTGGCATTCTCGATCGCGATCGCGGCCTCACTCGCAAGCACGCGGAGCAGTTCCACATGACCGGTGTCAAAGGTGCGCTCCTGCGAACTGTGAACCGCCATCACTCCGATCGCGCGATCGTAAAGGATCATCGGCACGGCACACATCGAACCCCGTCTGCCATTGGGCTCAAACCCGAGGTCACGGGCTGCTTCTACAAAGTTTTCGCGGATCAGCATGGATTGGCGAGTGCGCGCCACGTGCTCCACAAGGCGATTCCCAGCTGGGCGGGAACGCTTCGGCAGTCTTTCTCCCTCGACCACTTCGATTTCGAAGCGAACCTCCTGCGTTTTATGGTCGTAGAACGCGATGAAGAAGCTGCTCGCGTCCATCAGGCGTCGGATTTCCGAATTGATGCGGTCGAAAAGCAGGTCGAGGTCGAGGGTCGAGCTTAATGCCCGTCCGATTTCGTTCAAAATGTTGAGCTCTTCGCTCCGACGCGACGTCTGCTGAATGAGATAGCTATTCTCCACCGCCATTCCGATCTGATGGCCCAATGCGAGCAGCAAGCGCAATTCCGCGGGGGTGAAATCGCGGTGATCCGGAGTGCCAAGCAAGAGCACGCCGAAAACGCGCTCCTTTGCCTGCAGGCTGATGCCGATGACGGTGCGCAGGCCCTGGCTCAACAGCAGCTCGCGCACACGCCGAAATGCGCTCTCTTTTTCCAGCGCTTCGTAATCGGAGTCACGCGTCAATTCCCGCAGCACTACAAGTCCACCGAGCCGCGCGACCAATCCAATCAGATACTCGTCAAGCTGATTTTCCTGTGTCGCAACGCAGAACGTGTTCTCGAGGCCTGTCACGACCATCGAGGCAGGGCCATTGCTTTCGCCCTGCCGCATGCAAAGCGCACCTGCCGGAATGCGCACCACATTGAGCACTCGGTCCAGCGCCTGCGCCAGCATCTTCTGAATTTCGCCGCCCACGAAGCTTGAAGTGGCGAGGTTCAGGCTCGAAAGCGCCAGCATATTGCGCTCAACGCGCCGCCGTTCTTCCTCATAGACCGCCATGACCATCAGTACAGCGGCAAAAAGACTGGGAAGGATCGAGAAAGTACCGAGATCGATTCCGGTGAGGAACTGCAGACGTGCCTGAAACGCCATGCACAGGCAGAGCACCGCTGTACCGAGGAACGTCAGCGCCATCAGTTCATCCGCACGCGATTCTTGCTTTCGCCCCTCTTGCCAGAAAGTCCGTGCGGCAAGTGCTAGCACTACCGCAACGCCAATCTTTGGCGGCGTGGCGAGGAGATGTCCGGCGCCCCAAGCGGCAGCCCATATACCCGCGATCAGCGCCGCGGCAGAGATCTCCCGCAATGGTAACGACTTTCGAGCGTACAGCCGGGCCGATCCATAGAACGCCAACGCGCAAACTGTAAGCAGCCATTCATTTACGCCGGAAAACCAGGAAGGGAAATGGAAGTAGAGCGCAGCGAAGCGCGCCGCCCAATCAGAGGCATGGATCAGCCACGCCACCGACCACACGAAAAGATAGTCCTGCCGTTTTTGTCGGTAAACGAACAGGAAGAATGTCGCCAGCAGGAGTGAGCTGACTGCCACAACCGCGGCGCTGGGGCTCGCAAAAGTAGGCAACGCAGGGATTCCCGTTTTGGAATTTAGCTGTGCCAAGAATAGCAGAAAATATTGGCTATCCCGCGCCACTACGCAGCTTCAGTTTCGTGCCACGCAATGGCTTAAGTCTCACATTTAGAGGGTCTTTATACAGCGCTTTTGGTACCCCTCTGGACGATTTAATCCAGCCTAAATATGCCGCCTCTGGGCCAGGCCGTCAACAGTACTCGTGTACTCAACTCACGTCGGATCACGCATTTGCAAGAAATTCGATTTCGCCTGCCCTTTCCGCTAAGATATTTTTTCATCATCTCAAAGGACGAAGACGGACACTATGACGCCTCGAGTTCGATTTGCCCCCTCCCCCACGGGGTATTTGCACGTTGGCGGAGCGCGGACCGCGCTGTTTAATTGGTTGTTCGCGCAGCACAGCGGCGGCACGTTGTTGCTTCGCATTGAAGATACGGACGTGGAGCGAAATCGGCCCGACCTTGTGGACGGAATACTTGACGGCCTGAAATGGTTGGGAGTGGCTTGGGACGAGGGGCCGTATTTCCAATCGCAGCGGATTGATCTGTATCGGGCTGCGGCAGAGCGTCTTGTCGCGTCTGGTGCGGCATTCCCGTGCTATTGCAAAGCGTCATCTTATGCCGGGGGCGATGCTTCTCCGGAGCAGGAGAGCGAAGGCGACGATGAAGGCCCGAAGGCTCACAGAGCTCTCCCATGCGCCTGCCGGGACTTGACCGATGCCGATCGTGCGGCTAAGGCGCGTGAGGGAATCCGTCACGCGATTCGCTTTGGTGTGCCACGTGACGGGACAACCTCGTTTGAAGATGCGGTTTTCGGCCCGCGTGAGGTTCAGAATGCCGAAGTTGAGGATTTCGTACTGTTGCGATCGAACGGCTTGCCAACGTACCAACTGAGCGTCGTCGTTGACGATATCGACATGCGCATTACGCACGTGATTCGCGGCGCCGATCACCTTTCGAATACGCCGAAGCAGACATTACTCTATCAAGCGCTCAGAGCGACACCGCCGATCTTTGCGCATGTCCCTCTAATTTTGGGACCCGACCGAACGCGCCTGTCGAAACGCCACGGGGCGACCGGTGTGGGAGCGTATGCTGAAGAGGGATTTCTGCCGGAAGCCTTTCGGAATTTCCTGGCTTTGCTTGGATGGGCGCCGGGCGGCGATGCGGAATTTCTGCGAACCGGCGACTTAGTGAAGCAATTCGAACTTTCGGGGGTGAGCCGCACTAACGCGGTGTTTGACCGGCCGAAACTCGAATGGTTTAACACGCAGTATTTGCAGAAACTGCCGATCGAGGAGCTTCTTCCTTACGTGATGCAGCACTTAAAGGTGGCGGCGCTGTGGCAAGAGGCTTGGGGAGCCACCGAACATGCTTGGTTTGCTCATGCCGTCGACCTGATACGTCCACGCACGCGCTTCTTGGCGGATTTTTCAACGGCCGCGCGGGCGTTTTTCACGGACGATTTCGAATATGACGCCGAAGCTCGTGCGAAGTTCTGGAAGGATGAGCGCTTAGGCGAACTCGTGGCAAAATTGGCCGGCGCGTTAGCGGCATTGCCAGACTGGAATCATGACGCCTGCGATGCGGCTCTTCGCGGGCTCGCGGGCAGCGAGGGAGTGAAGGCAGCGCTCCTCATTAACGCAACCCGCGTCGCCATTCTCGGCCGAGCGGTCGCGCCTCCACTGTTCGAAAGCATGGTCGTGCTAGGCAAGGATCGAACGGTCCAGCGGCTCGAAAGGGCAATTCAGGCGATTCGAAAATCGTCCGGACAGGACGTCGCATCGGCTTAGGTCAACCCCTCCCAGAATCGCCTTTTGATTGCGATTAGACGGCGTGACCTCGCTTTGTTTTCATGTAGTTACGTCGGTTTTTAATTCTTGGCAGTTGCGATTAGAAAGGCGCGGAATGACGCGGCGTAAGTTCAAATCACTACATATGTAATAGAACACCCTGAGGTGGATCGCTGCGGCAGGGTAATTGCCGGAGGCGGGAGCCTCCGGCTAAGAGTATAGGCGAGCATCCCACGCATCCTGATACGAGAAGGATACTCTCCACTTGTTAGGGCTTCTGGGTTGACGCGGAAAAGACGTCCGGGTGGACGGCATGCGTTTTGGTTCCCGCGGCAGCAATGTCCATATTCAGCGTCACCGGGACCTTCACCGGCGGGAGACAAGCG
The DNA here is from genome assembly GCA_050746865.1 of Candidatus Acidiferrales bacterium. Taxonomy (GTDB): domain Bacteria; phylum Acidobacteriota; class Terriglobia; order Acidiferrales; family UBA7541; genus Palsa-295. The sequence continues at coordinate 8,783 of JBOGMU010000292.1, forward strand.
GTGTCATTGCACGCCTGATACCGCAGCGTCGCGGGGACCGATAGGGCGCCGAGGGGTGCGGATGACTCCGCTGCCAGTTTCAGTTTGAGAGTGACGCTATCGCTGTAAACATTCAGTGGCTTCTTAGGCGAGAACGTAAACGTCTTCATTTGGCCTGGCGGGTAAATCGTGTCCACAACCTTGATGCCCGCGGGAGGATTGGGCGTGATCGTCGTCGGAATCAGGTAATCTTCAGAAGGCTTGTTGGAATTCATGTGAAAGCCGTTGGCGATCTTAACCACAACGGCGGCCTCGAACGTCTGCCCGCGCGGAACTTTATCGAGCGAGACGTATGTCTCAGGTTTTACGATCGTCGCCGGATTGGGCATGGATTGCGCAAGCGCCGAATGGTGCAAGCCGACACCGGCGATGATTGCGATCACGCCGCAGGCGAGCAACAGGCGCCAGGATTGCAAACGTGCCACGAGGTTCATTGGATTAGCCTCCCTATTTCTTTTTCCATGTCGCCGAGATTGAGCGCACCCACAATTCTACGATCAATTTTGCCGTCTGGGGTAATCACGAATGTGGTGGGATACCCGAGCAAACCGCCGAATTTCGTGGTGACGTCATCGTTTCCGAGCACGATTGGATAGTTCATCGTGACCTGCTGGCCCTGAACATCAAATTTCCTCGCCTGCACAAAGGGTGCGACGACGCTTTTGCCGTCTTCATCCATGGCGACACCGAGCAGCACGAAATTCTTCGAACCGTATTTTTGTTGCAAAGTGATTAGCGTCGGAATCTCCGCAAAGCACGGATCGCACCACGTGGCCCAAAAGTTCACTAGGACAACCTTTCCCTTCAGACTGTTAAGCGGCAGCTTTGAGCCCTGCAAATCCGTAAACGTCACCGCAGGTTCATCGGGCAGATCTTTTTCGGCCACGCCCATATTGTGGGAACCCGAATCGGCAACGGTGAGTTTGCCCGCGCCTGGTATCAGATTTTCCGGCTGAAAGAAATTCAATTTGCCCGAGAGGAAGGCTAGCTGATTCGTGAACACCAGTGCCCCGATCGCGAGAAGAAGAACGCCGCTGCAAACCTCCACAGTATGCAGATGCTTGCGAAATCGCTTGTAAACCTTGAGAAAGCGGCCGATGCCCAGGGCCGTAAGTAAAAATGGAATCGCGAGGCCGGCAGAATAAAATCCAAGAAGAAGCACACCTTGGCCGACAGTATCTTTTGTCGCCGCGATTGCAAGCACTCCGGCCAGAATGGGACCGATGCAAGGCGTCCACCCAAAGGCAAACGCGAAGCCCATCAGGAAGCCGCTCACGATTCCCGGTTGATGTCCTCCGACGTCACGTAGATGCACATCGCGATTGAGCCAACGCGTGAGGCTTGGGCCGATCATGAAGATCAGGGCAATCGAGTAGAAGTTGATAGGAGCCAGGTGGTACTGCGGCGCGTTCGGCCACATACCCATGGCAAAACCGATAATCACGAGGGTCGCGCCAATTGCAACTCCAGCCTTAACGCCGATCTTCGTCAGACCGCCTACGAGATGAAGGCCGAACAACACGATTAGGGCGCCTGCGACTGGCGCTAACAGCGCCCGGTTGCGCAGCAAAAACGCGCCGACGGCACTGGCTGACGCTCCCAACGCGACGAATACGACCGAAAAGCCGATAACGAAGGCAAATGCGGAGCTCAGTACGCCGGCGCGCGGCGCCTTGTCTTCCTTCAGTTGCTCTACGCCGATTCCGGAAAGCATCGAAACGTAGCCGGGCACTAGCGGAAACACGCACGGAGAAATGAAAGACAGTAGCCCCGCCAGCAGAGCGGTTAATACGCTGATGTCCATTAAGGCTCTATCCCTTTCCGCTTCAGAAAGACTGCACAATGCGTGCCACATGCAGTCGTATCTCGATCTCTGTATTCGTCCATTTTAGACGCAAGCGAGGCAGGTTCGCACCGTAGGAATTGGCAAAAGCGGACACCTGGAATCCTAAACATCTTCTCGAATCTCGTCGTCTTGCAAGCGCTGCCGCTAAGTTATTCAAAACAAGGGACAAACGCCATCGGTAATTAGCGGCGTGCGGATGCGATCGCGCGATGCGGGGCGCTCGCGCCTAGTCAACGAACAAGCAACCCAGCCCCGCAGAATTTCGAGGCCGAGCGTCGCAAAGAAACAGTGCGGGTTAAAGAAAGACTTGTGAGAAAACGACGATCGTCAGGATAAAGATTCGCACGAGGTCAAATCAAGTCACGTCACGTTTCGGAAATTGCGCTCATCGCATCAGAAAATCTTTTCCTGCCTGCGCAAATTCCCGAATGAACCAAGATTGGCGATCAGGAAAACGAACCGGTATTGACTCTCGTTACGGATCGTGCCGAATGAAAATCTGCGATATTCCACGCCGATTCCGCAACAACTCGTATTGTATGAGACTTCGAGAATCTGATTCTGGAACTGCGACTGCGTGAAATCGTAACTCGCGCCGACCATCGCGTTCCATCCGCGCCGATTCGTCTCGCCATAGCCGAGTTGGGCGCGCACTTGATTGGATCGCGGCTCAAAATTCGGAGGAGGCACTGGCAAGTCGCCCGGCAGTTCGATCGCCGAAAAGTGCGCCAACGTAAGGAACGATTCTTTGTACGGCTTGATCTTTAGAAGCGTACCTATGGCTGTGGTCTGATCGCGTTTGGGATCGAAATCGATGCGAAATTCCGTATCGTAGCGGTCGGTTGTCGCGAAGCGCACATCGCTCACGATCGGCGAAAAGCGATGGAGTGTGTCGTCAAATGCAAATGGCGTGAGCGAATCCAATGCTTGAAAGACGTTGCGCTGGTGCAAAGTGAACGCCCCACCGAACGTGGGATCGAAGTAGTACTGCTGCGACAGATTCCAACTGACGATTTCCTGCTCACTTCCGTTCTCCACGCGCCGATAGAGGCCCTGCCTGATGCCGTACTGTATGTCGTTTCGATCGGTGAGAGTCTCGTCCTCGTCAAAACGGATGAAGCGACCAAAATTATTTACGCCGGCGACGTAGTGATAAACGATCTGTGGTTCGATCGCATGCTTCCATTCTGTTCCTCGGACGTTCCACACACGCTCAAGCGTCGGCGGGCGAATATCAACGCCCAATTCGGCAGTATTGCGGAAAAAGCCGGTGCCTTCGTATGCGCCGCCAACCATCTGAGCGCCGTAATGCGTTGAGCGGAAGGTGAAGGTAGGGGTCACGCTCAGCCAAGATCCCCATCGCAAGGGCAATGTCACACTGGGCGCGAATTCGCTTCGGCCAACAAAATTCGGCGTCGAAAAAGGTGTCGCCGTGTCTCTGCGATATTGCGCTCCTGCGAACGCGTCGAAATTGAAATAAAGTGGGATTGAGGACCAGACTGGCCTATCTACTGAACTGAACCTTGCTTCCGGCGCAGTCCGCAAGGTTACGGACGTCTGCGGCGTTGCGGAGAAATAGTTTTGATAGCTTAGCGCGGCAAAATCGAGATTGTAGCCATGAAGACTCTTTGTCAGAAAGGCCGTGTTCGGCACTTCGGAATTGACAGCCTGCGTGAACGATTCGGCAAAGGCCAGCCGGAACGTCAACGAACTCAGTTGATCTAGATCCGCGCCGGCGCGCCAGCCGTGCCGCAATGGAGACGTGAAAAGCAGATGTTCTTCGCGGCCCCCTTGATTGACTCTCGTGCCATTTGCCTGGGGAAGGCCGCGGTCGAGCACGCCATAGTAGTTGGCCGTCAGAGACGCACCTTGCCACGGCTTCATGCGTACTTGTCCGTTTTGCGCCCATCCGCGCTTGCCGTAATAAGAGGCGCCGATTGTGGTATCGAGCCAGTCACGCGGCGCCCAATAAAAAGCTTCGCCCAGAACGAGTCCCTTTGTCGTACTGTTGCCGGTTTCGGGAACCATGAACCCGGAGCTTCGGCCCTTCTCAAGAGGAAGAGTTGCGTAAGGAAAGTAAAGGACAGGAACGGAGAGCAGGCGGAAATTGCCGTTCTCGATGTGAACCGTTCCTTGCATTTTTAGCGTCAAATCGGGTGCGTAAAACCGCCAGATCGGGTGCGCAGGGTTGCAGACGGTGACCCATGCGTTTTGAATGCGATAAGTATCCTGGTCGAGGCGTTCGACCTTTTCTGCGCTGAAATAGAGCGGATTAGGACTGATGAGAAGAGTCGGCGTAGGGCGGCGCTGGATTGCGAAGGTCGCATGCACATGATCGAACTCGCCGCGCCCGGTCCTGGGCTCGTAGCGGGCTTCTTCGGCCTCGATGTGCTGCGTCAGATAATCTAGTTGGACGTGCCCGTGGGCAATAACAATCTGCGTTGTGCTGTCATATTCGACGTGATCCGCGCGAAGCCGTCCCTCACCGCAGCGGACATCGACATTTCCATCGGCATAAAACACTTTGTTCACTTCGCGCTGCTGGTCTGCCTCAAGCGTAACCTCCGTACACGATGGCGGGGCTTTTGCCAGGAGCTTGGATGAGGACGATTGAATTGGTGAAGTCTGTGCGCGGAGCGCTGGTGCCGCCATTACACAAGCGAGTCCGAGAAGGCCGGCAAAAACGGTCGTAGATGAAGATAGGAACGGAATCTGGCGCAGGAATTTTCGACGTGGCGAGCTTTGCATCGTTTGAATTGCGAATGAGCCGGAAACTGAGCCTAACATGCGCGTTTAGCGCCCGCAATCGCGCTGGGCGTTGCGTTTGCCGCGATTCGCGGGTCTCCGGCCGGCTTCGGAATGCTGTGTGACTTGAAACGTCGCCAGAACGCGAAATTTTTTTTGTTGTGTTGCGCGTTGGGAATTTTCTCGTGATATGATGACGCCGTTCCTCACTGGAACCGTCCGCGGCGCAAAACCTACCAGTGATTCGAATCTGCTCGAAGTGTGGCGCTCTCCTGATGGATGACGCGGAACCGTGCTCGTTCTGCGACGATTCCGCTTCCAACGAAAAAGACGAACTGCTGCAGCCTGTAAGTGCTGGCGAATCTTCGCCTGACGATGCGGAGCCTGAGTGGCGGCGCGAAGTGGGCCGGCGGCTAGCGGAGTATCGCGCGCGGCGTGGATATTCTGTGCAGGAAGAAGAGCCGGTGGCTTCTCATGCGCAAGCCGGATTGCCGTTTCATCAAACGCCGAGAGCGCGCCATGCTCCGCAAATTACTGAGAAGAAAGAGGCTGTTAGGCCACGCACGCTGGCTCGGCTTCGACCGGTGGAGCGCTTGGAGATCTCTGTGCAGACGGAACTGGACTTTTCGGCGGCGGCAGGCGAGCGGGGGCATCCGCAAACGGCGCTCGTTCCTGTGGCGACGTTCACCGAACGCAGGAACGCAGCGGCCGTCGATATCTTATTGATTTTAATGACGTTGGGGGCGTTCGCGGGATTGTTTGTGGGACTGATCCGGTCGATGGGCGGAGAAGTGGTGCTGGATCGGCTCGATGTAGTGATGTGCGCGCCTGTGCTTTTTCTGTTTTATTCCCTTTATTTTCTGGTGTTTACCGTATTCGCTGGAGCGACGCCGGGCATGCAGGCCTGCGGGCTTGCGATTGTGCGGCTCGACGGTCATTTGCCGGACACGCCGCAGCTTACGTGGCGCGGATTCGGTTACGTGCTTTCCGGGGCGACCCTAATGCTTGGATTCTTATGGGCTTACTGGGATGAGGACGGATTTACTTGGCAGGACCGAATCTCGCAGACGTATGTTACGTCGTCGATGCCACTTTCGGAGCCGGATGCCGTCGAGATTTCGGCAGGGCAGCGAAGGCCGCTTCGCAAGTGACAATTTTGGCTCGTTTGGCGCCATAAAAATGGCTTAACCAGCGTTAAAAAGCCAAAAGTGGCGCGAATCGCGCCTTAAAATTCGCGATTGGAATTTTCAGTCCCGCCGTTCCAAGCCGAGCCATTTTCCGGACGCCGCTAGCTCGCGAAGACCAGGGTTGCCGGCGTCGGGGTCGGCACGATCTCGACGGATTTGAAACCTGCCTGGCCGAGCCACTCGCGATAATCCGCTTGCCGATACGTGCAGCCTTCCTTTGTGGCGACCAGCATTTGCGACGCAAACAGCATGGCAAACGGATGGCCGGTGCGATCGTCGTTGAGAACGAAATCGTTGACGATGAACGTGCCGCCGGGCTTCAGGGCTTTGCGGAATTTGCGGAATACCTCAGTATTAACCTGAGGGCTTTCCTGATGCGCGATGTGCGCGTAGATGGCGAAGTCGTATTTCGCTGAGCCGAAATGGGTAGTGTGGAAGTCGCCATCGATGGTATGGAAACGGTCGGCGACGCCGAAGCCGGAAACAAACTCTCGGCCGATTTTGTTCACGTTGGGCCAATCGAGCTGCGTGCCTTGCGCCTGTTTATTTGCGCCCAGCCAGACTGCCGACCACACGCCCGAGCCGCCGCCCACATCGAGCCAGGAAATTGCGCCGGCTTTCGGAACGCCGAGCCGTTCGGCAGCGAGCTGTGCGACAGGGAACGAGAGCGCGGCGATAGCGGGAACGAGCGCGTGCCAGAAGGGATTGTCCGCGACGTCTGATGTGTTCGAGGCGCTGGGTATTCCGGTTTTCACAGCTTCGGGCAACTTCTGCCACGTCGGGAAATCTTCCAGGAATACTTCGGCCATCGCGCCGAGATAGCTGGGCTTGCCTTTCACGAGGAACGCGGATGCCTCGGGAGTATTTCGATACTTTCCTTCCGATAAAGTCAACAGCCCTAAACCGGTAAGGCCATCGAGCAGGGCCTGCGCGCCACGGAGCGAAATCGCCGTTTTTTTGGCGATCTCTTCTGTCGTTGCGGGATGCGATTCCAGCGCTGTGAATATGCCATGCCGCGTAGCGGATCCTAAAACGCTGGAGGCGCGGCTACCGTTAATAATCTGCATGACTTTTTCGGGAGAAGGTCCTGTCATCAATGCCTCCGGATTTTTAAAGTGTTGAGCAAGAGACTATATCGAAGCAGCTTCGTTCGTTCTAGCGAATATGAAAATTTTGCGCGATGGCGATTGCCAGCCGCCTGTAATGCAGGAGTGCGCGTCAAATAAAGCGTCTCAGTTTTCAGCGGCCGCCCCGGCCTTATGACTCTGTGTGTCAGCGAGCACACCATCGCTTCAGCGGCTAAAGCCGTATTCATTTTGCGCCGCTAACGGCACGGTTGGAAGCCGTGCGCCTCCAGAATCCAAGTTGCCACCCAGACTCTTAGAGTCCGCCGACGGCCGTTTTCTGCAGTGCGAGATGACGTTGCAGCTCAATGCGGCGCTTTAAGAGGCGCGCGAGTTCTTCTCCGGCGGGCTTGGCTTCGATGCGTTTTTGCAGTTCGTACAATTCTTGTTCGACGCGGCGGCCACGCAGGACGTTAAGGCAGCTTTCGGCTTCGTCCCAAACACCTTCCGAAGAATCCGCAAAGACAATTTCGAGCAGGATTTGCCGGTCGCGATCGCCCAGCTCCGCGGCAATTGCCGCGGCGTCCGCCGGCTCAGCGGCGCGCGCGATGAGCGCTTCAAAAATACGCTCGGTTTCGAGGCCGCGATGCAGTTCGTCCGCGGCGATTTCCGTCGCCAGACGCTCGCGAAAACTCGTGGCTTCGATGAGCATCTGCATCAATCGGCGCTCGGCGGGCTTGACGATGGGCGCGAGCAATTCGGCGCGGGGCTTCACTTCGCTGCGACGTTCGGATGCCGCACGGCGCAAAGCTTCGCGCAATACCGGCGCTTCGACGCGAAGCTCCGATGCGATGCGCGATGCCCACTCGGAACGCAGCAAATGATTTGGGATGCGCTGCACGAAAGGCATCAGGAAATTGATCGCGACGAGTTTGCCTTCGGCCGTCGTCTGATCCATGCGGCGGGCGCGGGCAATCAGGTAATCGAGATACGGCGGCGATTGCGAAAGCAGTTTGCGATATGCATCCGCGCCCTGCTGCCGCAGGAATTTGTCAGGATCCGCGCCGCCGGGCAGAGCGAGCACACGCACGTCAAATTCTTTTTCGAGCAGGAGCATTAGCGAGCGTTCGGTGGCGGCCTGTCCTGCGGCGTCAGGATCGTAATTCACCACGATGCGGCGAGTGAAACGGCCGAGAAGCTTGATCTGCGCATCGGCAAGCGCGGTGCCGCAGCTCGCTACGACGTTGGAGAATCCGGCGCGTGCGACCGCAATCGCATCCATGTAACCTTCAACCAAAATTGCAAAATCCGCCTGGCGGAGCGATTCCTTTGCGCGATCAAGATGGTACAGAAGATTGCTCTTGGAATAGACGGGCGTCTCGGGCGAGTTGAGATATTTCGGCATGTCGTCGCCCATCGCGCGCCCGCCGAAGGCGATCACTTTGCCGGCGTCATTCGCGATGGGAAACATGATGCGGCGTCGAAAACGATCGTAGAGGCGGCCGCCTTCGTTTTTCGAAAAGAGGCCAGAGGACCCGAGCAGCGCCTCCGAATATTTCGGTTTCAGCGCGCGCAAAAGCGCATCGCCCGAGTATGGTGCGAAACCTAATCCGAAGCGCGCGATGGCCTCGCGATCCAAGCCGCGCTCTTCGAGATATGCCGATGCGACTTTGCCTTCGGCGCTGGATTGAAGCTGGCGCGCAAAGAATGCCGCAGCCTCGCGATGTATTTCGACAATGGCGGCACGCTGGTGATTTTCGCGCCGCTCTTCCGGCGAACGGTCGCGAGGGCGGGGAATTGGAATGCCGCATTTTTCGGCGACGGTGCGGACGGCTTCGGGAAACTCGCAGCGCTCGAGCGCCATCACGAATTTGAAGACGTCGCCGCCTTCGTGGCAGCCGAAGCAGTAATACATCTGCTTTGTAGGGCTCACGCTGAAGGATGGCGTCTTCTCCTGATGAAACGGGCAGAGGCCGGAAAAATCTTTCCCGGCCTTTTTCAGGCGCACGTACTCGCCGATCACGCGGACGATGTCCGCCTGCTGCTTTACGCGCTCCGCGAATGATCCGGCTTCGGCCATGGAGAGTGCATTGTACAGCTATGATTTCAGCTCTGCGACCGTGATCGCCGTGCCGCCGCGGTCTTCTGCTTCGCTATGGATCGCACCAACGAGCGGGTGCGCGGACAAAAACGTCGCCAGGCCGCGCCGCAACGCACCTGTGCCATAACCGTGAATGATCCGAACCGCAGGTTTTGCCGCCAGCGCCGCCTGATCGAGGAATTTATCGACGCGGTCTGTAGCCTCTTCCACCGTGCAGCCGATTACATTGATCTCGTCCTGTTCGGTCCACGAGGCGTTGACCGTCACATGCAGATCCACGCGTGACGGCATCGCATTTGTGCCCGCAGCAGGCTCTTCGATGCCAAGAACTTCACCAAGCGGAATTTTCATGCGCATTGGTCCGGCTTCAATTTCCGCCGAGCGGCCGTCATGGCGGCGAAAAATCACCGGTTGCTTGAAGCCACGAACGCGAATGCGCTGTCCGGTAACGAGCTGTGCGGGTTCGACCGGTTTTGGAAACTCCTCCGGCGCAATGCCCAAATCGGCTTGCGACGCGGCAAGCGCCTCAAGCACGGCGGCATCTGTTTCTGCGCGCGCCTCAGACGCGAGCTTACCCATGCGCCGTCCGGCTTGTTTTTCCAACTGGCCGCGCAGGTTGCGGTCTTTTACATCTGCCGCGAGCCGCGCGACTTCTGTTTCGAGGCGTTTTTGCGTTTCAAGAAAACTCTTCTCAAGCTCGGCAATACGCTTCTTCTGACGGTCAACCCATTCGGTGCGAAGCGCACGGCGCTCGCTTTCGAGCCGCGCGGTTTCTTCGCGCGTCTCGCGCTTGAGTTCGTCCAGTTCGTCGCGACTGCGATGCAGATATGCGATTAAGTCGCCTGCTTTCCGCGCCTCTGGGGAGAGTTCGGCAAGCGCATGATCGACCACCCGGGCGGGCAATCCGAGGCGGCGTGCGATGTCGATACCGCACGAAGTTCCCGGAACGCCCGTGAGCAACCTATAAGTGGGCCGTAAGTTCGCCGCGTCAAATTCCATCGCGGCGTTGACAAGTCCGGGCGTGGTGGATGCGTAAGTCTTCAGGCGGTCATGATGCGTGGTCGCAATCGTGAGCGCGCCGCGCAGGCGAAATTCCTCGAGAAGGGCGACGGCCAGCGCGGCGCCCTCTTCGGGGGCAGTTCCCGTGCCCATTTCATCGACGAGGATCAGCGAGTGCTCGGTGGCCACGTCGAGCATCGATTTCAAATTGAGCATATGGGCCGAAAACGTGGAAAGATCAGCGGCGATTGATTGCTCATCGCCAATATCCGCGAGAACGCGATCGAAAATCGGCAGTTCGGCGCTGGTCGCCGCAACCGGAATGGCCGATTGAGCCGAGAGCGCGGCGAGCCCGACTGTCTTCAAGGCAACCGTCTTGCCGCCGGTGTTCGGTCCGCTGATCACCATTACCGTGCCGCCTGCTTCGGCGCCGAGCGCAAGTTGCAACGGCACAGCGGTGCGGCCGTGACGCCGGAGCGTGGCCTCCAGCACAGGGTTGCGCGCCTGCTCGATCTGCAAGAGATTTGCTGCTGTGAATGCCGGAATCGTGCAATCGAAATTGCGAGCGAAACGCGCGCGCGCAAAGACCGAGTCCAGGTGCGCAATGCTTTCCGCCGCCGCCGTGAGCGAGCTTCGCTCTGCGCGGAGGCGGTCAGTTAGCTCGTCTAGGATGCGCGCAATTTCGACGACTTCATCCTCTCGGAGCTGGACGAGCCGGTTATTCAGCTCTATCGATTCGAGAGGCTCGAGGAAAATTGTTTGTCCGCTCGCGCTGGCTCCGTGCACCACGCCGGGAACTGCGCCTCGATCCGAGGCGCGCACGGGAATCACGAAACGATCATTGCGGAGCGTAACGTAGCTTTCGCCGCCCGATTCGCCGCGGCCCTGCAGAATGCGTTCCAGAGAGCGCTGCACCGCGCCGCGCGCCTGGATCATTCCGGCACGAATCCGCTTCAGATGCGGGGAGGCATCGTCGGAAATTTCACCATTGGGCATCACAGCTCGGCGAATCTCCGACGAAATGTGGCGAAAATCCGCGATTGCCTCGGCGCGCGCGGAAAGCCGCGGATATTTCGGCGCTTCCGGTTTGAAGGCTTGCCGCACGTATGCAGCGGATTCCATCAGTGTGACGGCTTCGAGAAGGTCGGCGGATTCGAGCACGGCGCCAGTCACGCCGAGGCGATTCAGCCATTGTTCGGGATCTGCCAGCGAGCCAAATCCCAAATCGAAGCCCGCTCGCAGCCAATCGATGGCTTCGCGCAGCAGAGCAAATTCCGTCTCGAGTGCGGGGCGATCCATCTGCGGCGCAAGAGCTTCTGTGGCGCGACGGCCGAGGGCGCAGGTGGTCGAGCGGCTGACGATTTCTTTCAGCTCACCGAATTCCAGAAGTTTTTCCGCGGGCTTGGACACAGGGGCCTCAAGAGAATTGTAGCGGGTTTAGCTTGTGGAAATCAGGGGACGCGATCAGTGCGCCGGAGCGTGTGACGATCGCGGAGCGAAATGCGTCGACCTATTTGCTGAGTGCGGACTGGGGCCGATCGAATCGACCATGGCTGCGGCGATAGCATCCATCGTGGTGATGGCGTCGATTCCGTGCTGCGGATTGTTGTTGGCAAAAATGGTAAAAACGAGCGATTCACCGCGGCGCGTGGTCGCATATCCCGAAATCGCGCGGACGTTCGCAATCGATCCAGTTTTCGCATGGATCAGGCCGGTCGCTGGGCCGCTATTGAAACGGTGTTCCAATGTGCCGTCCACACCGGCTATCGGCAGCGTGGAAAGAAAATCCGCACCCCACGGCTGCGATTTATCGTAAAGCAGCAGCGTGACGACGGCGCGCGGCGTGACAAGATCCTGCGGCGAAAGGCCCGAGCCGTCTGCCAGCACTACATCGCCATCGGCAATTCCAATCGTGTGAAGGAAGTTGCGTTCGACATACAGGCCGGCGGCGGTTGAGGCGGTACCGAATTCCGCGCGGCCCACTTCGCGCAAATACATTTCGGCGTGAAGATTCTGGCTGATCTTATTCGTAAGTTGAATGCTTTGCAGAAGCGGCGGCGACATGTGTTCGGCGAGCACGCTGCGATCGGAAGAATCTTGCGACGGCTGCGGCGCACCGGGATCGCCTGCGGCATTCACGACGGGCGGAGGCGAATGCACCACGCGAACCGCGCCGTGCACAACGATACCGCGCGATTCGAGCAGTTCCTTGAGCGATTCGCCAGCCGTCTCGGCGGGCTGCGTCATGGCAAGTTCGAGATGCACAGCCTGTCCGCCGGCAGGCACGGTGCCGCGCAGCAGAATAAAATTCGGCCCGGGCTGTCGCACTACCGCGAGGTCGGGCTTTGCACCGGGCGCGCCGGTCACGACTTCACTATCGAATCCGCTGCGCGCGGCAGCGGGCTGTACGGCCAGCATCGCAGGATCGCCCGTGCGAGCGGCGGGAATCACGTCGATGCCGATGATGTTGTCGTTGTAATCGATCGCGCTCACAGGCGCGCCGAAAGAGAAAAAGGTGTCGCCCGTAAGCCAGCCGGCGGGGTACGGATCGTAGGGATAGTAGCTGTCGTCGGCGACGATATCGCCGTCAACTTGCTTAAGGCCCTTGGCCATTACCGCATCGGCAAGGTCAGCCAGCACCTTTTCTGGTGCGCCTTCCCGGTCGGCCTTGGGGTCGTAAGGGAATTTGCGATTGGAAAGATCGGGATCGCCGCGGCCTACGAGAATCAGATCGCCGCCGAGATGGCCATCCGCGGAGAGCGTAGCTTTCGATTCGAGAGTCGTACGATAGCGATAGTCCGGCCCTAAAGTGGAAAGCGCCAATGAGGTGACGAAGAGCTTTGCGTTGGATGCAGGCGCGAAGAAGCGGTCGGCGTTTAATTCATATAGCGTTTTGCCTGTGTCGCGATCCGCGATGAGAATGCCCCAGAAGGCTTTTTGCGCGTGTGCCTCGGCTAATGCCGCGTTTACTCGCGAAGTAAATTCGGCAACGTCGTTCGCCTGTGCCGCCGCGTGCTTTGTTGGAACGGTTTTCGGCGTGCGCGCGAACATGGCACTACCCGCGAGAGCCAATAGCAAGCTGATGCTGAAAGCGCAGAAGCGCCTTGGCGATCGTGCGCCGTTCGCAAAATGCGAAAACATCTTTTGAGACTTGTTCAAGCGACGATTATATGCCCATTAGACGATGCAGTTTTCATGGTTTGGCGGCGATGTTTTAAGGCCGTCACGTATTGCGCATGCCGTCCGGGCTACGTATCATTGAATTTGGAATTGCACGGAATTTGCGCGCCCGTTGTAGAGACTGAGGAGGAATGAATGAGAAAGTTGCTGTCGCTGCTGTGTTTCGCCGCATTGATCGCGGGCGTGTTTCCGACGCGTTCGGCGGCGCGTGCTGCCGATAAATCGAAGGACGAACAGCGGCTGCAGGATTCGGGGCAGGTGATGAAGGAGATCATCAACATTCCCGACGATATTCCGCAAAACCTGCTCGATAAGGCCGATTGCGTGATCGTGATTCCGTCGATGCTTAAAGGAGCGTTCGTGATTGGAGCAAGCTACGGGCGCGGCGCGATGACTTGCCGCAGCGGCGACGACTTCGAAGGGCCGTGGGGCGCTCCGACAATGATGGCGCTCGAAGGCGTGAGCTTCGGATTCCAGATCGGCGGGCAGGCGACGGATTTTGTGCTGCTCGTGATGAATCCGCGCGGGGCGAGCTCGATTCTTACGAGCAAGGTTAAATTGGGCGGCAATGCATCCGCTTCGGCCGGGCCCGTTGGCCGCAACGCCGAGGCCGACACGGATGCGACGATGCGCGCCGAAGTGCTTACGTATTCGCGCTCGCGCGGGCTGTTTGCGGGAGTATCACTCGAGGGCTCGACTCTGCGGCCGGACAATGACGCGAATGCGCGTGTCTACGGCTCTCGGATCAGCGCAAGAGATATTGCTTTGCACGGAAAAGTACCTGTCCCATCCTCCGCGAAACTCTTGATCGAAACGCTCAACCAGCACAGCCCTAAGAATCGCTCCAGCCACTAGCTACAGACGGTTGCCTTTGCGGGCGGAATGCCCGGTTTGCGATGGCTTGACTTGTCCTCAAATATGACCTAGAGTCGTACTTGCCTTTGGGTCACGGATATACATGACGCCAGCAGTTCCAAACACGAGACGAGGGGGACCGGCAACGCGCGGCGGCCGTCGCGAGAGACGGCGCACAGAGACGCGCGAGCGGATTTTCCGCGCCGCGCTCGATCTTTTCGCCGAGCGTGGCTTCATGGAAACCACCGTAGAGGACATCACGGAAGCCGCCGATGTGGGCAAGGGAACTTTTTTCAATTATTTTCCGACGAAGGAGCATGTGCTGGCGACGTATGGCGCCGAGCGCCTCGCCACGGTGGAACACGCCTTGCAGGAAGCCAAGAAAGGCGACCGGGACGTGATGGATGTGCTGCGGGACCTTGCGACTGGCATTGCGGGGCAGGCTGCGGAGAGTCCGGCGCTGGTGCGCGCGATCTATGCGGCGCATGCATCGTGCACGGCGGTTCGCGACGAATTGCAGACACGCATGCATACGGCGCGGCGGCTTCTGGGGCAGATTTTTCGATTGGCGCAAGAGCGCGGCGAAGTGAGGCGCGACGTTTCGCCGATGGTGCTCGCGCGGCTGGTGCAAACGGTGTTTCACGGCGTGATGGGTTCGTGGGCGCTGAATCCGGCAGGTACATTGCGCGGCACAGCCGAGGAGATCTGGGACTTATTGTCGCCTGGGTTGGTTTCAACGCAGCAGGAACACGCGTCGGCGCGCGGGAAAATTCGCGAATGAATTGTGAACGTGAAATGAATGCCTTTGCACACCCGCATTCTTCAAGCGAGACCATGCGTTATTTGAGTCTTACAGATTCCCATGTTCATCCAACTCGTACTGAGATCGGAGGGGATGTGATACGCCGAAAGTCCTTTGGCATCTTGCTGGTGATGGCATTCGTGGTGATAACAGCCGGTGCAAAAGCGCAGGGAATGCAGAGCAGCATGGCTCCCAGTCAGCCGAGCGGCTCGTCCGGATCATCCGGGGCGGCAGCGCCTGCGGGCGGATCATTTTCCGGCTCGGTGCCGACGCAGGCAGTCTCCGGCGTGCTTCCGCTTTCACTGCAAGACGCGATCGACCGCGGCCTGAAGCAGAACCTGGGATTGTTACTTTCCAATTCGGATATCCATTCCGCCGCGGGGCAGCGCTGGCAGCAACTGGCGGCAATCTTGCCGCATGTGAGCGCGTCGCCATACATCGACGTTTCGCAAGTGAATCTGGCGGAATTTGGATTCTCGTTCAGCGCGCCGGGATTTTCGTTCCCCTCAATCGTCGGACCGTTTTCCTATTTTGACGCCCGCGCGAATTTGTCCGACTCCGTCTTCGACTGGAGCGCAATCAATAACACGCATGCCGCAAGCGAACGCCTTAGTGCGGCGCGCCACACATATCAGGATGCGCGCGATCTAGTGGTGCTCGCGGTTGGGTACGCGTATCTGCAAACGATCGCGTCGGAAGCGCGCGTCGATACGGCGCAGGCGCAAGTCGATACGGCGCAGGCTCTCTACAATCAGGCGGCCGATCAAGTGAGCGCCGGCACTTCGCCTCAAATCGACGAGCTGCGCGCACAGGTGGAATTGAAGACGCGCCAGCAGCAGCTTATCGCGGCGAAGAACGACGTCGAGATCCAGAAGCTCTCATTGGCGCGGACAATCGGCCTTGCGCCCGGCCAGCAATTCAATCTCACGGAGAAATCGCCGTATTCGCCGTTCGATGGAATGACTGTTGACGAAGCGCTGAAGCGCGCATACGCGTCGCGCTCCGATTTTCAAGCGGCCATGGCGGACGTTCGCGCCGCCCAGTATGCACAGCGCGCAGCCCAAGCCGAGCGCTACCCGACGCTTGCCGTGACAGCCGACTACGGCGTGGCGGGCCAGCATCCTTCGACAAACTCCCACGGCGTCTTCGATTTCCGCGGCACGCTCAACATTCCTATTTTTCAGGGCGGCAAAGTCCATGGAGATGAGGCCGTCGCGGACGCGCAACTCCAGCAAAGCCGCGACCGCCTCGAAAATTTGCGCGGGCAAATCGACGCCGATGTGCGCACCGCGCTTCTCAACATTCAATCGGCGCAGGATCAGGTAAACGTGGCGCAGAGCAATATCGCTCTGGCGCAGCAGACGCTGGCGCAGGCTCGCGACCGATTTTCGGCCGGCGTGACGAATACGGTGGAAGTGGTGCAGGCCGAGGAAGCGGTCGCCTCAGCGAACGAAAACTATATTTCCAGTTTGTATTTCTACAATTACGCAAAAATTTCCCTCGCCCGGGCGTTGGGAACGGCCGAAACGGGCGTAAAAGAGTTTTTTAAATAAGGACGGTAAGAGATGGCACCGAGAGCAGATGTGGAACAGGAACCAGCGGCCAATACGACAGTTTCCGAGACTCATTCCGCGGCGCAGCCGGCGCCGCGCAAACGCGGCTTCTTTGAGGCACGCCCGCACGCGCGATTGATCCTGATTATCGCGGTGATCGTGATTGCGATTGCCGGATTTTTCCTTTACCGCTATTTTTCGAGGTACGAATCAACCGACGATGCGCAAATCGACGGCCATCTGATGCCGATCAGCGCGCGAGTCTCGGGTTACGTGACGAATGTGAATGTAAACGACAATCAGTACGTGACCGCCGGCACTGTGCTTGTTCAGATCGACCCTAAGGACTACCAAGTCGCTCTCGATCAGGCCGAAGCTGACCTCGCCAGTGCAAAGGCGACCGCCGAAGCGCAGAACATCAACGTGCCGATCACCACCGAGACCACGTCAAGCCAGGTTTCCGTAGCGCAGGCAAATGTGGAGAACGCGCAGGCCGGTATCACCGCCGCGCAGCAGCAATCGGATGCCGCCCAGGCGCAGCTCGCCGAAGCCCAGGCCAACAACGTGAAGGCGCAGAACGATCTGAGTCGTTATAAGGATCTCGTCGCCAAGCACGAGATTTCCGAGCAGCAATACGATCAAGCAGTAGCGCAGTCCAAAGCCAGTGCAGCATCAGTGGCGGCGGCGCAGGCTTCAGGGGCAGCGGCGGTTCAGGAAGTGACGCAGGCGAAGGCAAAATTGGCGCAAACGCAGGCGGACCTTCGCTCAGCACAAACGGCTCCTCGCCAAGTCGCCACAACGAGAGCGCGCGCTCTTTCCGCAGCCGCAGTAGTCCAGCAGAAGCAGGCCGCTGTCGACCAGGCGCAACTCAATCTGACGTATACGAAAATCATTGCGCCCGTCGATGGCCTCGTCACGAAAAGTGTTGAAGTCGGCATGAACGTGCAGCCGGGGCAGCAGATGCTCACCATCGTGCCCCTCACTGACGTTTGGGTCACGGCAAACTTTAAAGAGACGCAACTGAAATATATGCGGCAGAGTCAGCCCGCCGAAATCGAATTGGATGCGAACGGCCGCACGTATAAGGGGCACGTCGACAGCATCGCTAGCGCGAGCGGGGCCCGCACCAGTTTGCTGCCGCCCGAAAATGCCACCGGTAACTACGTGAAGGTCGTGCAACGCATCCCGGTGAAAATCGTTCTCGATCCCGGCCAAAATAGCGATCGCTATCTGCGGCTCGGCATGTCGGTCGAAGCCAAGGTCTTCATAAAACAGTAGGTCTCCATATGAGTGAAACGCTTTCCATCACGGCAGCAATGCCGAGGGCGGAGCGCGCGCCTGTAAATCCCTGGATCATCGCGCTCACCGTCACGCTCGCGACGTTCATGGAAGTTCTCGATACGAGCGTCGCCAATGTTTCACTGCCGCACATTGCCGGCAGCCTCTCGGCGAGCGTCGACGAAAGCACATGGGTGCTTACGTCGTATCTCGTTTCTAACGCAATCGTGCTGCCGATGAGCGGCTGGTTCTCTTCGCTGATCGGGCGCAAGCATTTCTACATGTCATGCGTGGCGATCTTCACGCTCAGCTCGTTGATGTGCGGCCTTTCGACGAGCTTGCCGATGTTGATTTTCTTTCGCGTGTTGCAAGGCGCAGGCGGCGGTGGTTTGCAGCCCAGCGAGCAGGCGATCCTCGCCGATACCTTTCCGCCGCGCCAACGCGGCATGGCGTTCGCCGTCTACGGAATGGCCGTGGTACTCGCACCCGCGATTGGCCCCACGCTAGGCGGCTGGATCACGGACAATTTCGAATGGCGCTGGATCTTTTTCATCAATATTCCAGTCGGACTGCTCTCGCTATTGCTGACGCAGCGGCTGATCGAAGACCCGCCTTATCTGAAGCAGGAGAAAAGGAACCGCCGCATCGACTATATCGGCCTTGGCTTGCTCGCCGTCGGGCTCGGCTTTTTGCAAGTTGTGCTCGATAAAGGCGAGCGCGACGATTGGTTCTCTTCTCATTTCATTCTGATCACGACAGTTCTTGCGATTGCCGCACTCATCGCCCTCGTGATCTGGGAATGGCATCACGATGACCCGATCATTGATTTGCACCTTTTCAGGGAGCGTTCCTTCGCCGTCGGCAACTTCCTCATGTTCATGGTGGGCTTCGCACTGATGTCCAGCACGGTGCTGCTGCCGCTCTTCATGCAGACGATCCTTGGTTATACGGCCGAACAAGCCGGACTTGCGCTGATGCCCGGCGGATTTGCGATTCTGCTGGCTATGCCTATTATCGGTTTCCTGCTTTCGAAATACGACGCGCGCTGGCTGCTGGTTTTCGGCCTTTCGTTGCTTTCATTTGCGCTCTTTTTCATGACGCGCTTCGACCCGCTAATTGACTTCAGGACAGCGGCTCTCGCCCGCGTGTTTCAAGGCATCGGACTTGCATGCTTGTTTGTTCCAATCAACACGGCCGCTTACGCATTTCTGCCGAAGGAAAAGAATAATGCCGCGTCTGGCCTCATCAATTTGGGCAGAAACGTCGGCGGCAGCCTGGGCATTTCCGTGGTGACAACGATGCTTTCCCGCCGCGCACAATTTCATCAGGCGCGGCTCACCGGCATGTTCAATGCGGGGAATGGCTGGTTCGAAACCAGGCTGCATTCCCTGATCCACAAATTCGTGGCACATGGCGCCAGTTTGACGATCGCGACGCAGCAAGCCTACGCAATGATGGCGAACATGATTCATCAGCAGGCTACGATGCTCGCTTATATCGACGATTTCTGGCTTGTCGGATGGAGCGTCGTCGTGATGATTCCGCTCGTCTTCTTGATGAAAAAGGTCAAGCCCGGCGGCCCAATAGCTGTGCATTGAGAAACTGGCCGCACTACAGTAATCTCCCGGCCATGAGTCCTTATGCGGGCGTGCTAGGCTTATGTTTATGGAAAAGGTAAAACTCGGTTCGCAAGGCGCTATCGTCTCCCGCATGGGCCTCGGCTGCATGGGCATGAGCGAATTTTACGGCCCGCGTAATGACGAAGAGTCCGCCGCCACGATCCTTCGCGCGCTCGATTTGGGCGTCACCTTCCTCGATACGGCAGACGCATACGGCATGGGCGATAACGAAGAGCTTATTGGCAGCACAATTCGCTCGCGCCGCGACGAAGTGTTTCTCGCCACGAAATTTGCCAATGTCCGTACAAAAGAGAATCCGAACTGGGGAACGATCAGCGGCAAGCCGGAATACGTGAAGCAGGCCTGCGACGCTTCGCTCAAACGCCTCGGCATCGATCATATTGACCTGTATTACCAGCATCGCGTCGATCCGAATACTCCGATCGAAGATACTGTCGGCGCGATGGCGGAACTCGTCGCGGCCGGGAAAGTAAAATATCTTGGCCTTTCCGAAGCCTCGCCCGCGACGATTCGGCGCGCGCACAAAGTTCATCCGATCACGGCGCTACAGACGGAGTACTCACTTTGGGAACGCCATGTCGAAAAAGATATTCTGCTCACTCTGCACGAACTTGGAATCGGCTTCGTGCCGTATAGCCCTCTGGGCCGCGGCTTTCTGACTGGCAAGATTACGAAACCGAACGATCTGGCTGCGGACGACGCGCGCACGCAACGCTATCCTCGATTTCAGGGCGGAGCTTTCGACAAGAATCAGGCGCTTGTTGATCGGCTTCGCGCCATCGCGGAGCGCAGGAGCGTGACCCCAGGCCAGCTTGCGTTAGCGTGGGTATTGTCAAAAGGAAAAGACGTCGTGCCCATTTCGGGCACAAAGCGCAGGAAGTATCTGGAAGAAAATGCTGCGGCGGCGGACATACACCTGGCTCTCGGCGAAATCGCCGAACTCGAAGCCGCTATTCCTGAAAATGAAATCGCCGGCGAACGCTACGCCGAAGCCAATATGCGTGCCATCGACCGCTCAGTTTGAGCGCTAGAAATAAGAGAATCCCGGCGCTTACGAAGCGATGCAGGTTTCGCAGAGACCGGCTTTCTCTTGCCCCCGTCTGGGGGTTTCAGCCGGTCAGCAAGCCGGTTGCCGTGATTATCCTATTCGCACCATCTGGCTCTGGCGGCGGTTTGCGTAGCGGCCGCTTCTCTGTGGGCGGCGCCTTTGCGAAAGATCTTGGCACTCGCTGACGTCGAGGCGTCAACTCTTTCCAAGCACCAACCGATCCACGCGCTGGCTCACGTCGCGCAAATAAGCTTCGTCACCGGCCTTAAGCTCAACGATCGCGCTGCCCGAATATCCGATATCGGCAAACGCCTGCCGCACGGCCGGCCAGTCCACATCGCCTTCCCCGAGATTTACCCACTCATAGGAACTGCCCGTGTGCTTGAAATCCTTAATGTGAACTTTCGCAATTCGCTTGCCCAGCGTGTGAATCCAGTCCTGCGGATATCCGTAAAACATCACGTTGCCCACGTCGAACCAGGCCTTAATCCACGGACTCTGAAATCCATCGACGTAGCTCGCCATTTCCAGCGGACTGAGCAGAAACTTGTTCCACACTTCCTCAAGCGCAATTACCACGCCCAATTCTTGCGCTAGCGGAATCAGAGTTCGTATTTGCGCCTGCGAGCGCGACCAGGCATCTTTGTATGAAGTTTGCGGATTGACGACCGCCGGCACTAGAAGCACGGCATCCGATCCCCAAAGCTTTGCATTGTGCAGCGAAGTCTTCATACCATCGAGGCCGCGCTGGACGACCGTGGGATCGCTTGACGAAAGCGGGTCCTTCCAGTGATCCATGTTCATCACCGAATCGATGCGAATGCCTGCCGCATCAGCCGCTTTCTTGATCTCTTCCGCCGTGCTCTCGTCAGGCGTTGTCGGCGCCTGCACTACATCGAATCCCACGTCGCGCGCCATCTTGAATCGATCCGCATAGCTCAACGTGCTGGGAATCATGCTCAGCAGCACGCCCTTTTTCATTGTAACCGTCGCCGCCGCTGCGTTTGCTTTAGCAACGGGTACAAATGCAGAAACGCCAGAACTCACAATCGTCAGCGCCACGGAGTGTTTTAGAAAATCACGACGAGATGTTCGGTCCATCGCTTTAGCCTCTGAGTAGTTTCGCCTTCCCATCGCGATTTTCCAGGTTGCAATCGCACCGAGCCAGCAATCGCGGATCCGCAGTGACCAGGGTTAACCCCAGAACGCTGGCCGTCGCAGCAAAGAGACCGACCGCCAGGGGTCGCCTCGCTGAACAGTTGCCGATGCAAAGGCGGCGAAGCGGACTTAGGTCGGCTTCAGCGCGCGGCTCGATCCTCGCGCACCATGTCTTCCGACGATGAGAAGGCGGTGCTTGTAGATTGCTTTCGCTTTTGCATTCGGAGCACTTTTCGATAGAAGGCACGCCGCTTCCGCAATTCGTCTTCTGTCGGAATACTCTCTCTAAGCAAACACACGATTTCTGCGGAGATGGAGCGCTTGCTCTCACGGGCGCGAGCGCGTAGCGCCTTGTAGAGATTGTTGGGCACATTCTCGATTTTGATCGTTCGCATCGGGATCGATGTTCGTTATTAAGTCAGCTTATTCAAATCGATCTTTGGGTCGTAGACTTCGGTCGACTTGTTGATCTCTTCCCACGTTACTTCGTGGCCTTTGTATGCGGCTTCGCGCGCCATCATGCAGGTGATGGCCGTTTCGACGCCCGGTGCGGCCTGATTGTGGAAATTGCCGCTTGTTATGCTATCGACGAACAACTTCTTTTTCATCGGGTCGGCCTGAGCGAGATTTGAGAGCGGCTTGCCCGTCGTTGGGTCGACTGCCGCTTCCGGTTGCCAGGCTTCGTCGCCCCAGATTCCAAGCGGGCCGCTATATGGCGATTGCGACGTGCCCTTGGTGCCGAAGAATCGCTCGTTCATGTCCGACCAGCCCTTGGCAAATTGCGTTGAGCTGAACGTCACGTCGATGCCGCCGGGATAGTAATAGATCACGTTGTAATTTCCGTAGACGTCGCCATCTTCCGGGCGTCCGAGCCGGCCGCCCGTTGCGGAAGCCTTCAACGGGTGTGCTTGCAGAACCCAATTACAAACGTCGATCACGTGAATGTTCTGTTCCACGATGATGTCGCCTGAGAGCGTGCGGTCGTAAACCCAGTTGCGCAGGCGGCGTTCGGTTGGCGAAGCGTTCGGCCAAGCCGGACGGCTGATATATCCGCCGAAGTAACAAGCGTCACCGCAGGCGATTTCGCCGAGTGCGCCGGCATGAATGCGCCGCACAGTCTCCACGAAGGGCGGGCATTCGCGAATCTGAAAGCCCACATCGAGGCTCAACTTTCCTTCTGCGCGCTTGCCAATCTCCAGCACTCTCTTCGCGCCTGGCACGTCCACAGCCACAGGCTTCTCGACGTACACGTGCTTTCCGGCAGTCACAACCGCGTCCAAATGTTGGACGTGATAGTAAGGCGGCGTAGCGATCACGATTGCGTCGACTTCTTTAGAATGCGCAATTTCCTGATACGCATTCGGACCGACGAAGAGTTGCGACGCATCCAGCGGCGCATAGCCCTTTGCCTGCTGCAGCGTATCGAAGTGCGAGCGAGCCTTATCGAGCTGGTCCTGGAACATATCAGCAAGCGCAACGACGCGCGCGCCGGCACTGTTCACAAATACCGTGGCGTCATCCGTTCCGCGACCGCCGCATCCGAGCAGGCCGATGCGCACGGCGGAATTCGCCTCCGCGGCGCGAACAAGCGAAGGCTTGATCAGCATCACGCCGGCGGTCCCGGCCGCTACGCCGAGAAACTTTCTGCGATCGAGCTTGCCCGAAAAACCCAGCGTGCCATTCTCACCATCAGCCATTTTTTCCTCCTTGTGTGATGTCGCGCGCGAATCGCGGCTTCGGTTCTTGGAAGATCTCTTTTCAAGAGGGTGCTCGGCGATCTCTTCGCCGTCCGCCAGCATAACGAAGCGAAGCACTCGGCGGCGCGCGCACGACACTGCTTTTACTCCGGTGCCGCCCCTCATAGCAAGCCCGCGTTTGGGTGGGGCCAGCGAGCCGTATGGCATGACGCGAGGGCGCATAATCGGCCATTTTAAGTGCCGCTGTGCGCCTTAGCGATTTAAGGCTGTTTTAGGGTGGCAAAGCGGCCATTTGTGCCATTTAAAGCGATTTTAAGAAGCCAAACGCGCCAAAATTGGCACAAATTACCCTTCATCGTTGAAACTACCAATGAGCCGTTCCTCAGGCCACTAATCTTCTTCGCCTCTCTTGACGATTCCAATCTCAGGTGCACTACGTCTGCAACCACGCGCGCCTAACTTATTCATGAATTTCTACTTACAAACAGAATCAGAACCTCCAAAGCCAGTTCAGAATAGCGCCCGGTCCGTAATGGACGTCCTGCTGGTGGATAGAAATGTTGCCGAGGCGGCTGACCTGCGTGCCAAGCTGGCTGACTCCCACTACGCCACTTTCTCCGTGACCACCACGGCAGCGGTGGCAGAGGCGCTGCAACTGCTTGAAATGCAAAGGTTTGACGTCATATTGGCCGACGCTGATACTCCTGCGAATCGCGGGCTGGCTACCTTTGCCGAGCTGCACTCCATCAGCCCAAACACACCCATCGTTGCCGTCTCCTCCGAATACCGCGAGGCGGAAGCGCTCGAGCTTGTCCGGGCAGGCGCACAAGATTACGCCGTTAAACGCCGGCTGAACTCTGCAGCAATCGAACGGATCCTGCTCTACTGCGTCGAGCGGCAGCGCGGCGTTCGGTTCAATGCAGCACAAAATGCCGTATCCATGGCAATCGCCGAATCCGAGACGATTGCGGTTGCTGAGACGCAAATTCTTCACGTGCTCTGCGACGCAAGCGCGTCCGATCACGGACAATTCTGGCAGTTTGATGCCAGCAGCGGCGATCTGATGTTGAAGAGTAGGTGGACGCGCGGTGGCGCCGCCGATGCCTGCAACTTCGGCCAAGCCAGACTGCGGTTGGGAGAAGGTCTGCCAGGAATTGCATGGAGCCGCGGTGAGCCACACTGGTATGACAATCTGACTGAACATTCCGACGTGGCGCACTGCTCGCTTGCTCTGGATGCAGGTTTTCGCAGCGCCCTGGCTTTCCCCATCAAGCTGGGGAACGACACGCTTGGAGTGATTGAACTCTTTAGCCGAGAAGCAATCGAAACAGATGAAGAACTGCTGATCCTTCTGACGAACGCCGGAGGCCAGTTCGGCCAACTTATGGCGCGCAAACTGGCAGAACACGAGAAAGAACATCTTACAAAGGAAAGGCTTTTAATCCTCGATTGCGCAGCCGAAGGAATTTATGGAGTCGACCTAAACGGTTGCATAACGTTTATGAACCGGTCTGCGGCAGCGATGCTGCAGTGCACAGCCAGTAGCGTGACAGGGAGAGAGTCTCATGAACTTGTTTGCAGGCCGAGCGACGAGAAGCGCTCCCACTCACCGGCGAACTGCCCGATCGCGCAGACGATAGCTACGCGCGAGGGCATTCGCAGTAAGCCTACGGATCTTCGACGCGCGAACGACACCCGATTTGAGGCAGAGTTTTCCGTTTTCCCCCTTGTCGAATCCGGAGAAATGAAGGGAGCTGTCGTCTGTTTCAACGACGTGACGGACCGCAAGCGCATGGAGGTGGAACTGCGGCACGCGCAGAAGCTAGAGGCAGTGGGTGCCCTCGCGGCGGGCATCGCACACGAAATCAATACACCTATTCAATTTGTCGGGGACAACACGCGATTTCTGCAAGATGCCTTCCGCGATCTGGCTGGCCTCGTGAAGACCTACGACGAGCTGTGCGAAGCAGCGAAGAACGGGTTGCCACTCCAAGAGCCGATCGAAGAAGCCATAGCGGCACGCAAGAAAGCCGATTGGGAGTATCTGGAAGCGGAGGTTCCCAAGGCGCTGGAACAGGCGCTGGATGGCGTCAATCGCGTGGCGACAATTGTCCGAGGGATGAAGGAATTCTCGCACGTCGATCGAAGCGCACAGAAAGCCGCTGCAGACCTGAACAAAGCGCTTGAAAGCACCTTGATCGTGGCGCGCAACGAATTGAAGTACGTTGCGAATGTAGAAACCAAATTCGACGATATTCCGCCCGCTCACTGCCACTTAGGGGACCTGAATCAGGTGTTCTTGAATTTGCTGATAAACGCGGCACACGCGATAGGCGATGTGGTTAAGGGCACGCAGAATAAGGGAAAAATCGAAGTAAGAACGCGCCAGGACGGGGACTGGATCGAAGTAGCGATAGCGGACAGCGGAACAGGAATTCCCGAAGCGGTGCGCGACAAAATTTTCGATCCGTTCTTTACGACGAAAGAGGTTGGCAAAGGTACAGGGCAAGGCCTGGCATTGGCGCGCGCTATTGTGGTGGAAAAGCACGGCGGTAACCTCACGTTTGAAACCGAAGTGGGCAAAGGAACGACGTTTTACATCAGGTTGCCTTTGGATAGCGGACCGGAAGATGAGGCGAGCGCGCCATGAAACGCATTCTTTTTGTCGACGACGAGCCCAAAATTCTCGAAGGGCTACAGCGCATGCTGCGGCCGCAACGCAACGAGTGGGAGATGGCTTTCGCGCCAGGCGGCGAAGCGGCGCTGGCGATGCTCGCGGCGGAGAATTTCGATGTGATTGTCTCCGATATGCGCATGCCTGGCGTGGACGGTGCGGCGCTGCTGGAAACGGTGCGAGCGAACTATCCGGGAATGCTGCGGGTGATTCTCTCGGGCTATACAGAGCTGGAGGCATCGTACCGGGCGGTTCCGGTAGCACACCAATTCCTGCTGAAACCATGCGACCCGGACGCCCTGCGCATAGCAATCGAGCGCGCTACGAGCCTGATGCAGGCTTTGAACAGCAAGATGCTGACAGGACTTGTGGGATCGCTGCAAGACTTGCCTTCGGTGCCGCGCGCTTTTGCGGAGCTGCGGAATGCGCTGGCAGATCCAGAGACTTCTCTCGACCGCGTGGTGAAGATTGTAGAGCAGGATGTAGCAATATCCGCAAAGGTGCTTCAACTGGTGAATTCAGCCTTTTTCGGCGTGACGCGGGAAGTCTCCGATATTCGAACGGCGGTAAGCTACCTCGGGATCAGCATCTTGCAAAACCTCGTACTGTCGCTCGAGGCATTTCGATGCTTTCAGCCGAACAAGCCGATTCCCGGATTCTCTCTCGAACAATTTCACGAGCATGCGAAATCGACCGCGAAAATCGCAGGCGCGTCACCCGGAAAATCCAAAATGGGAGGCGTTGCGGTGGGCGCAGCGCTTCTCCATGACATTGGAAAGCTAGTCATCGCGGAAAGGGCGCCGGAACACCTGGCGCGCGCCATTCAAGGGGCGCAGCAGGAAAAACGGCCGTTATACGCCATTGAAGAGGAATTGATTGGTGTGTCCCACGCGGAAGTTGGCGCTTATCTGCTCAGCTTGTGGGGGCTGCCGTACCCGCTTGTTGAGGCAGTGGCACACCACCATCATCCCGAACGTGTGCCGTACGACAAACATGGCGTGATACCTGTGGTCTATCTTTCGAATTTGCTGGCGCACCAAATGGAAAGAGAGCGCGGAAAGGCGGTGGAAATTGTAACGGACGAAATCAATATGGACTTTATTGCCCAAATCGGACTCGGCGAGCAACTGGACGAGTGGCAGTCCAAGCTAGACGGACTGGAAGACCGCGTTCCAGTGCGGACGAAGGTGGAATAATTATGAATAACGAACATCCCCGTATTCTTTGCGTGGACGACGAAAAGAACGTTCTTGAGGGTCTTACGCGCACTTTGCGAAGCCTCTATGAGGTGGAAACGGCAGTTGGGGGCGCGCAGGGACTCGAAAGGCTAAAAACGCGGGAACCATTTGCCGTTGTTGTGTCCGATTTGCGGATGCCGCATATGACGGGCGTGCAGTTTCTCAAAGAGGTGCGCCGCGTGTCGCCCGATAGCGTCCGTGTGCTGCTTACCGGCCAGGGTGACATGAATTCCGCGATCGCCGCTGTAAACGACGGAAACATCTTCCGTTTTTTGACCAAGCCGTGCGCCACGGAGATCCTTGTTCAAGCTCTCGGCGCCTGTGTGCAGCAACATCAATTAGTGACATCCGAACGCGTGCTGCTCGGACAAACCTTGCGAGGCAGCATCGAAGTGCTGACGGAGATTCTTTCACTTGCCAATCCGACCGCCTTTGGGCGGGCTACGCGGGTAAAACAGATGATCGTCAAGCTGATGGACCACTTCGAGATCACGGAGAGGTGGGCCATTGAGGTAGCCGCGATGCTCTCTCAGGTCGGCTACGTGACTCTGCCAGCCAGGACGCAGGAGAAAGTCTACAGAGCTGAAGCACTCAGCGAAGAGGAAGAGCGGATGCTGGAGCGCATTCCGCAAGTGCTCGAGCAATTGCTGGCGCGGATTCCGCGGCTTGAATCCGTGCGCGAAATTCTGCAATACCACACACAGCGGTATAACAGTGACGGGACGGGCCGCGACCAGAAGAGCCGCGATAGCATTCCGTGGGGCGCTCGCGCTTTGAAGCTGACTCTCGATTTCGACATTCTCGAATCGGAGCGAGAAGACCATCCTTTCGATACGCTTCGCAGCCGCAATGGATTTTACGATCCGGTATTACTTGAGGCATTCGCAAAGCTGCATGGCAGCTCCAAGCGAGAAATTCTTGTGCACGAATTGCGACTCCGGCAGATTGACGTAGGAATGGTTTTTGGCGAGGACGTGAGATCGTCTAAGGGTTTACTGCTGATTGCACGCGGCCAGCAGGTGACGCGGGGGCTGCAGGAAAGGGTGCGAAACTTTTCCGCTGAACTTGGCGTTCGAGAACCGATTCGTATGATCGTCAAGACAGCAGGAGACGAAGCGGCTAGGGAAGTGGAGGCCGAAGCGCTGGCAAAAGGGTAATGTGATTAGTCGAGCCGACGAATGTTCTATCAGACCCGAAGTTCCGTCGCAGTTGTTTTCCGGAAGAATAGCCCAAGGAACAGCAGAAATGCCGCGGCAAGCAGTGAAAGTACGCCTCCCAATGTCCGATCCCACGTGCGCCGGAAGGCGATATCGATGTGGTGATTTCCTGCAGTAAGTGGAAGAACCATCTGCCCTGTGTCAGGTTCGTAGCCGGGTTGTACGCGCGTTCCATCCACGCGAACAACCCAGGCAGGGTAATTCAGCAATCGCAGATCGATTGAAACGTCACGCTTCGCATCTACGTTGAACCTGCGGTGATCTGCGGACCACGCCTGATAACTCACCGCGGCATCTTTTGCGGGCGCCACGTCACCCGAATCGGGATCCTCTTCCTCAACGCGAGGCGTTTCGGGCGGGATCGGAGCATCTTTGTCGTCGGTCTGCGGCGCGCCGGGCAAATCCCAATGCGTGCTGCCGAGCGGCGTATACTCATCCATCCCATCAAAGCCGTGGGCGACCTGAATTTCGCGCGCAATGTATGCCGCATCTTTTCCGTCCCACCAGGCGTCCTGAATAATCAAGGTGGCGCAGGTGATCACGGCTCCCGCTGCGACCAAGAACACAAGGGAAAAGGCCCAGCGCTTTCGGAAGCTCTCCGCAGTTCCCGCGATAAAGAGAGCTAGGGGAATAGCCAGGACGTCTAGCCAGCGCCAAGGAAACTGTACAAACCGGAGCTTGGGCAATAGCCGCCAGAGAAAAAGGCTGGGAGGAAACATCACAAAAATCGAAGCGGTGGCTGCCGCAATCAAGGTCCAACAAAGCGCGCGTGAATGGCGGAAGCGGCGGACGAATAAGACGCCCGCTACGATCGTGGCAACAATCATCCCCGTCGCCACGCGTGAAACGCGCGTGTTGAACTGAACGAAGCCGAGTTCGTTGTTGTGAGCGAAAAGGAAATTGTGCGACGGTTGAAGGCTCGTGGTGAGTGCGCCGGCGATCTGTACCCAGCGCTGCTCATACGCCGCAGGAAACAGATAAAAAGCCGTGAGTGCGAATCCGACGAACAACGCAAGTCCCCCCCATAATAGTCCTGCGGGTTTGCGTTCCACAATGCAGACAACAAGAAGCAGCAGCACAGTGGAATATGTCGCCATAACGCCTGCCGGGGCATTGCATAACCAGACCGCGGCGAATGCGACGGCTAGTGCGGGGACATAACGTCTCTCGCGGCGCGCCACACGAATCGCGCTCCAAAAAAGAAGCGGGAAGAGCGCGGCTGCCAGCAATTCAGCGAAGTCGCTACGGTAATAGAGCGTCACAAGATGATAAGGATCGGCGGCAAATAAAACTGCAGCGACAATTGCGGCGGGCCCGGAGAGCCATTCACGTGCGAAAATCCACATCGAAATACCCGCGATTACGAGGGTCAACCAGATCATCGCGCCCTCGACCATCTTCCACGGCAACAATGAGCCCAGCGAAGCTCCGAGGAACCACGACATCGGTGGATAAAAGACAAATCTGGGCTCTCCGAAGCCCCAGTTGGCCCATTCAGACCACCGCGGGAGGAGAATGCCCTCGTGCCATTGCCGGGCGACGTCCATCCAGGAGCTGAGATGGAACTGAATGTCGTGCCCGCTGGGATTCCCAAGGAAAAAGAAGGGCGCAATGACGGCTGTTGCTGTGAGCACTATAAAGAAAAGTGCCGTGCGCGAACGCACCTGTCTTCGTGCGACCGAATGATCTACTTCCCGTGAATTTGCAGAGCCGCAATTTGCCGAAGCGTCAGCGATGATGCAACTCCAAAATAAAAGTCAGAATACCGCTGTTGGAACAATTTCAGAATACAAAACCATGCACCACGCTTGTCAGACGTGAGTTCGGAGAAACCGTCGGGAAACAACCTTCGATCCGGGAAGCCGGCCCTGATAAACTGCGGACGAAAAGAGGAAGCGATTGATCACCAAGGAAGACGAGAGGCTTGCCGCAACGGCGGCACGACAAGCTCACTGGCGGCGATGGGGTCCTTATCTTTCCGAACGCCAATGGGGAACGGTTCGCGAGGATTACAGCCCAAACGGCGATGCGTGGAATTATCTGACGCACGATCAGGCTCGCTCGCGCGCTTATCGCTGGGGCGAAGACGGGATTGGCGGAATTTGCGACCGCCATCAACACATATGTCTTGCATTTGCCTTCTGGAATGAAAAAGACCCGATTCTAAAAGAACGGCTTTTCGGCCTCACAAACCGGGAAGGAAATCACGGCGAAGACGTAAAGGAATATTATTTTTATCTGGATGCGACGCCGACAAGTTCGTACCTGAAATATCTCTATAAGTATCCGCAGGCAGCCTATCCATACAATCAACTTATCAGTGAAAATGCCAGGCGCGACCGGACTCAGCCCGAATATGAACTGATCGATACTGGAATCTTTGACGAGAATCGTTACTTCGATATTTTTATTGAGTACGCAAAGCTCGAGCCCGAAGACATCCTCGTTCGCATGACGGCTTGGAATCGTGGACCGGTCGCGGTGCAGTTGCACATCCTGCCGACGCTGTGGTTTCGCAACCGATGGGACTGGGGAGAGCCGTACGACAAGCCCGGGGTTGCGCGCGTCAACGGTCCTCGGGGCGTCACTTTGATCGAAGCAACGGAACATCACTACGTGAACCGCTGGCTGGCGTTAAACGGCGATCCAGAATTGCTGTTCACCGAAAACGAGACGAATCTCGAGCGGCTGTTTGGCGCAAAAAATGGCACCCACTACGTAAAGGATGCGTTCCATCGATACTTGATCAACGGCGAGCGTGACGCTGTGAATCCTGCGCAAATCGGCACGAAGGTCGGGGCCCATTATGCAATGGAAATCGCTCCGGAT
Organism: Candidatus Acidiferrales bacterium; assembly: GCA_050746865.1. Taxonomy (GTDB): domain Bacteria; phylum Acidobacteriota; class Terriglobia; order Acidiferrales; family UBA7541; genus Palsa-295. Next base: position 39,933 of record JBOGMU010000292.1, read on the forward strand.
CGGAGTTGGAGCCTGAAGCTTCGTCTTTCGAACCGGAATTCGGCCGCTCATGGCGAGACCGCTGAGACGACATTCGGGGCGTCTTTCGACGAGACGTTTAATACGAGGATCAAAGAGGCAGACGAGTTTTACGCGCAACGGATCGGCGGGAAGCTGGGTCCGGACGCGCAGAATGTGCAGCGGCAGGCGTTCGCGGGGCTGCTGTGGGGCAAGCAGTCATATCACTACGAAGTGAAGCGATGGATCGACGGAGATCCAACACAGCCTCGGCCAGATCCAACGCGGCACGAAGGACGCAATAAAGATTGGGCCACGCTTTATAACGCAGACGTTATCTCGATGCCGGACAAATGGGAATATCCGTGGTATGCGGCTTGGGATTTGGCATTTCACTGCGTCGCGATGGCGCTGATCGATCCTGAGTATGCCAAGCACCAACTCGGTCTTTTCGTGCGCGAATGGTATATGCATCCGAACGGTCAGCTTCCTGCGTATGAATGGAACTTCTCTGATGTGAATCCGCCGGTGCACGCGTGGGCCGCCTGGCGCGTTTACAAAATTGCGGCGCGCGTGCAAGGCGAGCCGGACAGGACTTTTCTCGAGCGACTTTTTCACAAACTGCTGCTGAATTTTACGTGGTGGGTGAACCGAAAGGATGTTGAGGGCAAAAACGTTTTTCAGGGCGGCTTCTTGGGCCTCGATAACATCGGCGTATTCGATCGATCCGTGCCGCTGGGTCCGGGAAATTATATCGAACAGTCCGACGGCACGAGCTGGATGGCGATGTACTGCCTCGACATGCTCGCCATGGCCATCGAGTTGTCGCGTTTCGACACGGCTTATGAAGATGTAGCCAGCAAATTCTTCGAACACTTCGTCTACATTTCGCGCGCGATGAACGACATGGGCGGCGAAGGCATCGGGCTTTGGGACGAACAGGACGGTTTTTATTATGACGTGTTGCACATGGGCGAGACAAACCACATACCGATGAAAGTCCGGTCGATGGTGGGAATCATCCCGCTCTTCGCGGTCGGAACATTCGAGCCCGAAGATTACCTGCGGCTGCAAGGCTTTCGCCGGCGCATGCATTGGTTCCTGGACCACAACAAGGATGTGGCCGAACACGTCGATATGAGCCAGAAAACGGACCGCGGCGCGCGACTACTGCTTACGATTGCAAATCGCGCAAAATTGGAGCGGATCTACCGGTACGTTTTCGACGAGAATGAATTTTTGTCGCCGCATGGATTGCGCGCTCTCTCGAAATTTCACAAGGATCACCCTTACAAGCTTGCGGTGGATGGCCGCACTCATTCCATCGACTATGAGCCGGCGGAGTCGACATCCAGTCTGTTCGGTGGCAATTCAAACTGGCGCGGCCCTATTTGGTTTCCGCTGAATTTTTTGCTGATCGAGTCGCTTCAGCGCGTGCATTATTACTATGGAGATAAATTAAAGATAGAGTATCCTACTCGATCGGGCACTCAGCTTTCATTGTGGGAAGCGGCGAGCGACATTTCGAGGAGATTGACGCGGATATTTTTGCGGAAGGATGGGCGGCGTCCGGTGTATGGCGGCACGGCCATGTTTCAGGACGATCCCTACTGGCGCGACTTAGTCCTTTTTTATGAGTACTTTCATGGCGAAACAGGCGCCGGATTGGGCGCGAGTCACCAGACCGGATGGACCGCTTTGGTGGCGAAATTGATCGAGCAGAGTGGCGAATAATGGGCAGATTTGCGTCTTAAAATGGGCTTAAATGGCCTTAAGTGGTCAAAAATGGCCTAGTGGGCGCTGGAAAACTGACTGGATAATCTCTGGTATTCGCCTTTCATTCGCCATCGTGGTAGGATGAGCCGGGACCTTTAGTATGCCTTCGCAAACCGAACTTTTTGCCGAAAGTTTTCCCTTGAATCCGGAGCAGCGCGCGGCCGTGGAACATGGAGACGGTCCGCTGCTCGTGGTGGCGGGCGCCGGCACGGGGAAAACCAGAGTGATCACGGAGCGGATTCGGTATCTGCTGGAGTCCGACGCGAACCTGGCGGGCGAAAATATCCTCGGGCTGACGTTTACGGATAAGGCCGCCGGGGAGATGAAGTACCGGCTATTAAAGGCCGCGGGGGAACGCGCGAAGGACGTCTGGCTCAGCACTTTTCATAGCTTCTGCATTGAGCGCATCCTCCAGAACGAAAACGACAAAATTCAGGCGCTGGACGACATCGACCATGGGATTTTATTACGTCGTCGGATCGCGGAGCTTGAGCTCGACCGGTTCAAGCGGCTGGCCGAGCCCGCGCAATTTCTGAAAGATTTCGTGAAGTTTTTCTCGCGCTGCCAGGATGAACTGGTGACGCCGGACGACTACCAGCGCTATGTGGACGCACTGAAGCCGAAATATCTGGCGCGACGCGCGGCGATGCAGGAAGACGAACGCGCGATCGCAGAGGAGGAATTGGCCAAGCAGGAAGAAGTGGCGCGGGCCTATCGTGTGAGCGAGCGTTTACTGCGCGAGAAAAATCTGGTGACGTTCGGCGCACAACTCATGCAAGCCGTCGAGAAGCTGCGCAGCGATTGCGCGCTGCTGGAGCAGATGCGCGCTCAATACAAACATATCCTGGTGGATGAGTTTCAGGACACGAACGTCGCGCAACTGGAATTACTGTGGCTGCTCGCGGGCGACCGGCGAAATATTGTCGCCGTGGGCGACGACGATCAGGCGATCTACAGATTCCGGGGCGCGTCGTTTGGCAGCTTCACGATTTTTCTCGAGCGGTTTTGCGGTGTTCGCGGCTCGGCATCGGCGGGCGCGGCGAAGAAGTTCCTCGTATCGCTCTCGCGGAATTACCGTTCTTCGCAGCGCATTCTGCGCGTGGCCGGCGAAGTGATTGCTCAGAACGAACGATCCTCTCTGCTTCCCGCGAAGAATCTTTCCAGCGAGAAGGGCGACGGCGATAAGGTTCGCGTCATTGAGTTCGCGCGGCCTGAGGAAGAGGCGCATTGGGTCGCAGCTGAAATCGAGCGGTTGCATGACGCAGGTGCGGGATGGAAGACATTTGCCGTGCTCTACCGCAATCACACGCACAGGGAGCATTTGCTGAGCGCACTGCGGCGGCGGCGAATCCCGTTTGTGATTCGAAAATTCTCGATTCTTTCGAGCACGCTGATTCGCGACCTGCTTGCGTATCTGCGCGTAATAGGCAATCCGGGCGACAACGTCTCCTGCGCGCGTATTCTGGCCGCTCCATATTGGGGGCTAGAGCCGCGCGATCTGGTTCGACTCACGGAACGCGCCGATAAAAGTAAGCGGCGGTCACTCTCAGACGAAATCGAGGTTGCAAAAGACGAGACGCCGTTTAACCGCGAGGGCGTCCGGCTTGCTGAGCTTGTGGCCATGCTGCGCCACTTGCGTCAACTAGCGCGAAGGATCAGCACTCGGGAACTTCTGGACGAACTGATAGCGCGGCTTGGCGTAGCCCCGCTGCCCTCGGATGCGGACCGGCAATATCTCGATCGTCTCGCGGAGTTCGTGAAAGAGTGGGAACGAAAAAGCGAGGGCAAGCATCTGCATGATTTTCTGGAATACATGAACTATTTCCAGGAGCTCGGCGGAGATATTTGCCTCGACGAAGAAATTGCCGACGATGCAGTGCAGTTGATGACGGTGCATTCGGCCAAGGGGCTGGAATTTTCGCGCGTCTTCATCCTGCGGCTTGCGAAAGGCGATTTTCCCGTCCGTTCGCACGAGCCTGTATTCGAATTTCCCGCCGACCTGATGAAAGAGGAAAAGCCTCGCGGAGATTTTCACATCCAGGAAGAGCGGCGCTTGTTTTACGTGGCGCTGACGAGAGCCAGACAACAACTCACGCTTTCGACAATCGTAAACAAACGAAAAAAGGAATCGCCGTTCTTGGAAGATTTTCTGCAGAACCCAACGATACAGAAATTCGACGCGGTGCAATCGACGCCGCGCGTGGAAGTGCCGCCGACGGAGGAACTAGCTGAGCCAGCGGCGAATCCGATTGAGCCGGCTCGTCTGTTCGGCTTGATTCCGGGAACGGCTCAGTCCACCACGGGCGCATACTCCCGGGCGGCGCTCTGGGCGAAAGCTTATCATCCACCACGGCCGGAGCCTTTGCAGTTAAGCGCTTCAGCTATCAACGAATACATGGAATGTCCCATGAAGTATCAATTTCGTCGCTCGTGGGGCATTCGCGGGGGACCGCACGCGCAGATGACTTTCGGCGTGGTGATGCATACGACGATTCGGGAATTCGCCGAGCAGATGCACGATACGAAGAAGGTCAGGCTCGACGATCTGCTGGCCATCTACGATCGTGAATGGTATTCAGCCGGATTTACCGACGATTACCACGAACAGGAATACCGCAAGGAAGGACGGCGGCAACTTGAGGAGTTTTACGGGAAATATTCAGAATCGCCTGCGGACGTGCTCTATCTGGAAAAGCCGTTCGAGTTGCCGCTTGAGAACGACGTCGTAATCACCGGCAGGATCGATCAGATCAATCGGATAAGCGGCAAGCGCGTGGAGATTATCGATTACAAGACGGGAAGACCCAAAGACTTAAAGAAGGCCGAGCAGGATTTTCAGTTGAGCGTCTACGCGCTCGCGGCAAAGGAAATTCTGGATTTAGAACCTGACCGATTGGTGCTTTACAACCTGATGACAAACGAAGCGATCTCAACGACGCGCGATGCGAAAGCGATTGCAGCGACGAAAGCGACGATTGCAGATGTGGCAAGCCAGATCCGCGCGCGAGAATTTCCAGTGAAGCCCGGCTTCGGGTGCAGATATTGCGACTACAAGGCGCTTTGCCCGGCGCATGAGCAGTTGATCCCGATTCGGCCGATGGTGCGGCAGGCGGAAGCGTAGAAGGTTTAGCCACAGAGGCACCGAGAAAAGAATGAGGCGAAGGAACAGCGCTAGCTTTAGTTCAGAACGGGCGACAGCGAGCATTGTTTCTGTATGGAGCAGCAATTCTAGGAGAGGTCCTTCAGGCCGTTTCGCGTCCTTCAGAATGACGGCTTAATCGTTTTATTAGGAAAATTTTCCCAGGATGGCCGCGTGAAAAGCAAAAGCGGGGAGAACGTTTTCCGTTCGCCCCGCTTTTTTGTTTCCGAAAAGCTTCTTTCAGAAGCTGGATCGGTTCCGCGCATGAACTACTTTGGAACTTTCTCCGCCGAACATGCGCGCTCAAAAAGCCAGCGCATCACATTCGCTCCGTTTATCTATAAAGGCGGCCAACGTTATAGTCAAGAAGAAAAAAAATCTGTAGCGTTTGCCACGGAGACACAGAGGCTCAGAGAAAATGCGTTGAAGGATTTTTGTGACTTTCGTATCGATGAAATCGATCAGGTGACACGAATCGATAGTGCCTGGAACACGTTTAACGGCTTTGCGTTAGGTATAATGCCGATAGTGCGTTAACCAAGGACTTGTATGAGCGCAAAATCAAAGAATCGAGATCGAGAGACTTCGATTTTCGACTTCAAGACAAACTGCTTTTCACTTGTACGCGAGGTTAGTAAGACAAAAAAGCCTTTGATACTCACCAGGAGAGGAACGCCGATCGCGCAGGTCGTTCCCATGACTCCGCAGATCGACCGGAGAAAATGGCTCGGCTCAATGGCAGGAACGGTAAAAATTCTTGGGGATATTGTATCGCCTGTAATCGACCCCGACGATTTCGAGGTATTGCGCGACTAAAGCGATTACGCCGATTCTACGGGGTAGCTTCGACGGAGCTTAGGTAGTAGCCGTCGCGGGTTCGAATGTCTAGATTTGTGCCGTGATTCTCTACGCGGACTTCAATCGAATGATAATCCTTCGCTGTATCTTTTGGAGCGGGCTGGAACGTTAGAGTGTATTCGTTGCGCGCTTCTTCGGTGAGATTCGCATACATGCGATCGAGATCTTTCTGCTTGGCCGCGTAAAAAGTATCCCCGCCCGTATTCGTCGCATAATTAGCAAGCTGGCTTTGTCCGTGTTGAAGCAGCGACTTGCCGACGGGAGCAGAACGCGTGACGGAGATCGAAAAAACAGCTATGTCGTGCTGGAGGAGAGTCGTCACGGTTTCGTCGTAGGGATGCTTTTCATCACGAGCATCGACGCCATCAGTGATGAGAAAGATGATCTTGCGAACTGCGCGGCACGTGTTCTGATTAACTTGCCCTAGCTTTTGCGCCTGCTTCTTTTCCTCGGCGCAACGCTGGTGTTCGCGGTCGCTGAGCATCTGGCCTGCGGCATAAACCGCGTCATCTAAAAAGCTCGTGCTTTGATATTTCGGCGGTCCCTTCACGCGAACGGCGGACGTGGGATCGGTCGGGCTCGGATTGATGGGGCCGGCGGTTGCCGGGTCGGGATATACGAAAGTGGAATGCGAGCCGAGCTCAAGCCGCTTTAGTTCGGTATAAAGAGCGTCATTGTCGGCAGTAAAATTGGAGACCGTCTTCGGAAACTGATCGTAGGTTTCGAGAGCGACTTCGTCCCCCGGGCCAAACGCAGCCGAGATGGTCTCCAGGCTATTCTGGACCTGTTTGGCTTGTTTATCGGAGAGGTCGTTATCGAGAACCACGACGGCAGACATTGGCACCGGCTCCGCAGAGAAGCTGGCGATTGGGCGGTCAACGTCGTCCTCGAGAATGCGAAAATCGCTACGGGTGAGGCCGCTGACGAGCTGGCCCTGCGAATCCTTTACAATCACGGGAACAACGACGAGGCGCGTAACGTTTGTGATCAGAGGCGGAGGCTGCTGCGCGGGGATGGGGACCTGCTGCCGCAACGATGGCGCTGGCGCGCCCTGGTTCTGAGCCACCACAGCGATTGACAATGCCGAAAATAAAGCGAGAATTAGCGCAACTCGCATCGGATCGCGTTCACCTATTCCGACCGCAGATACGACCGCCGATGCCATTTGCAGGGATAGATCAAGCAAACATCCAACGGGGACGCGCGGCGCATCGTATCACCCTAAAGGCGTTCCAAGGGAGATTATACAATGCGACGGACAAAGATGGCTGCCGCTCTTCTGGCTGCGGCCGTGGCAGCGGTTTTTGCTGTAAGCGTGCTTACGGCGCATGCCGCTCAGGAACCCAGCGGTCAGAATAGTGAGCAACAACCGCCGCAAAGTGGCGGAACGCTAAAATCGGAAAGCAAGCTGGTGGAAGTGTTTGCCACCGTGCGCGACCGCCACAACGCTATTCTGGAAAACCTGACAAAAGACGATTTCAAGGTCTCAGAGGACGGAGTGCCTCAGAAGATCACCTATTTTGGCAAGGAATCAGACATGCCGATCACCTTGGCGATTTTGATGGACACCAGTATCAGCATGGCAAACATTCTCGACGCCGAAAAGGCTGCCGCTTCCTCCTTCGTACACGAAATCATGCGCAAGAAAGATGAGGCGGTCGTCATCAGCTTCGATACGGACGAAGACCTGCTTGCGGACTTTACGGAAGATCCTGTGGTGCTGACGCACGCGATCAATCGCGCGCAAATTAATGTAAACGCCTCCGGAGTCGGAGGGACGCCGGGAACGGTTCCTTCGCAATCGGGGGGAACAAACCTCTATGACGCAGTCTATCTGGCTTGCCACGACGAGCTAGGAAACGAAGCGGGACGCAAAGCGATCATCGTGCTTTCGGACGCTGAAGACACCGGAAGCAAGATGAACATCGATGAGGCGATCGAGTCTGCCCAGCGCGCCGACGCCGTAATTCACGTTATCCTGATTTCCGATCCAGGCGCGAGCATGGGATACGGTTATGGCGTTGCCGTGCAGATGGCAAGGGACACCGGCGGACGCGTGATTCCCGTACATAATGATAAAACGATGAATAAGGCCTTTGACGAGATTGCCGAAGAGTTGCGTTCTCAATATGTCCTTGGATACATCCCATCAAATACGGCGCACGATGGGACGTATCGCAAGATCAAAGTGGAAACCACGCAGGCGGGAACAAAAATCCTCTCACGCAAAGGGTATTACGCGCCGAACAGCTACTGAGCCAAAGGAACGTTCCACGGGGCGCATTTGACAGCAAAGCCCGCCGTCTCGAAGTGCGAAAAGCTGCCGACTGACAACCGAGTGGACCGCTGCAGGATTGGGCGTGGCGTCCGAACCAGGGCGCAGCAAGCAGCGCCCCTACGGCACTGGACCAAATCGCCATTGCGGCAAGCAACCGACCCCACAGCACTGCACCGAACTGCAGCGAACTAAAATAGCGGCGTAGCGAGCAGCACCTACGGATAAGTCTCAGTAGCCAGGCTTCGCAGCGGCGTCTACGGCTTTAGCGTAGTAGCCCTTACGTGTGCGAACGACTAAACCTTTGCGATCAACCTGAACGTCGATGGTGTGATATTTGCCGTCCGGGGGAAGCTTGGGCGTGTAGGCGATGAAGTACTGGCTCCGCAGCTCCGCGCCGATCTGAACGAACGATTCGCCCAAATCCTCGACTCTATACGGGAAAAATGTACGTCCTCCGGTTTGATCGCTGAACTGCATCAGGATCTTATCGCCTTCGGTGAACTCATATTTGCGCGGAGCGTCGCCTTGATCGAGCGTGATCCAATCTGTGTTCGTGCTGATTGCGTAGACTGCGGCACCGGAGCGAATTACGGCTTCGGTGGCATCGCTTGGCGCGCGGTCGCTTAAATTGTCGTTGCCGTCGCTGATGAGGACGACTACGCGGCGAACGTCCTTATCGGTCCCTTTGGGAAGCGGGGCATTGAGGAGCTTTTCAGAAGCCATATAGAGCGCGTCATTCAGAGCGGTGCCACCGCCGGCGCGCTGATCTCGTATGGCATCACTGAGAATGCCGACATCGTCCGTGTAATCCTGAATCACCTGCGGCTCGTTGTCGAACGTCATAAGGAAGGCTTCGTCCTTGAGAGGCCGGATCACGCGATTCAGAAAGTCAATCGCGGCGTCCTGTTCGAATTGAAGGCGCGGGCGGATGCTGTTGGAAGTGTCAATGAGAACGGCGATGCGAAGAGGCAGGTCGGTTTCGGCCGAGAAGAAGCGGATGTCCTGAGGCGCGCCGTTTTCGAGGACGCGAAAGTCGCTTTGGCCGAGGTCCGTAATGAAATTGTGCTTTTTGTCGGAGACGGCGATCGTCAGCGGCACGGTTTGCGTGGTGACGCGAATCGCCGGGTTGGCCTTTTGGCCCGGCGCGGGCTCGGCGGGCGCCGCGGGTGTATCGGCGTCTGGGCCTGCGGGAGCTTGCGGCGCGGAAATCTGCGCGCGAACTGCGGCCATCGCAAACAGAGCTACGGCGGTAAAAGCGACAATGCGAAGGGATTTCACCCGTAAGGATTATAGGTACGCGTGGAGGGCGGCGTCAATTGGAGCGGAAGGAGTGCCTGTCGCGCGGGCGAGGCCATGGAGATAATCGACGAGTTCGGCCGGGAGCGGCGCGCGGAATTCGAGGCGTTTGCCGGTGCGAGGGTGCGCGAAGGCGATGCGCGCGGCATGAAGGAAATTCCGGCCGAGCGGAGGCAGCAGCTCCTTGCCGACGCGCTCTTCGCGGGGGGCACCGTAGATAGTGTCGCCCACGATAGGGCAAGCAAGCGCGGAGAAATGGACGCGAATCTGGTGCGTGCGTCCGGTGTGCAAGTCGGCTTCAACGAGAGTGAAATTGGCGATATGAGCCAGAGCGCGCCAATCGGTGCGGGCCTCGCGGCCTTCGCGGCGGCGCGTGGTCATGCGCGAACGTCGGTGTATGTCACGCGCGATGGGAAGTTCGATGCGACCGGATTCGCCGTGTGGTTTACCGTGCAGCAAGGCGATGTACGTCTTCGCGACAAGGCGATTGCTGAATGCGGCGGCAAGTTTGGCATGCGCCGCATCTGTGCGAGCAACAACGATTGCGCCCGAAGTGTCTTTATCGAGCCGATGAACGATGCCGGGGCGGAGAGGGCCGCCGGTGGAGGAGAGGCCGGTTGATGAAGCTCGCGCCGCTGCGGCGGTCGTGGCGTTTACGGGCTGGCGAAAATGATGCAGAAGCGCGGCGACGAGCGTACCGGTCTCCGCGCCTGCGCCGGGGTGAACGATCATGCCGGCGGGCTTGTTGATCACGGCGAGATCGTCGTCTTCGTACAGGCTGTGGAGCGGAATCGCTTCGGGTTCGACTAGGCCGGAGGGCGGCGGCGGGAGGTCGATGGCGATTGTTTCGCCGGCGGCGACGCGGTGGGATGGTTTTTTCGCGATGCCATCGACAAGGATGTGGCCGTCATCCATCAGGCCTTGAATGCGATTGCGGCTGAGTTCGGGAAGCTGCGCAGCTACGAACCGATCGAGTCGCTGGCCGGCATCCTCTGAGGAGACTACGAACTCAGAGGCGTCGGAATCGTCAGGGAGGTCGGCCATTAGGATGCTGGTACGGCTTTCGTTTGGCGCAACGCGCGAGACCACAGCGCAAGGCCGGCGCAAATCATGGCGAGGCTCACGATTTGCATTAGGGAGACGGCGCCGTTAAAGAGTGGAGTGCGACCCGGATCGGCGCGCAGAAATTCAAAAAGGCCACGTTCCGTGCCGTAAAGAATGAGATAGGCGCCGATGGATTGGCCGGAAGTGCGCCAGCGGCGCCCAACGAAATACAAAAAGAGAAAATTGAGAAATTCGGCGGCGGCTTCGTAGAGCTGAGTGGGGTGCAACGGAACATTCAGCGGCGTGCCCGAGATACGCGCGGCAACCTGGCTGGTGAACGTGACTCCCCAAGGCAGCGACGTGGGCTTGCCGAAGCAGCAGCCGGCCATGAAGCAGCCGATACGTCCGAGGCCGTGACCCATGGCGAGCGGCGCGGCGCAAACGTCAAAGGTGGAAAGAAGCGGCAGCTTTTCGCGGCGCGTGTAAAAGACGGTCCAGAGAATGCCGCCGACTACACCCCCGTAAAATGTGCCTCCGGATTCCAACGTGGCGGAACTGAATATTTCCGCGGGACTCGCGGCATAGTGGTGCCAATCGCTGAGGATCAGCCAGAGCTTCGAAGCGACAAGCGCCACGATAATTCCGTAGATGCAAAGATTCCAGATTTTCACCGGAGGGAGGCCAACGCGCGGAGCGTCACGCGCTGCGAGCCAGACGCCGATGAGCACGCCCATCGCCACGAGAACGCCGTACGTGTAAATGGTGAAAACGCCGGATTGGAAAAGAATCGGGTGCACGAAAATCTACGCGTGTTCGCTGGCGGGACGCCAGTCGCGCAGCAGCTCGATTACGACGAGCGCTGCTCCAACTACAATTGCCGAGTCGGCGAGATTGAACGTGTACCAATGGTACGCGCCCAAGTGGAAATCGATGAAGTCGATTACGCTATGGCGAACGGCGCGATCGAGCACGTTTCCCGCAGCGCCGCCCAGGATCAGCGCAAGTCCCCATTCGCCGAGCCAGCCGCCGGCGCGTCCGGTAGCAAGCAGCCACAGTAGCAAGCAAATCACGGCAATTGAAAATGCAATCAACAATGGCGCAAGCATCGGGCTGGCTGAATCGGCAAATAGGCCAAAGGCGACGCCAGGATTCGTCGTATGAACGATGTTCAGCAGGCCGGGTATTACAGGGTGGAACGACCCCGGCGCTGTGAAGCGATCGATCGCATATTTACTCGCCTGATCGACGAAAAGCACAAGGAACGAGAGAATCGTGAGGGCGAACCAGCGTTTGCGAGGGTCGGCTAGTGAATACATTAGAGGGCCGGCTCCTGATGTGATGTGACGCGGATCATCATTTGTTGCTTCCCACAAGAATGCCATCGCGTTCCAACTCTGCGAGCGCTGCTACGCAGCGTTCGCAGAGTGTGGGGTAATCGGCGCTCTCGCCCACATGAACGGAATAGTTCCAGCAGCGTTCGCATTTAACGCCATGGGCCTTTTCCGCGCGCACTTTCAAATCGCCCAATCCGGCAGCGGAGCCGGAGCCGTTTGCCGGACGCGTTTCAATTTCGACCTGCGACACGATGAACAGCGCCGGCAAAAACGCCGCGTATTTCTTGAGCAACTCGGCGAGATCGCCCGAAGCCGAAAGTGTTACGCGCGCTTCGAGATTCGCTGAAATTGTTTTAGCCACGCGAAGTGGCTCAAGCGCCTTAAGAACTTCTTCACGAACCGCGTGAAGAGTATCCCAGTTTTGTGCGCGCGCATCGTCGAGCGCGTGCTCCAGCTTTGCGGCTTCCGGGAAGAGCGCCATGTGGATGCTTTCGCGTTCGCCAGCGACGTTTGGTAGATATTTCCATGCCTCTTCGGCCGTGAAAACCAGGATGGGAGCGATCAGTCGAATGAGGGCGTTCGCGATGCGATAGACAGCCGTTTGCGCAGAGCGCCGGCCTGTATTTCGCGGCGCAAAAGTGTATAGACGATCCTTCAGCAAATCGAAATAAAACGAGCTCAAGTCAACCGCGCAGAAGTCATGAATCGCGTGGTAGGCGCGGTGAAATTCGAACCCCTCGTACCAAGCAAGACATTCGCGCACGAGGGCACCCGTGCGGCGCAGCATCCACGCGTCAATCTGCCACAGATCCCGATCGGCAACCGAATCTCGCGCTGGATCAAAGTCCGGAACATTCGACAGCGCAAACCGAAACGTATTGCGAATCTTCCTGTACGCATCGGATAGCTGGGTCATCATCGCTTCGGAAATGCGCATGTCTGACGTGTAGTCCTGCGATACCACCCAGATGCGCAGCAGATCGGCGCCCCATTTTTCGCAAATCTCGGCGGGATAGATGGCATTGCCAAGCGACTTCGACATCGGGTTGCCTTTTTCGTCGAGCGTCCACCCGTGTGTCACCACCTGCTTATAAGGCGCCGCGCCGCGCGTTCCAATGCCCACGAGTAGCGAGCTCTGGAACCATCCGCGAAATTGATCGGGACCTTCGAGGTAAACGTCTGCGGGCCAACGCAAGTCTTTTCGCGTAAGAACGGCAAGGTGCGTCGAGCCAGAATCGAACCAAACGTCGAGAATGTCCGATTCTTTGCGCCATTTCGATTCGCCGCACGAGCATTTGTAGCCCGGTGGCAGCAATTCCTCAGCGGAATGCGTAAACCACGCGTCTGCGCCTTCGCGCTCAAAAAATGGGAGCACATGCCGCAGCGCCGCGGCATCTTTCAACTGCTTGCCGCACGCCTCGCAGTAAAAGACGATCAACGGTACGCCCCAAAATCGCTGGCGAGAAATGCACCAGTCGGGCCGGCCCGCCACCATCTCTTGCATGCGGTCATGCCCCCACGCGGGATACCACTTCACTTTTTCGACTTCCTTGAGCGCGCGGTTACGCAGCGGCGGAGCCTTGGGCGCGGGAACGCTCGCCGAGCCTTCGTCCATTTGAATGAACCACTGTTCCGTGGCGCGGAAGATCACAGGGTTGTGGCAACGCCAGCAGTGAGGATAGCTATGCGCAAGTTTGCGTTCGCCGACAAGCATCCCACGTTGCTTAAGAATTCCAATCACGATCGGGTTTGCTTCGAAAACAGTCTTGCCCTTATATTCCGGCAAGCCCTCAACAAACCGCCCCTCGTCATCCTGCGGCGCATACGCTTCGAGGCCGTATTTCTGGCCGGTGCGGAAGTCGTCCGCGCCGTGACCAGGCGCTGTGTGAACGATCCCGCTGCCCGCCTCGAGCGTGACGTAATCGGCCAGCACGCCCGGAACTTTCATATCCAGAAACGGGTGCTGGAAGAGTGCGCCCTCGAATTCTTTGCCCGTCCAGCCGCCTTGCACGTCGCGGACTTCAACCTTCAACTCGCTCGCGAACGCATTCAGCCTGTTTCTGGCAACGAGCAGCTTGCCAGCAGACGTATCGGCGACCACATACTCGTAATCCGGATGAAAGGCGAGCGCACGATTTGCCGGCAGCGTCCAGGGCGTGGTGGTCCAGACGAGCGCTGAGAGATTCTCGCGCGGTTCCAAACCGATGGCACCAATAGTCGACGCCAGCGGGAATTTAATCCAGATGGACGGACTCTCGTGATTTTCGTATTCCACTTCTGCTTCGGCGAGCGCTGTCCGGTCGAAAATGCACCAATAGACCGGCTTCAGCCCGCGGTAAACGTAGCCCTTGTCGAGAAAATCGATAAACGCGCCGGCGATGGAAGCCTCGTCGCGAGGGTCCATCGTGAGGTATGGGTCGTCCCAACTCCCGAAAATGCCAAGGCGCCTGAATTCGCGCTTGTGAGCCTCGACGTAGCGCGCCGCAAACTCGCGGCACTTGGCTCTAAATACAGCCGCGGAGACCTTTCCTTTGCCCCCAAGCTCCTTTTCTACTTTTGTCTCGATTGGAAGTCCGTGGCAGTCCCAGCCGGGAACGTAAGGCGCGCGGAAGCCTGCCATAGTCTTGGTCTTAACGATGAGATCCTTCACTACTTTGTTAAGTCCGGTGCCAAGGTGGATTTCACCGGTCGGGTAAGGCGGCCCATCGTGAAGAACAAACAGCGGCGCATCGGCCCGGGACTCAAGAATGCGCCGGTAGAGTCCGGCAGACTCCCAGACGGCGAGCTGGGCAGGCTCGCGCTCAGGTAGCCGCGCTTTCATCGGGAAGTCCGTGCGCGGGAGGTTCAAGGTGCTCTTCAGGTCAATAGATTTCGCCATTACGGGGGAGCCGGAGCCTCTTTCCAGGGAATGTAACCAAAACAGAGTGCCAAGAGTCGTATGTTACAATGAATCGAGCAACGATGTCAGCCTTGGGGCGCATACATCCTTTCCAGAAGGATAGCGTCTAACTTATTTGATTGTGGAGCGCCACCAGAGGCGCACCCCGGCGGCCGCCAATGCCCCATTCCAGAGACAGTGAGACGAAACGACGGATGTTGGATTTCTATTTGGGAACTTTGCGTCCGCCAGCCCGGCAATTGCTATTTGCAGATGTAACCGGCCGTGGAGCAGAGGATAGAGGTTGAATTCCGTTTGATATGATAGAGTGCGTCTAAACTCGGGCGCGGAAGAGCGACGATGCCAAATCCCCACGAAGAAGTTTTGAGTCAAAAGAACCCGCTGGGAAACCTCCGGTCACCGGTTCAGGAATCCCGGCTGAAAGTGCTCTATTCGAACCTGTGCGATTTCTTAGTAGAGCGACCTGTAAAGGTGAGAGGCGCCGCCGAAGGCGATCTCTTTTCGAGCAGCGGATTCGGAACTGGTGTAAAGGAGAATTTCGAGGAGTTTTTTAAGCCTGCTCCTCGCGGCGCCGTTAATTCGCGGTTGATCACAAACTGGAACATGGGTTTCAGCGGTTTCTGGCAGAACGTAAAGGACCTGATCTCGCCCCCAAAGATGCCGCCGATGGAAACGACCGGCGAGCCGATACCCGAAATCTGGTCGAAAAATTCGCAGTTTACGCGCGTGCAGGCGCTGTCGCTCGCATTTCACGTGGTGGTGCTGGCGCTGATTATCGGTCCGCTGCTTCCCGCGCTTCTCGCACCTCCCACGACCAAGGCCAATAACACGCCACTGACGGCCGTAACAATCACCCCCTATATGGCACCGCCTTCCGTAAAGAAGGCAGGTGGTGGTGGTGGCGCGCGCGACCTGACACCTGCTTCGCGCGGCCGCGCTCCCAAGTTCGCGGCGCAACAAATCGCTGTGCCGATTTCCCATCCAGTGGAACATCCTCAAATCGCGATGACGCCTACGATTCTGGGAAATAAGGACCTTACGCCCCCGAACATCAACGCTACGACATGGGGCGACCCGCTCTCGCACGTTCTCGGCGATTCCATGGGCAACGGGAAGGGTACCGGAATCGGAAACGGTAACGGTGGTGGCCTCGGAAACGGCTTCGAGAACGGTACAGGCGGCGGCTATCCAACGGCGGGTATTGGGGGATATGGCACACCGAGTTGCCTCTACTGCCCCAATGCGCAATTCTCCGATGAAGCGGTAAAGGCAAAATATCAGGGGACCGTGCTTGTTTCCGCCATCATCGGCGCGGATGGCCGCGTGCTCGACGCCAAGGTCGTGAAGAGCCTCGGCCTCGGCCTGGATGAGAACGCCGTGGCAGCCGTGAAGACCTGGCGCTTCAAGCCGGCGCTCGGGCCAGACGGCAAACCGACTGCCGTTAGACAAACGATCGAAGTCGTTTTCCACCTCTACTAACGCGTTAATCGCCCGTGGCTATCTAAGTCCGGCGCAGCGGCGAAGTCGCCCTTCTCGCCTGCCGCTATGGCGTTAATTACGCTCCTCGCTCAAAGCTCACCGGTCCGAGACAAATTACCGATGTGTTTTATTGTTTGCGTTCTCTACCTCCTTTGCACTCCTACGGCTCCCGATCTGTATGTCCAAAACGGCACTCCCGCATCGATTTTTTCGTGTTTTGATCCGGCCCTATGAGGCGCCTTCTGCTACCATGACGCGCATGAAGAAGTTCGCCACTTGGGTTGCGGTCGCTTGCGCATGCGCTGCAATTTCCGGCGTCGGTGCGGTTCACGCCGCGGCGCAAACCGGTTCCATTCAATTTGCGATACACGTAAGCCCCACGGGCGGCTTGGAAGAGCCAGTCCGCGGCTTTCCTGTGTTTCTGCTGAGCAAAAGCTACGAGGAGATTCAAAAAGAGGGGGAAGCGGCTTACCCGAAAGAGAGCCTTGAAGATTTCATTGATAGCCTGGACTGCTCCAAGGAACTGAAAGACTGGATGAAGAAAAATAAATGGATCACGTTTTCGGGCGTCGATTTCATCAAAAAGCTAAAAGCCGAAGATGTGATGAACATCCCCGAATTTCATAAAGCCTACATGGATCGCAATGCGGGTGATCGTGCGTCCGGCTTTCCCGTTTCTACTGTGAAGGAATCCGACAAGGAGAAGAATCCGGAAAAATACGAAAAGGAAAAGTCAAAATACGATGACGCGGTCCGCCGCTACATCGAGCAGGTGCCGGAGAGCATCAACGGCATCGATATGAACCTGCAGGACATCGACCCGAGCCGGAAATGGAACGCGCTGGAGGCCAAGCGCAATCCGGGGGTTCAACGCCGCATACTCGACCTCGCCGAGGGCAAATATCTTGTTGGCCGCACCGAAACCAATCTCCAAGGGCAGGGATTTTTCCCCAACGTCCCGCCGGGCACGTATTACCTGAGCACGTTGAACACCCCGGCCTCTGTGGGCGATGTGCGTCCTCGCTGGAACGTCCCGCTGACGGTGCAGCCGGGGCAAGTCGCCTACGCCGTTTTATCCAATGTAAACGCCGTTCAAGATGCGGCGCATGTCACTCCCTGACAATCCGAAGCGAGTCGGCAACCGGGTCATCGCTCAACTGATCGACGAACTGTGTGCGCCCGATGCGCGCGTGCGCGAACGGTCGGCGGCCGAACTTTTTGCTGTCGGATTTGCTCGTGCGCAGCAGTGCGTTAGCGGCTGGCTCGCCGACTCCGGTGTAGCTGATTGTTTCATTTTCAACGAGTATGGAAATCACGGCAGGTTTCCGCGAACAACAGTCGGCATCGCAGTCGAACCGAGCAGATTCGTTCAGATACGCGCGGCAAATGGAGCGCCACATCTCGCCGATGTCCCGCCCGATCTGGATGCGGAAGAATTTGAAATTCGCGCTGGCGACACGGTGCACTTGGACATCCTGACCACTCGCGATCGACACGCTGACGGCGCGATTGCGCGATTTCTGCGAAAACATGGCGAGGGGATTCAACAAGTTGAACTAGGGGTCCGGAGTGTGGCTAGGGCAACGCACGTTTTGCGCGACCGCTTTGGGCTCGCACCCGTGTATCCGCAAGCTCGCGCGGGAGCGGACGGCGCGCGGGTAAACTTCTTTCTGGTGTCTGCACAGGTAGGCGGCAAGTTGCTCATCGAGATAGTGGAAGAGCCGCTTGCTCACGCCTGACCGTTAGTCGAAGCGACAAACAAAAGAGCCTCGCCGGTTTTTTTCAGCGAGGCTCTTTGCTTGGCAGAAACCTAACGTTCTTAAGGTTTTGTGGTGCTTGGGTGCGCTGGTGTCGTGGTGTGCGGCGTTGAAGAAGATGGTGCAGCCGCCGAAGACGCCTTCGCGGGATAGGTTGAATCATAGAGCGAAATGATCGACTGCGTGATGTTCACCTGCGGCGCCGCCCAAACGACGGTGCTCTGTTGTGAACCGCCGTCGATCACCATGGTGTAGCCGTTCTCTTTCGCGTATTTGTCGACGACCTGCACCATTTTCGATCCGATTTCCTGCACGAAATCCTGTTCGCGGGCGTTCATATCGTCCTGCAGGTCCTGCAGCTTTCGCTGGCCGGACGTCTGAACCTGATTAATCTGGCTCTGCAGGCGAGCCTTTTCGTCATCGCTCAGCGTGTTCGCTCCGGTGCTAAGCTTCGTTTGCAAATCCTGGCCCTGCTTCTGCAGGTTAGCCAACTCTTGCTGGCGCGGCGCGAACTCGGTTTGCAATTGGGACGCATCTTTTTTCCCTTCAGCAGTGCTCGCAATGGCACCCTGGAAATCGATCACACCGATTTTGGCCGACGCATCTGCGGCCTTTGACGCCGTCTGCGCTCCCGCGATCGACGAGAACGCAAGGGCCGCAAAAACGGGTACTACGAATCGCATCTTCATTCTGACTCCTTCACGTAAATATGGCGCTTAAACGCGAGTGCGGGATTATAGCTTCGACGCGGAAGCTGGTCAATTCGAACCGGCACAAGGTACAACGAAACCGTGTTCCCGTCCACGGCAAATTCGAGCAGGCTTCCCGCGTCTATGCCCCGGTCGGATGCTTAGACGCAGACCAGGGTTGCCGGTGAGAACAATTTTCCCCGCCATCTAAAGATCGCCCGTACTAAAGGTCAATCAATAGAGCAGCGGAATCAGCAGCACGCGGTTGTTTTCCGAATCGACAATTACCGCCACATTCAGAAGCGGATCGATATCGATCGTCTTCGGCCCTAACGGCGCAGTAGGAGAAATCTGCGAACCCACCAAGCCAATCGCGTCGCGAACCTGCGGTGCGGTACACGCGGGCTGACCTGCCAGAGGCGGACACACGTAATCGAGAACGGAGAGCGTGCCTGTCGCGCCATTCACAGTTACGATCGTGCTGGTCTGCGAGTTGTATGCAATCGAAGATGGGTTGAAGCCGCCTCGAACTGCAACTGGAACGAACGTAAGCGGATCGACCATCACGATGGCGTTATTCAGGCTGTCCGACACAAGAAAAGCGCGATTTAAAGAATCGTAAACGATGCCCGCGGGTTGAACGACTCCCGTCGTGCGACCGACCACGAGTTCGGATGCGGTATTCAAAAAGTCGATAACGCTTGTCTGCGCTGAGGATGCGATTGCGGCATACGTTAGCGACGGATTTGGATTATTTACCGGATCAAATGGGTCAAAGGAAGGCGCGATAGCCAAGTCGCCCGGAGTCTGATCGACGGGCTGCGGCGTTCCAGGATTGCCGATCGAAGCGGCTGAAGTAGCAGACGGCGGCGTGACGTTACCGAAGGCTACGTCGCTATTCGCAGCGCCAATATTTGTGTCGGTGACGAGGAATGCGTTCGTATCCTGGTTGAAGGCGACGCCAGCCGGCCCGGTGCAAACGGTGGTAGCCGCGCATCCTGGCACGGCCGGAGGAGCATACGGACCGGGCATGTTCACGTTGGAATAATCGACGAGCGAAAGATCGTTGCTGTCGTAATTGGCTACCACGGCGAGACCAAGGCGCGCATCGACCGCGACCGCTCGCGGATTCAGGTGTGCAGGTAAAGGATTGCCAATCACGCCGACAGGTCCAAGAGATTGCGGAGAAGAACTTGACGGCGGTGCGATGGACACAAGTGAAATATTGCCGCTCCCCGAATTGGTGACTACTGCAAGATCATGATCCGGATCGACGGCGACTCCAGCGGGTGCAGTACCGACCGAAACGGCCTGAACTACTGTCAGCGGCTCAACGTTGGAAACGGAAACGCTGGTACCGGCTGTATTTTGCACCTGAACGGCGAAGCGCCGCGCGGAAACGAGGAGGCTTGCCGGTACAGTGGCCTGAATCTCACGCGAGCTAAAGAACGTGGTGTCGACCTGTGTTCCGTCCAGCAGGACTTTCGAACTGTTGTCGAAACCCATGCCGTTGATCGTGAGAGAAAGCGGCGTTGCGGACGTGAATGCGATGGACGGGTTCGATTCAAGGGTCTGGAGCGGCTTTGGACTGGACGCGCCAAGCGGCATCACGGTAACCGTGCCCGCGGCGGAGTTTGCGATAAGAGCTTCATTGGTAGCAGGATCGACGGCTACCGCGCTCGGCGTACCATCCTGGCTTGTAAGGCCTGTGACGGTTTGAAGCACGTTGTGATTGCCAAGGTCGATGATCGAAGCCGTGCCCGTTCCTTCGGAATTGATGGCTATGCCGACGTTTTGCAACGGGTTCACGGCAGCCACGTTTTCCTTGGGCAGAGTAAGCGCGGTGCCGAAATTCGTGACGGAGTTGACGGTGTTATCCAGCAGGCTGTACGTGGTGACATTGCCGGAATTGAAGTCGGTGAAGAGCGCTGTGTGCGTCTCTGAATCAATCCCCACGCCCTGCACGGTAGTGGAGAGCGACAGCGAGGCAATCACCGCGGGCGCCCGGCCGCCGCTGCCGGGATTGGGACTACCGAACCCGAGATCTACGATGTTGATGGAACCCGCGCCACCCGGCGTGACCAGGGCCCAGTTGAGTTCCGAATCGATACCTATTGCGGGGCTTCCACCCGTGCTGTAGCCGGTGGAAGTTCCTCCCACGGCAATGAGAGGACACGGTGCAGTCGTGCACGCCGGATCGATATTTGTGTTTGTGTTAATCAGATCAATCACTGTCGCCAGATTCGTGCTCGCGTTGGCCACAATCGCGCGATGCGTCTGGGAATTGATGCCGATCGAAACGGGATGACTGGTTGTAGGTGTGAACCCGGCGAGTGAAATCGTTTTTGTCACGGCGCCGGTGCTCAAATCGATCACCGAGACGCTGTTATCGCCGCTATTCACGACCAGAGCGAGATGGTGCGGCAGCAAATCGTCTATGGCGACACCGGTCGGTGCGGTGCCGACGGGAATCGTCGCTGCGACGGTACGCGATGCCGTATCGACCAGAGCGACCGCATTCGCACCTTGTTCGGCAATCACGGCGGTGCCGGTTCCTAAATCGACGGCAATTGAGGAAGGTTGCGAGGCTCCGCCCAGCGAAATTGCGGTCGCGCCACCGGAGGGAAGCATTGCAGACGTAGGCGTGACCGCAATATTGGCCGCGGACATCGATGGCTGGCCCGCGGCGATCCCGGGGTTTTGAGCTGTGATCGCATATAGCCCAGGGACGCTTAGCGCATTCGCGGGCAGAGTCACACCCATGCGTTGAGATGGATGCGTGTTATCGATTGTCGACAGCACTACTGGGCCCTCACTGCCGCCGTCAAACTGAACTGCCGTCTTTGCCGACGCGCCCTGTAAGAAAAATCCGCCTGTAAGGTTGACCGTCGAGGCCGCGCCTGTCGACGTGAAGCTTCGCGGAGAGTACGCCACGATGGAAGGCCGAACCGGAACAATCGTGAGATTCTCCGCATTCGAAAGCTGCCCGACCTGCGGGGGAATAGGTTGCAGTTGAAACTGCACGGGAACAGTGCCCGCCGCAGTCAGTTCGCTTGCGGGAATTATGGCGCGCAAGAGCGAAGTGCTGAGAAATACGAACGGTACGGGCGTGCCATTTACAACGACGGAACCGTTACTCGTGAAATTTGTCCCGGCAAGATAAACCTCCTGCTGCGATGAGCCTTGCCCGGCGACTTGCGGCTCCATGCCAGTGAGCGTCGGGGTTGCGTCCACAAGGCTGATCGTGGCGGTTCCGCTTGTGGCATTATCCGCACCCGATACCGCTTTGATCGTGACGGCAGAAGTGCCCGTAGCGGGCGCCGTATAAAGCCCTGCCGCAGTAATCGTGCCGCCGTTGTTCGGATCGCCACCGGCAGTGCCGTTCACCTCCCACGTGACGGAGGTATTAGAAGTGCCTGTAACGGTGGCAGTAAATTGCTGCGTCCCGCCCGTGCCGATCGTTACAGCGGTGGGCGTCACTTGAACGCGGATACCTGAATCGATCGTAACCGTGAACGTAGCGAAAGCCGTAAGATCCACCGGACTCGTAGCTAGGATGACAAAACTATTCGGATTAGGGATCTGTGCGGGCGCGGTGTAAAAGCCGTTCTGATTGATGCTGCCGTAGCCTGTGAGCACCTTGCTGCCGGGACGCGCCGTGACCCCGGGAATCGCAGTGCAAGTCGTGGGAATCTGAAAATTCGATACGGGTGTCGGCAGACACACCTGCCAGTAAACCGTGGTAACGGAAACTCCGGTGACACTCGCGGCGAATTGCTCGGTGCCGTTGACCGGAACAGTTACAGAGTTTGCGCCCGTGGTGGTGCTGGCAGCTGTGATCGTAATACCAGCGTTCGTGCTGTTGCCGCCGCACCCCGCTACGAGCGCGACGAAAAAGAGCAAAACCGCGCTCGTCGTCCACCGGTTCATTCCAATTCCTCCAAGCCCATATCCTGTTTCACCTCACGCACCCGGGTCATCAGCGTGCCTTTGCCTGACGGTATTGGCCTTCCCGCGTTATCCAGGAGGCATGACATCTTGCCTCAAACCAGTCACGGAGTCGCGGCTTTTTCGACCGTTCCAAATCGCTAGAAAGTCCGGCTCACAGTGAAGTTCAAAGTGTGTGCCGGCTCCAGCAACGTCGGCGGAATTCTCTGCTGCGCCTGGTTGCTCTGCATAATCAAATTCAACTCTGGCCGGATCTGCGAATTCAACACACCGGCCGGCAGGCCGGCGAAACCCGAATATGTGCATGCCTTCGTGGCATCCGCGCATGGATACAGGCCGACGGGCGGTTCGATCGCATCTCTCACCCTCAAATAATTCCATGCGTAAAACACTCGAACAGGAGCCCCAATAATAGGCAACTGCACCACCACCTGAATTCCGACCGACGTGTGCGGCGTGAAATTCGTGCCCGGCATAATCGTAGGCCGCGTCGACGCATTCGGAAACTGTTCATGCAGGGTCGCGACGGCCGACGGGTCCAAGGCCAGCTCGGAAGTCTTCAAAATTCCGTTCACTCCAAAGTCGTGGAAGAGATCGAACTCCACCGGCCCGGCTATCGGGATTCTGTATTCGATATTCGAAATCGCTTCCAGATCGCCGCCGGGACGCGTGGGGATGAATTGCAGCGTCGGCACGGAGATCGAAACGGCCGTTGGCTGACCGACGGAGTTGATTCTCGTCGGGTCCAGGAACGTCACCGGTGTGCTGGTCTGGTATGGAAGCACCACGAAAGGCGAAATCGTATAGAGATAGAAGCCGCGGACGTCGCTCTCGCCGCCCAAATAGAATTTGTTGTACGGCGGAGCATCCTTCCCGCCATAGCCTGTTATGTCCGCTACTTGAAAATTCATCGCAATAACGTTGCGGTGATGGAAGCTTGGACGGAAGTACTGCGACCTGAACAGGTTCTCCAGCGAGTTCACGTTGCCGCCCATCGGTCCACCCTCAAGGCTCAACGAATAGGAGAATTCTTTCCCGCCGGTCGGGTTCATTGCGCTATTCACGCTGCTATAACTAATCGAAGGCGTGATTTTGCTGGACTGGATGCCTTTTAGGGCGTTCGGCCCGGCCAGGCTCGTAAATTTCGTCAGTTCGAAAAGTAGCGATGCAGATTGGCTGAATGTGGTGATGTTCGTGGTCGAAAAACCATAATTGACCCCGAACCGCGCAGGCAATTGGGTTTTGAAAAACGGCAGCTTGCGAATTGGATAGGTGGCGAATACGGTGAAGCCTTTCGAATCCGTGTTGTAGTTTTCCTGCAGCGCTGGATTGATCGCTACCGATTGACCGTAGAGCAAGCCGTACTGTCTCGCCGTGTTGTAATCGTATTTCGAAGAGAAAACCGTGAATCCCGCCGAGAGCGGCCGATCAAAGAGATAGGGCTCAGTAAAACCGAAAGTGAGCTGGCGTTCGATGCTGCCAATATTTGCCGCAACCGTGAGCGTCTCGCCCAAACCGAGGAAATTGTTCGTCTGGTAAGAAAACCCAATGAAGCTGCCCGTAAGCCCGCTGACGCCGCCCGTAAGGCTGATCGACTGCTTCGCCTTTTCCTTCACCTTCAGCAAAATATCGACTGAGCCGTTCTTCACGTCCTTCTGCAGGTCGTAATTCTCAGGCTTGATCGTATTGAAATAGCCCAACTGGTTGAGGCGAAGGACGCTCAAATCCCACAGGCGCTTATTGTAGACCTGGCCTTCATCCAGCACGATCTCGCGCCGGATCACCTTATCCCGCGTCGTCGTATTGCCGGAAAACTCGATTCGGCGCACGTAATACTGCTTTTGCTGATCGAAATCGAGCGTGAGATTGATGATCTTGTGCGCGTCGTCGAAATCGAATTCGGGGTTCGGCGTAAAGTCGATATAGCCGCGCTCGCCATAAAGATTGCGATACGTTTCGAAAGACTTGCGCAGTTTTTCGGCCGAGAAAATATCGCCTTTTTTCATCGGGAAAATCCGCGCTAAGTCCTCGGACCTGAAGATCAGTCCCACGTCGGGATCGGAGCTGACGAACCGCAGGTTCCCCAAGCGGTATTGCGCGCCTTCCTGAATCGAGATCGTGATGTTGGTGGCTTTTCCATTCTTATCCCAAGGGAAGGGAATCACCGGCTTAGTATTTACGGTTTCCGTGCTCTTGACGATCGCGTCCGCGCGCATATATCCGTTTGATAGATACAAGTTGCGGATTCCCGCCTCGAGATCCTCGGTAAGTTTGTCTGCATCGAAAGTCTTACTCATCACCGGAATAAACGCGAATCCCAGCGGGATGCTGTAGGGCCGGTCATTGTGCATCGATCGGACAATCTTTCGACTTGAGAACGCGTGATTCCCCTCGATAGTTATACGTCCGACCTTGACCTTCGGCCCTTCATCGACGTTGAAGACCAGCTTGATGGCATTTGCGGCAGGGATTGCCTCGATGGTGGGCTTCACCGTGGCAAATTGACGCCCGTGCTCGGCCAGCAGAGCCAGAATAATCACGCGTGCCCGCATGACCACCGTCGGGTCATACTGGCTGTCGACCGAGAGGCTGACCTTTTTGGTCTTATATGCGTCCAGAATATCCGATTCGCTGATCGATTTTTCGCCGGTATATTCAATGCGCCGAATGACGGGCCGCTCAGTCAGATAAAACGTGATGATCACTCCGTTGGGATTGCTGGGATCGTCAGCTTCCTCAAGCCGAATATCCGTGAAGAAGTGGGTGTTGTACAAGGCGTGAAAGTCCGCGCCAAGAGCTTCGGCGTTGAAAGCATCGCCTTGCTTCGTGCGCATTCTGGCCAGCAGCGTATCGCGGCCCACACGGCGATTGCCCTCAAAATAGATGTGCGTGACGATTCGCTGGCTGGCGGGCTGCTGCGCCTGGCCAAATGCGATCGGAGCAAGCGCAGCGAAGCATAAGCACACCACAACGAAAGTCTCTACCACGCGCAAAAATATCCTCTTGTCAGCGGCCGTGATCTGCTTCAAGGCCGCAGTCCCCCGCCCAATATTTTTACTCCCCTCACCGGACAGCTCCGTCCGGCTTCGCGCGTGTAGGATTCTTAGTGGGCCACCGGGGTTGCTTCCGCAACGGGACGGAACGACAAGCCGTCGCCCGCGAGGAAAATCTCGAGCGTGGCCGGCCGTTGCAATCCGCCCTGGATCAGAGCTTCCGACAGTGGGTCTTCGACGTACTTTTGCAGAGCGCGCCGCAGCGGTCGCGCACCATAACTGCGATCGCTGCACGTTTTTTCCAAAATCCACTGGCGCGCTTCCGGCTTGATAACGATTTGCACCTGTCGATGGATCAGCGTGTCGTTGATTTGGCTTACCAGCAGGTCGATGATAAGGAGCAAATCGCTATCGGTCAGCGAATTAAACAGAATGACTTCGTCAAGGCGGTTCAAGAATTCAGGATTGAACACGCGCTTCACTTCCGTCATCACCAAATCGTCCTGGCTCTTAGCCACCACACCCTCACCGGCGGAAATAAAGCCCAATCCGCTCTGCTTTTGCAGTTGGCGGGCGCCGATATTGGACGTCATGATGATAATCGTATTGCGGAAATCGACCGTGTTGCCCAATCCATCGGTCAACTGGCCGTCTTCAAACACCTGCAACAAAATGTTGTAAACGTCCGGGTGCGCCTTTTCGATTTCGTCGAGCAAAATGACGGAATAGGGAGTTCGGCGCACGCGCTCGGTAATCTGGCCGCCCTCTTCGTAGCCGACATATCCTGGAGGCGCGCCGATCAGCTTTGAAACCGAGTGCTTTTCCATATACTCGGACATGTCAAAGCGAATCAGCGATTTCTCGCTGCCGAACAGAAATTCCGCGAGCCGGCGAGCCACTTCCGTCTTGCCCACGCCCGTCGGGCCGAGGAACAGGAAGCATCCCACCGGCCGGCCCGGAGCCTTCAGACCCGCGCGGCTGCGGCGAATAGCACGAGCGAGCGCGGTGATTGCGCGGTCCTGACTGATGACCCGGCGATGCAGCTCCTCTTCGATGCGCAGGAGTTTTTGCTGCTCGTCTTCTTTTATCGACGTCACGGCGATGCCGGTCCAGCGGGCAACGACTTCTTCAATGTCTTCGCGCGAGACGATACCGGTTGAGGAATCGTCAATCTTCAGCTTCTCGCGAAGCGCGCGCAAATGCTCTTTCTCTTTGCGCTCCTCTTCGGAATAGAACCGCGCCTTCTCAAATTCATGATTCGCAATAGCCGTTTCCATGCGGTGCGTAATGAATTTCACGCGCTTCTGCACTTCAGAGACTTCGTCGGGAAGCATCGCCTGGCGCAACTTCACACGTGCGCCAGCCTCATCGAGAAGATCGATGGCCTTGTCCGGCAAATAGCGGTCTGGAATATAGCGATTCGAGAGATAGACCGCATATTGGATCGCATCTTCCGTGTAGCTGACCGCGTGAAATTTTTCGTAGCGGTCGCGAACACCCTGCAACACGCGAATCGCTTCCTCTTCGTTTGGCGCGGAGACTTTCACTGCCTGGAAGCGCCGCTCGAGCGAGCGATCCTTCTCCACGGACTTGCGGTATTCGCCGGGAGTGGTCGCACCGATGCACTGAATCTCGCCGCGCGAAAGCGCGGGCTTAAGAATGTTCGCCGCATCCAGAGAACCTTCGGCGGACCCCGCGCCCACGAGCGTATGCAGTTCGTCGATGAAGACAATAGCGTTCTGGCTCTCCATCAATTCCTTCATGATGGTCTTCAGCCGCTCTTCGAATTGGCCGCGGTACTTTGTACCGGCGACGATCAGGGATAGGT